>NZ_CP009159.1:2192500-2501598 GCF_000739435.1 Actinobacillus suis ATCC 33415
AAAGCGTAATAGCTCACTAGTCGAGTCGGCCTGCGCGGAAGATGTAACGGGGCTAAAACTAGTCACCGAAGCTGCGGCATCAGTCGAAAGACTGTTGGGTAGGGGAGCGTTCTGTAAGCGGATGAAGCTGAATTGAGAAGTTTGGTGGACGTATCAGAAGTGCGAATGCTGACATAAGTAACGACAAAACGAGTGAAAAACTCGTTCGCCGGAAGACCAAGGGTTCCTGTCCAACGTTAATCGGGGCAGGGTGAGTCGGCCCCTAAGGCGAGGCTGAAAAGCGTAGTCGATGGGAAACGGGTTAATATTCCCGTACTTGGTATAACTGCGATGTGGGGACGGAGAAGGTTAGGTTATCAGACTGTTGGATGTCTGTTTAAGCCGGTAGGTGGGAATTTTAGGCAAATCCGGAATTCCGTTAACACCGAGAAGTGATGACGAGTCTCTACGGAGATGAAGTAACCGATACCACGCTTCCAGGAAAAGCCACTAAGCTTCAGGTTATACTAAACCGTACTATAAACCGACACAGGTGGTCAGGTAGAGAATACTCAGGCGCTTGAGAGAACTCGGGTGAAGGAACTAGGCAAAATAGCACCGTAACTTCGGGAGAAGGTGCGCCGGCGTAGATTGTAGAGATTTACTCTCGAAGGTTGAACCGGTCGAAGATACCAGCTGGCTGCAACTGTTTATTAAAAACACAGCACTCTGCAAACACGAAAGTGGACGTATAGGGTGTGATGCCTGCCCGGTGCTGGAAGGTTAATTGATGGTGTTATCGAAAGAGAAGCTCCTGATCGAAGCCCCAGTAAACGGCGGCCGTAACTATAACGGTCCTAAGGTAGCGAAATTCCTTGTCGGGTAAGTTCCGACCTGCACGAATGGCATAATGATGGCCAGGCTGTCTCCACCCGAGACTCAGTGAAATTGAAATCGCCGTGAAGATGCGGTGTACCCGCGGCTAGACGGAAAGACCCCGTGAACCTTTACTATAGCTTGACACTGAACATTGAATTTTGATGTGTAGGATAGGTGGGAGCCTTTGAAGATGACACGCCAGTGTTGTTGGAGGCGTCCTTGAAATACCACCCTTTAACGTTTGATGTTCTAACGAAGATTGCGGAACGCGGTCTCGGACAGTGTCTGGTGGGTAGTTTGACTGGGGCGGTCTCCTCCCAAAGAGTAACGGAGGAGCACGAAGGTTTGCTAATCACGGTCGGACATCGTGAGGTTAGTGCAATGGTATAAGCAAGCTTAACTGCGAGACAGACAAGTCAAGCAGGTGCGAAAGCAGGTCATAGTGATCCGGTGGTTCTGAATGGAAGGGCCATCGCTCAACGGATAAAAGGTACTCCGGGGATAACAGGCTGATACCGCCCAAGAGTTCATATCGACGGCGGTGTTTGGCACCTCGATGTCGGCTCATCACATCCTGGGGCTGAAGTAGGTCCCAAGGGTATGGCTGTTCGCCATTTAAAGTGGTACGCGAGCTGGGTTTAGAACGTCGTGAGACAGTTCGGTCCCTATCTGCCGTGGGCGTTGGAGAATTGAGAGGGGCTGCTCCTAGTACGAGAGGACCGGAGTGGACGCATCACTGGTGTTCCAGTTGTCTCGCCAGAGGCATTGCTGGGTAGCTACATGCGGAAGAGATAAGTGCTGAAAGCATCTAAGCACGAAACTTGCCTCAAGATGAGTTCTCCCCGACTATAAGTCGGTAAGGGTTGTTGGAGACTACGACGTAGATAGGTCTGGTGTGTAAGTGGTGTGAGCCATTGAGCTAACAGATACTAATTGCCCGAGAGGCTTAACTATACAACGCTCAAGTGTTTTTGAGCACTACACTCAGTAGCAGCTTGTTTCGAATTTAAACCGAATTTCCCGACGACAATAGTGCGGTTGTCCCACCTGAATCCATTCCGAACTCAGAAGTGAAAAGCCGTTACGTCGATGGTAGTGTGGGGCTTCCCCATGTGAGAGTAGAGCATCGTCGGGTTTTATTACCTTAGCTTATTTTAACTAAGTGAGTTAAGTTAATAAGTACAGAATTTGATTAACAGCCATAGTGCCGTGGCTCTACCTGACTCCATTCCGAACTCAGAAGTAAAACGCGGTAACGCCGATGGTAGTGTGGGGCTTCCCCATGTGAGAGTAGGGCACTGTTAATCTACTAAATTTGCGGAGCGGTAGTTCAGCTGGTTAGAATACCTGCCTGTCACGCAGGGGGTCGCGGGTTCGAGTCCCGTCCGTTCCGCCACTTATCTAAAAGCGAGTTAGTTACTCGCTTTATCTATATATGATATCAATAGGGGCGTAGTTCAATTGGTAGAGCACCGGTCTCCAAAACCGGGTGTTGGGAGTTCGAGCCTCTCCGCCCCTGCCATATTTAAGAAGCCGATTAGTTTATACTAATCGGCTTTTTGCATATTTATACTTTTTTTTGAAGTTATATTTTCTGTTAAAATAATAAAATATTCCGAAACAAAAGTAGCTTTATGAAGAGTTTAGATCCTATTATTGAACAATTTCTAGATACCTTATGGCAAGAACATGGGTTATCTGAAAATACCTCAGCTTCATATCGTTTAGATTTAGAACGTTTTTCTGAATGGTTACCTACGCCCAAAGCATTTCTTACTTTAGATCATTTTGATTTACAGTCTTTTCTTGGTGAAAGACTAGAGCAGGGCTATAAGGCAACAAGTTCAGCTCGAATGTTAAGTTGTCTACGTAAGTTTTTTCGCTTTTTATATATAGAGAATTATCGACAAGATGATCCTACCCTAACTTTAACTTCTCCACGTAAGCCGACGAATTTACCTAAATCTTTAAGTGAAGAGCAAGTAATGGATTTATTGGATTGTCCTAATCCATTAGATCCTATCGAATTACGGGATAAAGCAATGTTAGAATTACTTTATGCAACAGGATTACGTGTTACCGAGCTCGTTTCTCTTACGACAGATAACTTGAATTTACGGCAAGGTGTTGTGCGTATTGTAGGTAAGGGTGATAAAGAAAGATTAGTTCCAATCGGCGAAGAAGCAAGTTATTGGATTCAAGAATTTTTTCAATATGGGCGTGCAATATTATTGAATAATATACAATCAGATGTTGTATTTCCAAGCCGTAGAGGATTACAAATGACTCGTCAGACATTCTGGCATAGAATCAAACATTATGCTGTTTTAGCTGGTATTGATAGTGAGAAATTGTCTCCACACGTATTGCGCCATGCTTTTGCAACGCATTTAGTCAATCATGGTGCTGATTTAAGAGTGGTACAAATGCTTCTGGGGCATAGTGATCTTTCTACTACTCAAATTTATACTCATATTGCTAAAGCACGTTTAAAATCACTACATCAACGATTTCACCCAAGAGGATAATATGCAAAAATCATCATCTAAATTTAATTGGGCATTGGCATTCTTTTGCTTGCCTTGTGCATTATGGCCACTTGCATTATTGGTTTCACCAAGATTTTCCAGTTTAGCGTTAAGTCCAGCACAGATTAATTGGTTTTCCACAGCATTTTGGATCTATCCGCTTGTTTTATTTGCAATTACATTAATTTTATATAAGTTGCATCAGTCACAGAAAGTATTAGCTAGAGGTCTATTAATGGTTGCCTTTATTGGATTTTATGTATTACTTGGTTATATTCTTCAATCTCTATAGTAAACTTGTTATCTACTAATAACAATCCGCCCGTAAAACGGGCGGTTTTTAGGCTCCCCTATAAGGGCCTAGGACTTCACAAGCCCCTCAAGGGGCATGTGAAAGACTGACAACAGCACAATGACACTATAGCTTACCCCTTAAAGGGGTCTATATATTCTTTCTTCGATAAACTATCCGAAACCATATCCTCCTTCTCTTGATTCCTGATATATTCTTCAACAACTTTTGTATTTAAACCTACCGTACTGACATAGTATCCTTTCGCCCAAAAGTTTCTGTTCCCATACTTATATTTCAAATTCGCATGCCTTTCAAATATCATCAGTGAAGATTTTCCTTTCAGATAGCCCATAAAACTTGATACGGCTAATTTGGGCGGTATTTTTACTAGCATATGAATATGATCTTTCATCGCGTGAGCTTCGAGGATTTCTACATTTTTGTAGTTACATAATTGCCTTAATATGCCGCCTATATCTATACGTAACTTTCCATAAATTGTCTTTCTCCTGTATTTCGGGATAAAAACAATATGATACTTACAGTTCCACTTTGTGTGTGATAGACTTGAATCGTCATTGGATTTACTTGCCATGACTTCTCCTCCTATATGTTGAATTTTGGTTGCCAGCCTGATTCATTATAGGAGGATTTTTTATTCTGCTCGCCGCTTAAGCTCTTTGATTCCATACGCATAGCGTATGGTTTTTATAGCTAGACGTTGTCTAGCTATAAATAAAAAAGCCACCTTCTCTGAAGGTGGCTTTTGCTATTTAGTCTAAAATAACTATTACATAGTTACTTCTTTAGAACCTTGAACTTGAACTTCAACACGACGGTCTGGTGCTAAACAAGCGATTAACGCTTTACGACCTTTAACTGCATCACATGTTGCGCCAGTTACTGGATTTGCTTCACCGTAACCTACCGCTGTTACGTTAGCTGCTGGAGCGCCTTTAGAAACGATGTAGTTAGCTACAGTTTCTGCACGGCGTTGTGAAAGTTTTAAGTTTGAAGCTTCTTTACCGATACGGTCTGTATAGCCATTAACTTGGATCGCAGCATTTGCTAGACCAGCGTTATTGATTTCAGCTTGCATTGCATCTAAAGCTTGAGCTGCAGCTGGTTTTAAGTTTGATTTGCCGAATGCGAATAATACATCAGAGCTGAATGCAAAGTTTTTAGTTTCGATTGCTGGAGCTGCAACAGGCGCTGCACCTTGACCGAAACGATATGATAAGCCTGCCGATACAGAGCTGATATCTGGGCGATAATCAGTTGCACCCATACGGTTTAATGTTGAGTAGCTTGCTTTACCAGCGTTATTTAACCATTGGTATTCTACGCGAGCTGCTAATTCCGGAAGAATTGCATATTCAACACCAGCACCTAAAATTAAAGAGCTTTGGAAACGACGAGTTTTTACTTTCTCTTGTGCTGCGTTAAATGTTTTATATGTATTATTTACTAATGCGATACCCGCTTTACCGTAAATATCTAAATTAGGCAATACTTCGTAGCTTGGTTTTAATGCGATTGTTGCACCGTGAGCTGCGTGACGGAAAGTTTTCTTGTCCGCTTTGCCGTTAGGTTTTTCTGTACCGCGTACACGACCAAAATAGTCATAGCCAACTTCTGCGGCTAAACCTAATTTATCTTGGTTTAAGATTTGATAACCACCGAATACACCGTAAGTTACAGAGTTTCTGTTGATACCATATTTACCACCTTTAGCTGCATCTAATTGTTCGATGCCATCGTGGAATGATGCCCAGCCTGCTTTTGCACCTGCATAGAAAGTATTTGCTTGTGGTGCTGCTTGAGCTACTGCTGCAGCTGATAATACTGCTAAAGCAACTAATGATTTTTTCATATTGATGTCCTCTAAATTTTATCGTCATCCATTAAATACCCCCGTCATGGGGACAATGAATACCAGTTTTGGATACTTTCTTGCGCGCTATGTAAGAAAGAAAACTGCTATTACTATTCTATTTTATCAAATTATGAGCTAAAAATACAATAAAACCGCTATATCCTGTAGATAAGCAAAGGTTTGTGATAAATATTTGTGATTTGTTGATACGATTAGATAATAAAAAACGCCCACATTATTGCGGGCGTTTTTTTATTCTTTAGTTACAAAGAACGCGCTAAATTACATAGTTACGTTTTTAGAACCTTGAACTTGAACTTCAACACGACGGTCAGGTGCTAAGCAAGCGATTAATGCTTTACGACCTTTAACAGCGTCACATGTAGCGCCAGTTACAGGGTTTGCTTCACCGTAACCTACAGCAGTTACGTTAGCAGGGTTTTGACCTTTAGAAACTAAGTAGTTAGCTACAGTTTCTGCACGGCGTTGTGAAAGTTTTAAGTTTGAAGCTTCTTTACCGATACGGTCTGTATAACCGTTAACTTGGATAGCTGGAGTCGCTAAACCTAAGTTAGCGATTTCAGTGTTAGCTGCATCTAAAGCTGTTGCTGCTGCTGGTTTTAAGCTTGATTTACCGAAATCAAATAAAACGTCTGAGCTGAATGCGAAGTTTTTAGTTACAACTTCTGGCTCAACAACTGGTGCTACAGCGCCTTGACCGAAACGGTATGATAAACCTGCTGTTACAGAGTGGATATCAGGAGCATATTGGAAGTCCACATCTTGTGTGCCTGAACGAACTAATGCTTTATTGAAGTTACCCGCTTTGTTTAAGTATTGGTATTCGATACGTGCTGCTAATTCAGGAAGAATTGCGTATTCAACACCTGCACCTAAGATTGTAGATGCTTTTAATTTGTGGAATTTCTCTGTTGGTTCGTTAGTGTTTTCTGCACCGTAGAATTTGTAGTCGTTACGAACAACTGCAACACCTACTTTACCGTAAACGTCTAAGTTAGGTAATACTTCGTAGCTTGGTTTTAACGCAAAGTTTAAACCGTGAGCAGAATGTTTGAATTCACGGAAATCACCAACGTTACCACGAACACGACCGTAGTAATCGTAACCTAATTCAGCTGCTAAACCAAAGTTATTTTGGTTTAAGATTTGGTAACCACCGAATACACCGTAAGTTACTGAGTTACGGTTGATACCGTAAGCTGTTGTATCTGAGTTATAACGAGCATCGTTTGAATATTTGTCATTAAATTGACGAACGCCTTCGTGGAATGACGCCCAACCTACTTTAGCACCTGCGTATGCAGTGTTTTGCTGTGGAGCTGCTTGAGCTACTGAAGCTAATGCTAAGCCAGATACTGCTAATGCAATTACTGTTTTTTTCATTTTGATGATCCTCTAGATTGTCATCGATTAAAAAAATAAATAACTTCAATACCACTTGGTACTAAAGCTTAACTTATATGCTTCCGCCTCATTAGAGAAGAAAGATAGTTAATTTTCTAGGATACTGAGCAAAAGTACAACAAAAATTTGTGATTTTGCTAAAAAAAGTTGCAATATCCCTATACAACATATTCTTGTTCTCTAATCAAATGAGCAAGAATATATTTATTATCGGAGTTCAAATTCACAAAATCAATAACCCACCCCTCCTAAAAGTGTAAGAAAGTGTATAGAACTGTTGATTTAATAAGCTATGTGTAATAATTTCAATCATTCAAGTTGTTTTCTTCACTTTCATTTTCAATATTCACAAATCTTGTTAATATCGTTTTACCTCGAATTTATACCTATAATTAATATGCTTCCACAATTGTCGACAACGCCAGAACTGAATAAAACAGTTATACAGTTTTTAGCAGAACTCAAACAGCAACATTTTAGTGGCGATATCGCTTCTCATTATGCGGATCGCCTTTCTTTAGCCACCGATAACAGCGTTTACCAACAGTTACCGCAGGCGATTTTATTTCCTAAATCGGTTTCGGATGTGGTTATTCTCACTAAGCTGGCACAACGCCCTCACTTCCAATATCTGACATTTACCCCTCGGGGCGGTGGCACGGGTACGAACGGGCAATCGTTGAATAACAATATTATTGTCGATCTCTCTCGCCATCTAAATCAAATCCTCGAATTAAATGTAGAAGAACGTTGGGTGCGAGTGCAAGCCGGTGTGGTTAAAGATCAGCTTAACCAATTTCTAAAACCGCATGGTTTGTTTTTCTCACCGGAGCTCTCCACCAGTAACCGCGCGACCTTAGGCGGTATGATTAACACCGATGCTTCCGGGCAAGGCTCACTGCAATACGGCAAAACCTCCGATCATGTTTTAGCGATTAAATCGGTATTGATGAACGGCGAAGTGTTGGAAACACAAGCGGTTAAATCTTGCGATTTTTTTGCAGAAATCGGCCGCTTGGGCTTAACTGCTACCGGTAAACAGCTCCACCGTGAAATTTTTAGCCGTTGTCGTGAGTTACGTCCGACCGTTCTTGCCGAGTTGCCGCAACTCAATCGCTTTTTAACCGGTTACGATTTAAAAAATGTATTCAACGCAGACGAGAGCGAATTCAATCTGACTCGCATTTTAACCGGCTCGGAAGGGTCACTTGCTTTTATTTGTGAGGCGAAGCTCAATTTACTGCCGCTGCCGAAATTCCGCACCTTAATAAACATTAAATATAATTCATTTGATGCGGCATTGCGTTCTGCGCCGTTTATGCTGAAAGCCAATGCGCTGTCGGTTGAAACAGTCGATTCTAAAGTGCTGAACTTGGCTAAACAGGACATTATTTGGCATTCGGTGTCCGATTTATTAACCGAAGATCCGAATAACCCGATTCTCGGTATTAATATTGTGGAATATGCTGGCAGCGATCAGACACTAATAGAACAACAAGTCGCAGACCTCATTAAAGCGTTAGATAAAAAACTGGCAGATTCAACCAGCGGTATTATTGGCTATCAAATTTGCAACGATATTGCCTCCATCGAAAAAATTTATGCAATGCGTAAAAAAGCGGTCGGTCTATTGGGAAATGCCAAAGGTTGGGCGAAGCCGATTGCGTTTGTGGAAGACACCTGTGTGCCGCCGGAGCATCTTGCCGATTACATCGCTGAGTTCCGCCAATTATTAGATGATCACGGTTTGGAATACGGTATGTTCGGTCATGTGGATGCCGGTGTGCTACACGTGCGCCCAGCATTAGATTTAACCGACCGTACACAAGTGCAAAAATTTAAAGTGATTTCCGATCAAGTGGTTGAACTTACCGCAAAATATGGCGGTTTGATTTGGGGAGAACACGGCAAAGGTATGCGTTCGGTGTATGGCGAGAAATTCTTTGGCGAAACATTATGGCGAGAATTACGTTATATCAAACAGTTGTTTGACCCGCAAAACCGCTTGAATCCGGGCAAAATTTGTACACCGCTTAACAGCAATGCGGCGCTTTACCCGATCGACTCATCAATGCGTGCCGATTTTGATCGCCAAATTCCAATTCAAGTGCGTGAAGAATTTAAAGGCGCAATGAACTGTAACGGCAACGGGCTATGCTTTAACTTTGATGTACATAGTACGATGTGTCCGTCAATGAAAGTATCGGGTAACCGCCTTTATTCGCCGAAAGGGCGTGCGACTTTGATTCGAGAATGGCTCAGATTGCTTGCCGAACAAAACGTATCACCGGACGATTTGATCTTCAAACCGCGTAAACAAGCGGTCAAATTAACCGATTTTGTTGCAAAAATTCGCAACACGCTGAATAAACAGAAAGAATACGATTTTTCGCACGAAGTGAAAGCGGCAATGGATACTTGCCTTGCATGTAAAGCCTGTGCCAGCCAATGTCCGATCAAAATTGACGTGCCGACGTTTAGATCGCAATTTAATGAGCTGTACCATAGCCGTTATTTGCGTCCGGCAAAAGATTATCTGGTTTCCAATCTTGAATTTGTTGCGCCGATGATGGCGAAAGCCCCGAAGTTTTTTAACTTTTTCAGTCGTTCAAAATTAGCGGAAACTGTGGCGAACAAAACGATCGGCATGACTTATTTACCTGCGCTTTCCGTGCCGAACTTGCAGCAACAGTTGGTCGAGATTGGTTATCAGGGGGTGACCTTAGAGGCTTTGGAAACACAAGCAAGCGGTCAAAAATCAGCGGAATTTTGCAAAACCGTGCTGGTAGTGCAAGACCCGTTCACTTCGTTCTATGATGCGAAAGTAGTGGCGGATTTTGTTCGATTGCTGCAAAAACTTGGTTTCCGCCCAGTGGTGCTACCGTTTAAACCGAGCGGTAAGGCGCAACATATTAAGGGTTTTTTAAACAAGTTTGCTAAAACTGCACGCAATCAGGCGGAATTTCTCAATCGTGTCGCCCAACTCGGCTTACCGATGGTGGCAGTTGATCCTGCTCTGACCTTAGTTTACCGTGACGAATATCGTGATATCTTAAAAGCCGCGCGTGGCGATTTCAAAGTGCAACTGGCTCACGAATGGCTACGAGATGTGATTCAAGCCGGTGAGTTGGAGCATTGCAAAAAATCACCGAATTCTGACCGCTTGAGCTGGCATTTATTCGCACACTGTACCGAAGCGACCGAATTGCCAAATGCACCGAAAGAGTGGCAAGCGATTTTTGCCCATTTCGGTGAACAGTTGGTAAATGAAAATGTCGGTTGTTGCGGTATGGCGGGCACGTTCGGACACGAAACCAAACACCTTGAAATGTCGACAGCGATTTATCAGCAATCATGGCAAATTAAATTGAAAAATAAACCGCTTGAGCGTTGCCTCGCTACCGGCTATTCCTGCCGTTCGCAAGTAAAACGTTTTGAGCATTATTCGGTTAAACACCCGATTCAGGCGTTGCTTGAGGTGGTGTAGATTTTAAATCCTCCGTATATCCCTCACCCCTTGTGGGAGAGGGATAGATTTTTCTTCGTTCAGAAGAAAAATCAGGGAGAGGAGGAATCGTGGAAAAACTAGGCGTATTTTCCCCTCTCTCTGCAAAAAATTACCTAACGTAATTTTTCGCTGTCTCTCTCCCGCAAGGGGAGAGAGTGATATTTAACAAACTTTTTCTTCTATAAAGAGCACTTGGAAAGATTTTTCATAAAGGAAACATAATGACTATTTGGAAGCAAACTGCAACTTGTGAACAATTAAACGCACTTAGCCAAAAATCGGCGGTAGCGCATTTAGGTATCGAATTTACCGCAATCGGTGAAGATTGGATTGAAGCACAACTTATGGTGGACGAGCGTACTCAACAGCCGTTCGGTGTATTGCATGGCGGCGTGTCGGCTGCTTTAGCGGAAACCACCGCCAATGCCGGTGCGTTAATGGTGTGTGAAGCGCATCAAATTGCGGTCGGAATGGAACTGAATATCAGCCATTTAAAATCAGTACCAGCAGGTACAAAGGCAATTGCCCGTGCGAATCCGCTTAAATTAGGACGTGAAGTGCAGGTGTGGAATATCGAGATTAAAGACGAACAAGGTAATCTATGTGCGGTGGCTCGTCTTTCGACTAAAACCTTAGATAAACGTTAGTTTCTTATCAACGACAAGCGGTCAAATTCTCCGAAAATTTTGCAAAAAATCCGGAAAATTTGACTGCTTGTTCATTTAGGCATTTATTCAGCCGTTTGGCGGTTGCTTTGGTAGATAAAATAGAGTGCAATACCTAAACAAATTACCGCTAATAAGCGAGGGATTGAAAACGCAATCGCTTCATTATGAAACCAACCGAAGGTATCAATCAGTAAGCTCATTGCTAATTGCCCGAAAATCACGGCGACTGTTGCTACCGCCGTGCCGATTTTTCCCACTGCAAGTACCATAATCACGATATAAGGTACGCCAAGCAATGCGCCCATGAGCTGCCATTTTGGCACGTCAAATAGGGTTAATTCGTGCTTTGGCTCGAAGAAAAATACCAATAAACCGGTGACTAATGCCCCGACCGAGAAAGTCAAAAACGCACTTTTAAATACACCTACCTGTGCGCCTAATTTGCCGTTTACGCTCGCTTGAATGGCTAATGCAACACCACCGAGTAAGGCTAAACATAACATGATGAAAATCATTACATCTCTCCCCAAATAATAAAGCCCAACGCCAATACGATAAAACCGAGCGCAATTAAACGGTGTTTATTGATCTTATGATGTTGTGATCCGAACAGCGCAAAATGGTCATTTAATAAACTTTGAAAAATTTGTCCGACCAAGACACCAATCATCGTCATTGCCACACCGATGACTGGTGTCGCGAGAGTTAAGATCACCACATAAACTGGTCCTAGGATACCGCCGGTCAGTTGCCAACCGGGTAGTGAAAAATAAGATGGCGTATTGCGTGGTGAGAAAAATAGCATCAGTAAAAAGGTTAAACAGGCTCCGACACCGAAAATACTCAAAGTTGCCCAAAGTTTGCCGACTTGTTGCCCTAACGGCCCAAGTAAACCGGCTTCCACCGACAACCCGGCACCGGCAAGAATGGTCGCTAAAATTAAAATGATTTGCATAATGTTCTCAGTTGATAAAAAAAGAGAGCATTATATTTGTACAAATTACCTTATCAATAGGTAAAATATGGCAATACTATCCATAAAATGGAATAATCAAATGAATCATATTCAAGCAATGCAGGCTTTTGTACGAGTGGTTGAAAGCCTTTCTTTCCATAAATCCGCCGAACAACTTGGGATTCCTCGTTCTACATTAAGTAAATGGATCAGCGATTTAGAACAGCATTATGCAGTGAAATTGCTACATCGCTCCACCAGAACCGTGATGCCGACCGCCGAAGGGCAGGCGTATTATTTGCAAGCGGTCAGATTATTGGCGGAATTTGATGAATTGGAACAACAGATGCACGATAAACATCGTGTTGTAAAAGGACACTTACGGGTGGATATGCCGATGCTGTTTGCCGAGCAACTTTTTATTCCCAAATTACCTGATTTTTATCAGCGTTATCCGCAAATTAAGCTGACATTAGGCATTAGCGATCGGGCGGTGAATATTGCTCAAGACGGGGTGGATTGTGTGATTCGGATTGGTGAAGTTCATGATCAAACATTAATTGGACGAAAATTTGCTAATTTTGACTTTGTCACTTGCGCTTCGCCGGCCTATCTAACCGAATACGGCATACCGCAAACACCGAGTGAATTGGAAAATCATCGCTTAATCGGGTATTTTTCCGATATAAACGGCACGCGGCCGTTATGTTTTCCACAAATGGAAATAAATCAATTTCACTATTCGGCAAATGGGGCGAACGGGATTGTCGCGATGTTAAAAGCCGGTTTAGGTATCGGGCAACCGTTGCGTGCTTTGGTACAAACTTGGCTGGATACTGGAGAACTGGTAGAAATTTTAGCTGATTATCCACGCCCGAGTTTGCCGGCTTATTTGCTGACGCACGAACGCAAACAAAGCGCAAGATTACGTGCGTTTAGCGATTGGGTATGGGAACAGTTTGCTCACTCATCATAAGCGGTCGACTTTGATCAACTTTTTGCAAAATTCTTGCTAAATCCGACCGCTATTCGCAAAAGGCGGTTGGATCTAGTGCCAACCTATTATAAAATGCCTTTCTTTTTATCTGTCCTTAACCCAAGAGAAACTCAACATGAATTCAAATCGTAGTTTACTGGTACTGGGGCTGTTATTGGTGTCTTTCCTTGTGTTCACTCAGTGGCAACAAGATTTTAACCCTGAAATTCAGGCGCAAAAACAAGCACAACAACAAGCTCAAGTTGCATCACAATCAGGCGATGTGCCTGCTGCATCTAACGCAAATACCGTTATTGCGGAGAATGCAACCCAAGGTAAAACCATCACTATCCAAAGTGATGTATTACGTTTAACCATCGACACTTTAGGTGGCGATGTGATTGCTTCGGATTTATTAGCGCATAATGCGGAATTAAATTCTGAAACACCATTTAAATTATTACAAACCGGTGCAACAACTTATGTTGCTCAGAGTGGTTTAGTGGGTAAAAACGGTATTGATACCAATACAGGTCGTCCGCAATACCAAGTTGCGCAAGACGCATTTGTATTAGCTGAAGGTCAAAATGAAATCAGTGTACCAATGACATTTGAAAAAGACGGTGTGCTTTACACCAAAACTTTCGTGTTAAAACGTGGTAGCTATGATGTTGCAGTGAACTTCAATGTGAAAAACCAATCTGCGCAAGCAATCGAAGTTCAGCCTTACGGTCAGTTAAAACATACTTTAGTAGAAAGTTCTGGCAGTTTAACTATGCCAACTTATACCGGCGGTGCGTATTCTTCATCGGAAACCAACTATAAAAAATATAGTTTTGATGAAATGGCAAAAGCGAATTTAAACATTGATACGAAAGCCGGTTGGGTTGCAGTATTACAACACTACTTCGTTTCTGCTTGGGTACCGAATCAAGATGCACAAAACTCACTTTACTCTCGTACGAACAACGGTATTGCGACTATTGGCTACCGTGGTCCGGTAACAGAAGTGGCGCCAAACAGCGAAGCGACGATTACCAGCCAATTATGGACCGGTCCGAAAGACCAAAAAGAGATGGAAGCGACTGCGGCAAACCTTGATTTAACCGTAGATTACGGTTGGGCGTGGTTTATCGCAAAACCGTTATTTGCGTTACTCACTTTCATTCAAAGCATCGTGACTAACTGGGGCTTAGCGATTATCGGTGTAACGCTTGTGGTTAAAACGATTCTTTATCCGTTAACCAAAGCGCAATACACTTCTATGGCGAAAATGCGTATGTTACAGCCGAAAATCCAAGAAATGCGTGAGCGTTTCGGTGATGATCGTCAACGTATGAGCCAAGAAATGATGAAGCTCTATAAAGATGAGAAAGTAAACCCGATGGGCGGCTGTTTACCGATTCTTATCCAAATGCCAATTTTCATCGCATTATATTGGACGTTTATGGAAGCGGTAGAACTTCGTCACGCACCGTTCTTCGGTTGGATTCAAGACTTATCGGCACAAGACCCGTACTACATTCTTCCATTATTAATGGGTGGTTCGATGTTCTTGTTACAAAAAATGTCGCCGACACCAGTGGCAGATCCGGTACAACAAAAAGTGATGACTTTTATGCCGGTTTTATTCACGGTATTCTTCCTCTGGTTCCCATCAGGCTTAGTGCTTTACTGGTTAACTTCAAACTTAATCACGATTGCACAACAATGGTTGATTTACCGTAACCTTGAGAAAAAAGGCTTACACTCTCGTAAAAAATAAACGAGCGTTTTAACTAAAAAAGCACTGTTCGCCAACGGTGCTTTTTTGTTTTTATGGTATGATAAAGCAACGACAAGCGGTCCGATTTGCAAATTTTTTTGCAAAAACGACCGCTTCTTTAATAGAAAAGGATACCAAATGAAAGATACGATTGTCGCCCAGGCAACCCCGATTGGTCGTGGGGGTGTGGGCATTTTACGCATCTCGGGGCCATTGGCTCAAGAGGTGGCAAAAGAAGTGCTGGGCAAAGAGCTAAAACCCCGCCTTGCCAACTATTTGCCGTTTAAAGATCAAGACGGCACGGTGTTAGACCAAGGCATTGCATTGTTCTTTAAAGCGCCGAATTCGTTTACCGGCGAAGACGTGTTAGAGCTGCAAGGGCATGGCGGTCAAGTGATCTTAGATATTTTACTGAAACGTATTTTAGCGGTTAAAGGCGTGCGTATTGCCCGTGCCGGTGAGTTTTCCGAGCAAGCGTTTTTAAACGATAAACTCGACCTTGCACAAGCGGAAGCGATTGCCGATTTAATTGATGCGACCAGCGAACAGGCAGCACGTTCGGCATTAAAATCGCTACAAGGTGAATTTTCCAATAAAATTAATCAGTTAGTTGATTCGGTTATTTATCTACGTACTTATGTGGAAGCGGCGATTGATTTCCCCGATGAAGAAATCGACTTTTTAGCGGACGGCAAAATCGAAGGGCATTTAAACGATATTATTCGCCAACTGAACGGCGTACGCAAAGAAGCGAAACAAGGTGCGATTTTGCGTGAAGGGATGAAAGTGGTGATTGCCGGTCGCCCGAATGCCGGTAAATCGAGCCTGTTAAACGCTTTAGCGGGCAGAGAAGCGGCGATTGTAACAAATATCGCCGGTACTACCCGTGACGTATTGCGTGAGCATATTCACATTGACGGTATGCCGCTGCATATTATTGATACCGCCGGTTTACGTGAAGCGAGCGATGAGGTGGAGAAAATCGGGATCCAACGTGCGTGGGACGAGATCGAACAGGCGGATCACGTATTATTGATGATCGACAGCACCGAACAAACGGCGGAAGCATTTAAGACCGAATGGGCGGACTTTTTAGCCAAATTACCGCAAAACATTCCGGTTACCGTGATTCGTAACAAAGTGGATTTATCCGGCGAGGCTGAAGGCTTACAAGAGTTGGACGGTTTTACTTTGATTCGTTTATCGGCACAAACCAAAGTGGGCGTGGACTTACTGCGTGAGCACCTTAAAAAATCAATGGGTTATCAAAGCTCGACCGAGGGCGGCTTCTTAGCTCGCCGCCGTCACTTACAGGCGTTGGAAACCGCCGCAGAGCATTTAGAACGCGGTCATATCCAATTAACCCAATTTTTCGCCGGCGAATTACTCGCAGAAGAATTGCGTATGGTACAAAATGCGTTAAGCGAAATTACCGGTCAATTTACCTCGGATGATCTGCTAGGCAATATCTTCAGTTCATTCTGTATCGGTAAATAATCATGAAACAAGCGGTCGATTTTCGCCAAAATTTTGCAAAAAATTTCAAGAAAATGACCGCTTGCTCTCCATTCAATATTGGTTACAATGGCTTAATTTTCATTCTTACTCGAGAACATTATGACTAAATCAATTTGCATTATTACAGGTAGTACATTAGGCGGTGCGGAATACGTTGCCGATCACCTCGAAAGCTGTTTAAAAGCGCAAGATTTTGAAGTGGAATTATTCAACCAAGCAACCTTGGCGGATATTCAGCAGCAAGCGCATTTAATTGTGGTGACTTCAACCCATGGCGCAGGCGAATTGCCGGATAACATCAAACCGTTATTTGACGAACTGACGGCAAGCGATTTAGATCTCAGCGGTATGAAATTCGGTGTGGTCGGTTTAGGCAGTACCGATTACGACACATTCTGCCATTCGGTGGATATCGTTGAAAACAGCTTGACCGCCAAAGGTGCGAAGCTGGTATGTGAATCGGTTCGCATTGATGTGGCAAACAATTTTGACCACGACGGCACCGCAGAAGAATGGCTGCCAAGTTTTGTTGAGCAGTTATAACGAACAATTTGAAATGACAAGCGGTCGAAATTTGTAAAAAATTTGCAGATTCCGACCGCTTTTTTTACGCTTAAAGCATCGCTTTTAACGCTTCGGTGAGTTGTTGATAACGCTGATATTTTTGTTGGTAAGCGGCAAAATTTGCCGGATTCGGTTGTACTTTTAACATTTCTATTTTCAATACTTGTACTTGTGAAATCTCTGCGCCGGTACCTTGCATTGCCATTAATGCCGCGCCTAAACAGCCGGTTTCTTCCACTTGCGGAATTTCCAATTGCATACCGGTTAAATCGGCAAGCATTTGTAGCCAAATCGGAGATTTGGTCGGTCCGCCGGTCACACGTAATACGTTTGCATTCGGGAAACGTTGCTTCATACGGTTGAGGTGGTGCATAAGGCTAAACAGCACGCCTTCATAAATCGCCTGTAATAAATGCGCTTGGCTATGATGCGCTTGCAAGCCGTAGAAGCCCGCTTGCATAACTAAGCCGGCATTCGAGCCGTATAAAAACGGCACAAATAACACGGAACTGGCTGCCGGCGGTAAACTCGCTACTTGTTGATTAATTTCCGCATAATCCAATTTCCATTGTTTCACAAACCATTCCAAATTTCCGGCGGAAGTCGGGCTGGCTTCATGAATGATAAATTTGCCTTCATCCGTATAACGACCATAGACAAACGGTAAGGTTTGAGTCAAGTCGATATTATCAGTGATACCGCTGACAACCGACCACGTGCCTAATACCGCACTCAGTTTGCTTTCGTCATCTAAGTCAGCACAACGTGCAGTTGAAACCACATCAAATAAACCACCGACCACCGGCGTTCCCGCCGCTAAGCCGGTTAGTTCGGCTGCCGCTTCGGTAACATAGC
The DNA here is from genome assembly GCF_000739435.1 of Actinobacillus suis ATCC 33415. Taxonomy (NCBI): domain Bacteria; kingdom Pseudomonadati; phylum Pseudomonadota; class Gammaproteobacteria; order Pasteurellales; family Pasteurellaceae; genus Actinobacillus; species Actinobacillus suis. Next base: position 2,210,292 of record NZ_CP009159.1, read on the forward strand.
CGGCAATTTGATTCGGCTTAATCACAGGCGGTAGCTTTTCTAAAATATTTTGCAAACCGAGTAAATCGGCAAGCGTCTGGTCGTATTCGCCGGTTGCCATATTGTAGAGATTGCTTTCGGAAATATTGGTTTCTTCGGCAAATAATTCGCCGGTTAGACAGAATCGTAAATAGTCGTGCGATATCAGCACCGAGCCGATTTGCGCATAGCGTTCCGGCTCGTTGTCTTGTACCCAACGCAAAATCGAAACAGGGTGTCCGGTCCATAACGTCTGGCGGGTAATCGGATAAAGTTGTTCCGGAATACCGTCCGCCTGCCACTGTTTCACAATTGAAAGCGAACGTTGATCGGAAGATAAAATCGCTCTGCCAAGCGGTTGGTTTTGCTGATCAAGTAAAAATGCGCCTTTACCCTGTGCCGAAATGCCGACCCCTTTGATAGCGTTCGGATTTACCCCGCTTTTTGCAATGGTTTGACGTACTACCTCGGCACACACCTGCCAGAGTTGTTGCATATCACGCTCAGCATAGCCTGCGGTTTCGCTGATTACCGATACATTTTCTCAATGTAACGCCTTAATATTGCCTTGATTATCAAAAAGTGCGGCTTTAATAAAAGTGCCACCGCAGTCAATGCCAAGAGTATAGTTCATTTTATTTCCCATAATTATGAGGACGAAGTTCGTCCGTTTTTGTAAAAAATTTCGAAAAAATAACCGCTTGTAGGACGAAATGGTTTGCCTTCGTTGTCGGACAAAATGCCGTACGGCGGATCGGTAAACCAGATTGTGCCGTCCGATTTGACCACCACATCATTCGGCGAGTTAAGCCGGTTACCGTGCTCGCAGGTAATCAGGTTGTCGTTGGCATCAAAGGCATTGCCGTTGGAAAAGTGCGACGGCTGGCGGAAAATTTGCGTGCCGGTTTCGGCTGTCCAGCGGTACATCGTGCAGCCTTTCACATCGCTGAAATAGAGTGCCTGTTGAGCCTTGCTCCAAGCTGGGCTTTCTGCCCAGATGGCTTTATCAAAAAGTTCTTCGATTTCAAAAGTGTTGCCGACCAACTCTGCAAAACGTGGGTCGGAGATTTGGGGGATAAATTTCTTGCTCATTTTTTATACTGAACTCCGTTTTTGATTCTGCCAAATCGAAGAAATTATTTCATTTTTCATTACAAGCGGTCAGATCTTGCAAAAAATTGCAGTATTATGTAGCAATTGCACAAAACCCAAAATGCAATCTTAACCGCAGTAAAATTTTTGATGCTCTTAACTCTAAAAACAGAGCTAAATCGTTATTGGCGACATTACAAAAGAAATCCTAATTGCAAATAATCAACCGAATACCCCAGTAAATCGGACTTATGTCAAGAATGTTCATGCTGCAATGGATAGGCTACTCAAGAAAGGTATTGTAGAACGACAATCAGATAAAGCACATAAAGAGGCTTTATGGCGATTAAAAACCGAAAAATAGTGGCTATGCTCTACGCAACAATCTCTTTTAAGCGCCACTGAATTACCTTAACTAACGGTTTTTCTTGCAATTTCTGCCACTCAACAATTCCTTTCCCTTGCAACCGTCTTAATGCATGTGAAAAGCCAGTCGCAATCGAATGATGTTGAGATTTATGTGCAATTCTCCCTTCAATTTCAAATGCCTTAAACATTATCTCTTTTACAGACATCCATTGATTTGGGTAATGCTTAGCCTTTTTCACGAAGTATGTTCAATGCGAGTTTATAATAGAGGTCTTTTTCTGTTTTGATGACACGGTGATAAACGACTTTTTAGATAGGTTTGTTGTAAAAGAATAAATTCAGCTTTAGGGGATTTTTTAATATAACATTGAATAGTTCTGATTGAAAATTGACATTTTTCAGCTAATTGTTTATAGGTTTGTTTTCCTATTGTGTAATCAATTCAAATATTTATTGGATTTAATTTCTTTGTGGAAGAAAAGGTTTTATTGCAGGGCGAACAAAGGTATCTCTGAATATTATTTTTCTTTCCATGCTTTTAGATATTGCTCTTAAAGCAAAAAGGACAGTTTTTTGTGCATATTTCAAAAAGCGGGCTTAAAGCCTTGTGCCATAAGGCTCTAGCTCACTTTTTACAACACTTTTGTCTACTATGCCTTTTAGAAACTAAGGTACTCTAAATTAGAATTTCATTTCGAATGAAACAACATAATTTCTACCCGGAGCCGCATATCTTGCGTAATCTTTCACATTAGTGTGCTGGTGAATAGCGTTAAGCGAAGATTGACGTACGGATTCCCAAGTGGTGTAACGGTAATTCATCAGATTATATACACCAGCTCGTACCGTTGTATGTTTCCAAGGGGTGATATATCCCGTTAAGTCAAAGGTATGCCAAGAACGTGTTCTTTTCTTCGTGGCAGTTCGCTCATAATTGGCAAAACCGACTTGTTCATTACCTCTTAACTCATCTGGATTTTTTCCACTGGAGTGTGTCATTGTTAGATTCACGCCCCATTTTTCATCTGGCTGATCGTACCCCACTCCTACAACATAGCGAGCAGGCTGAATGGTATCTAACAATGGAGAACGAATATTCATATACCCTTGATAGTTTTTCACCTCTTTTACTCGCATTTTGCTATAAGCCAATGTTGTGTAAATGCCCTCAGGAATTTTATCAAATACCCCATTCCAATCTAGCTTACCAATAAGATTAATGCCGTCCAATTTAATATCTTGCACATTAAAATAGTTAATCATTGATTGAGTTTGATGCATTCTTTCTGCTGGAGCAATTAACTGCTTATAGTCATTTTTGAAATAACTGACTTCAACGACACCAAAATCACCTTTGAAAGTCGCAGCAACCTCTTGGTTTAAGGATTTTTCAGGAGATAACTTCTCTGTTTTTTGGTAAGCATCGCTGGAGCCTTTCATTGCACCATCATAACGTAAGCCAAATAGCTCTTGGAAACTTGGCACTCTAAAGCCAGATGATGCTCGATAAGAGAGCGATAGGAATGACGTTGGTTTTGCGACTATGCCAATATTCCACGCACTGTTTTTATAATCGCCTTGATTTGCCCAGCGATGAGTGCTACGGAATTTATGCTTATCGAAACGGTAACCCAAACCAATATCCAAATACTTGGTTATGGCAAAATTATCTCTCAGAGCGATGTAGTGATTATGCCCTTTGATTTTACTTGTAGCACAATCAGCCCTACCTGCAATAGTGCCACTATAATCACATTCATTTTTACTATAAATTGCCTGATCTTTTAGCTCATACACATAAGGATTATTGTAAGATCCATTTCGATAGCCAATGTCTCTAACAAGCCCCCAACTCCCTACAGAAAATTCACTCAAAATTTCGTGGCGTTTTAAGGTGGAATTGAAACGGTCTGAACCTAATAACATATTTAATTGATGTTTACCCAATCCCGTTTGTACGGTTTTATCTAACGAGAGCTGAATAGTGTCGTGTTTTTCTTCATAAGAACTTTGCTCATTTTTAGTAGAAGACCAAAGTTTATCAAGAGTTGCACGGCAATTCTTATCTATGGTTGGATATTCCGAACAGTTGTTTTCTCTCAAGCGGGTAGATAAATTAATTTTTTGCTGATCGAAACTCAAGGATAGTCTATCAATCAGACGATTTCCATCTTGATTAGTATAACGATATAAAGCACCTAAGCGATCACGAGTGTGCCACTCGTCAATAAAACGAGCTTTTGCCCAACGTAAACCTTTTGAGGATTTCACACCATCTTCCGTAAAGTAGTCAATAGCAACACCATCTAAAGCATTATCACGATATAATCCTTTAGCATTATTCATTGGATACCAATTTCTACCAGTTCTAAGTAAATCCGATGGTTGCCAATAAGCGGTATAGGTCATATCTCGGGTGTCGTAACGCTGTTTGCTATGTTCATAAGTACCAGCGACATAATGTTTCGGAGAGAATGTGTATCCCAATTTAACCAGCCAAGAATCAGATTTATATTTAAGCGGATCAGGTAAAGCTCTATATTCACCAGTGTAATCCTGAGCATTTAGACGCTCTGTAATATGTTTTTGGTTCTCATAAGCCTGTTTTTCCTCAGGAGTATATTCAGGGTAAGAACGGAAAGATGGCGTATCTTTTGTCACCCTAGCCATCTGTTTCGGCGTACAATCTAACGTTGGACATTCATCTTTAATCAAAAACCAGCCATAAGTATGTTGATTATTCGTCGTCGCAGTATATCTATTTGAGGTATCAAGCTCGTTGGTTTCCACTCCTACTCGGGTGATATTCTGAGAACGACTCTCTGCATCTTTATGAGCTTTCGTTTCCTTACCATCACGGTGAGTGTAAATCACAAGAGCATCAAAGCCATTGTGAGTACCCGCAAAAGCAAGTGAGTTTAACCATTGTTGATTTTTGCTACTGTAGGCACTTTTGGTATCTAATCCCCAAGATTGCCCTGGCTTAATAATGTCGCTTACCTCTTTGGTACGGAATTGCACCGAACCGCCTAGTGAGCCACTACCAAACTCAGAAGAACTAGCCCCTTTACTAATTTGGATCGAACGCAGATTTTCGTATTCTATTTCATTAATGGCACCGCTTGAGGAACGTGAATATTGGCTTACATAGGATTGAATCTGTGGCAAACCGTCTAATGCCAAGCCCACACGATTACGATCTACCCCGCGAATTGAGTAGCCTGTCGTTGCACCTCTCCCTTGTTCTACGACAGAAATACCGGGGTCGTAACGAGTCAGATCTCGTATTCCTAACACTTGCTCCTTACTAAGAGTATCTGGTGTTTTAACTACTTTCCCTAAGCCTGTGACTTCGTTCTCTTTTTTATGTGCTTTCTTTTTGGTACCTGTGACATAAACATCATTTAATTGTACCGCTTGTTCTGCATAGCTTTGTACGGCAAATAGGCTAAGAAGAGCAAGGCTAATCAGATTTAATTTATTTTTCATAGCAAATTCCTTATTATTTTTCTATTTGTCGTTTTGCACCAAAGACAGCGCCAACACTGCCATTGTCTGATTTATGATGGAATTGTCCGCCAAGTTCTCCAGCGGTTGGACCATAGAAGCCACCATTGACTTTTATATCACTAAATACCGCATTTCCGTGTTGGCTAGAGCCTGCATCTAAAGCAAAGCCACTATCAGAGGTTTTCGCACTGCCGATAAAGCCATTACCATTAATTGTCGCATCTACGGTAAATACAGGATTTACACCGCCTTTATCAAATAACTTACCGTTTACTTTTTTATCACTAAAATTAACATCAAATTCAGTGCGATAGCCCGATTCTCGATTATTATCTGCTTCCGCTATCCAGTTCGTCCCTTTAGATACGAGTGCATCCCAAGTTCCAACATACTTATAGTTACCTCCTGCGGGCATTTTATCCGTTGCAGTACGTTCACCTTGTAGGAATAAACTATTATCTTTAACTTGTTGTTTGCCCTCTTTTTGCCACAATTGACCAAATTTCATATATTCCAGATTACTACAGCAAGCTACGGCTACCATTGTTTTGCCGTTGATTTCAACCGTTTTACTATTTTTAAAATTGACACCTGCTAGATCTATTTTTTGTCCATCAATAATTAAAACAGAGGCATCACCAAAATTGTTGAGTTCTTTAGCATTAAATTGGGTTAAATCAATTTTAGTTGCATCAATGATTCGTTCTGTGGTCGTCTCGCCGTTTTCACTTTTAGCTGCAAATACTGCAAAGAGAGATTTATTATTTGTGAAAAATTTCCCTGCCATTTCTTCAGCTTTAGGACCATAGAATCCCCCTTCAAGATAATTTGAATCAGTAAAGATCGGATCACCTGCTTTTTCTGCTTTGGCTTTTCCTCTAAAACGGTTGCCTGTTATATCAGCTTCAATGCTATAGCGTTTCGTTACTTCTTGCGCTTTATTTCTGTTGATATAACCATTACGATATAAACTACCTGTCAATTTTTTGTTATCAAAATCTACTGCAAATTCACTAGAATGAGCTACCCCTTTAACTTCATTATCACCTAGTTTTTCACCAACTTTATGATCTCGATTGACATTATCCGAAATAGATGTAGCTGCAACATTTTTACCATTACCAGCATCACTAAATCCACTTAACTCGTAGCTTGTTTTAACATCGCTGGTGAAATCCCAAGTACCTTTATAGGTAACTTTATTTCCTTTAGGGAGTTCTTTTGACGGGCTTGTCCCTAAATAGTAAATGTAACCATCGATCCCATTTTTAAAAATATAGGGTACACCATTCTTATTTTTTACTATTTCACTATAAGATTCATCGAAAACATAGCCTGAACGCACATATTGTAAATTTCGTTTTTTGTCCTCCTGTTTACCATCGTGAGAGTGATAAATTAAACCACTCGTTGTTTTATCGTTTAACTCTTTCAAGTGAGGAATTTCATCTATATTTTCATTCCAAATCGCCATAATTTGTGCTTCAGATAATTCATCAGTTGTATCAGGTGTTGCTTTTCGATTTCCTTCTTTATCAAATAAAGCTCTATTCCGGCGAGGTATCTTTGCCTCAACTCCCAAAGTAGGCTCCATCAACTTATCTAATTCTTCCTTTGTCTTTTTCTTCGTTTCCTCATCTTGATAAGAGGTTGTTGCTTTTTCTGCTTTTGCAGTTTGATTTGGCCGAACATCTTCTAAATCAAAACCTCCTTTTCCGCCAGAACAAGCGACAAGAAACAGCGAAGTAAACGCTAACGCATAGGGATTAAGTTTAAAATGCATATTGCCTCCAATATAAAATTTCTGCTTTTATTTACTAGGTTGAGTCACAAAGCCTATTTTCGTTAGCCCGACGTTTTGAGCTAATTCAAGGACTTTCACGATATGTTGATATTCCACGGAAATATCCGCAGAAATAGCAATAACGGTATTTTTATTTTCCTGAAATTTTGTCAGAAAAGATTGTTTTAATTCTTCTTCATTCACTAGCTTCTCGCCTAAATAAATGCCCGTAGGATTAATCGCCACTCTGAAGATATCTTTTGGCTCATCTTTTTTCTCAATACTGGAGGTTGGTAATTCAAGTGGAATAGATTGGGTTAATATTGGCATTGTGATCATAAAAACAATTAATAACACCAACATTACATCAACTAATGGCGTAACATTAATTTCTGACATTACCGAATTTTCATTTTTATCAAAACTTCCAAATGCCATTATTTATTTTCTCCATAGTGATGTAATAAATAGATAAATAACTCGTTTGCGTAATGATCTAAATCTTGAGAAAGATTACGGTTAAGGCGAGCAATTAAGTTATAAGCAAGTACTGCCGGAATTGCGACAAATAGTCCCATTGCTGTTGCAACTAATGCTTCTCCTATAGGTGCAGATACAGTTGCGATACTGACTTGTCCTTGCTGACTGATGTCCATAAGTGCATTAAAAATTCCCCAGACCGTTCCAAATAACCCAATGAACGGTGCAACCGCACCAATAGAAGCAAGTGCAACTAAACCACCATCATATTTACGAAGGGACTGTGTTATTGCATTTCGTAAATGTAAGGTTAAAAAATCTTTAAAAGGAAGTTGATGAGATAAATTATATTTCCCATTTAATTGATAAAGTTCGCATTGTTTAAAAGTGGTTTGCAAAATTTCAGAAATATCAGACCGCTTATTTTGAGTGTATTTCTTTGCTTGATTCATATTTTCATCAGATTTAATAAGATTAAATGTTACCTGATTGTTTTTCTTTACTCCGATTATTTTAATTAATCTTATTAAAATAATACTCCAAGATAAAATACTCATAAAAACTAATATGAAGAAAGATACCGAGAGTACAATATCTTGTTGTTTGATAAGTTCTGTTAAATTCATAAATTAATTTCCTCAAATAATTTAGGCTGCTGCACCACATTTAAAATGAATATTGAAAGTTACACTGCCTACAATAGTATTCCCATTAATTTTTGCCGGTTGATACGTATGTCCTGTTGCCATTCTGCTAGCTTGGTTATCTAGGCGTTTGATGCCTGAAGAAGATAAAATTTCAACATTGATTGCTTTGCCGTTTGCTCCAATAGTAACTTTCAATTTCACACTACCGACATCATCAGATTCATCTGAAATATCAGAGCAACGCCCTCGCATTGCATTGCCATAACCAGCACCAAGGGAGGCATCGACTTTGGCATTTCCATAGGTTGATTTGCTTCCATTTATACCATTTGGATTTCCTTGTTGGATCGGCTGCTGAGTACGACTGCTTTTGTTTGTTGGAGAAACATCTTTCTTTGTCTCATGTTTTTTCATGATCTTTTCAGGCGCTTTTTTTACTTCCTTTGAGGGAGGCTTTTTTTTAGGAACTGCTAATTTGGGGGCTAAGTTTGACTGAGTTACATCTTTTACTGTAGTATTTAAAAATTCTTCAGGTGGTTCTGCTATTTTAGGTTTTAAGGGTGTATTTACCGTAAGGGACTCTTCAACACCTAAATTAACTTCTATCATGTGTAAATTTTTTAGTCCTCCAAAGAGAGCAAGATTTTTGTCCCAGGAAAATCGTGAGATTGAATATGCTACTCCTAGATGGATCAGACTTACAGCCAAGATGATAAAAAAATGATAAAAACTTCTTTTCATATCTCTATTTTTACTTGCATCTTAAGTTAATGAAAATCATTATCGTTTATTTTAAATTGAAAATTGTAAGATTTGCAAATGTTTTTTGCTTTTTATGTAAATAATGTTTGTTCGGGCTAGATTTGAGGTATTGTGAGCTGTGTGATTAATGGCTATAGCGAAGAGTATCAGTTAGGTTAGTTAGGGTTTTATGATCTAATTACGTTAGCGTAAGATTCAATAAGCAGTCTGTTTTTGTAAAATTTCCACAAAAACAGATCGCTTGAGCGTATTTGTTATGTTAATCCAATAAAAAATGCTAATAAAATTGGCACGACTAAGTTGATGATAAAGCCAAAGCTGATGGCTAATGGCACAACTTGAATACTACCTGACTTTTGGATAATCGGCAACGTTGCATCTAATGCGGTTGCGCCACCGAGTCCAACAGCGGTCGATGGAAAGTAGCGCATAAAAAATGGGATGGCAAATAAACAGAAAATTTCACGAGACAGTTCGTTAAAAAATGCAATGCTGCCGTACATTGGTCCTCAGGCATCATAAACTAATACGCTTGAAAGAGAGTACCAACCAAAGCCAGAGGCAAAGGTTTTAATTATCGACAAATCTAATACACAAGCACAAACGTTGTCCCCCATACGAGCCATGTGGGGTTTACGCATTCCTCAGAGGCTCCGCCTCTGTCCTAAATTATAGCGACTGTAATTTAGCCCATACGGTGTCATCTACCGGAATACCATTTGCTTTGTTATCCGCCAGAATTTGGGTAAATTCGTGGCCCGGTAAACGTACAGCCACTTCTGGGTCTGCACGCTCTGCGGTGCGAACGTAATCCATAATACGGTTAAGTTTTTCGTCTTTGGTTTTGCCGTCAATCAGTCTATCGACTTCAATTGCAATAAACACCTGGGAAACGCAGTATTCGTCATCTTTATCTTCGGTAACCGCAGCGGTGGATTCACCGTTAGAAAGCAGGGTTGCGATCATATCTAACACAATCGATAAGCCCGAACCTTTCCAGAAGCCCATTGGCATTAAGTGGCGGTTTTTCTCCACGGTTGCCGGATCACGAGTTGGGTTACCGTCATCATCAAAACCCGCATCAACAAAGGTTTGGCGACCGGCTAAGCGGTGCACTTCGAGCATTCCGTAGGAGTACATTGAGCAAGACATATCGACCATGGTAATTGGCGTAGTTGGCACTGCAACAATTAACGGGTTAGTTCCGATACGGTACTCTTTCTCCCCCCAAGGTGGCATAACGGCTAAAGCGTTTGTCCAACAGATACCGATATAGCCTTTTTCCGCTGCTTGCCAGCCGTAAGAACCACCACGCATCCAGTGGTTTGCATTACGCAACGCCACCGCACCGATACCGTTTTGTGAAGCGAGTTCCATCGCTCTGTCCATCATTTTTTTCGCAGTGAGGTTACCGATGGCTTGATGAGCGTCCCATTGTTCGATTGCACCCAATGAAAGCACTTTAGTCGGAACGGCTTCCGGTACAATATCACCGTTTTCCAACTGCTGAATAAAACGTGGGAAGCGGTTTACCCCGTGTGAATACGCACCCGCCTGAGTGGTATCGGCAAATACGGTTGCACATTCTTCTGCAATTTCTTCACGTACGTTACGAGCCAATAAAACACGTTTAAATTCAGCTTTTAAATCTTGATAAGAAACTCTCATTGGACACCTCTAATTTATGTCGTTTCAAATAGTAAAATGGTGTTTCATAAGTTACGCTTCGCCACTAAGGAAGTCAATTAAATGAGAAAAATAAAAGTTCTTTATAATCAAGCAGTTATAAAATTTTTTGTCAATTTGTGACAGAGATCTCACTTTCCAAAGTCAATTTTTTGGGCTAAATTAAGTACAAAGCAAACGTTTTCGCAATGACAAGTAAAAAGGATAAATAATGAAAAAAGTATATGTAACTCATGGTTATACGGCGAATCCGAGCCGAAATTGGTTTCCGTGGTTAAAACAAGCATTGGAAAAATTGGGGGTTGAGTGTGAGTGTTTGACAATGCCGGATGCCAATAACCCGAATCCGCAAGCGTGGTTGGAGCATCATAAAAATACGCTTAAATTAAATGAAGAGACGGTGTTGATCGGGCATAGTTTGGGTTGTATTGCGTTACTGAATTATCTGGCGGTAACGCAACAAAAAGTGAATACCGCAATTTTTGTTTCCGGCTTTTATGAAAAATTACCAACTTTGCCGGAGCTGGATACATTTGCAACTTTTTACGCAAATCAGACCGCTTGTTTGCCGACAAAATCTTATGTGATTTCTGCTTTAGATGATGAGATTGTGCCGCATTTATTCAGCGACAGATTGGCGCAATATTTACAAGCGGATTATATTCGTTTGGCGCAGGGCGGGCATTTTATTGATCGAGACGGAATAACCGAATTACCGGTTTTATTAGAACTCTTAAAACAAATTTTGAAATAGGCACAAGCGGGCGGCTTGTGCCAAAGTGAGGAGAGTACGAAGTTAGGCACAGACTGAGAAGATTTTATGGTTTGTGTTTTCACTGTTAAGCACGGACAAGACCGCATTGGCTAATGCTTTACGGCTCATATAACTGCCGGGCAGTTCAGCCGCATTTTCAATTAAACGGAAGGTTTCGCCTTCCGTGGTATTTAGCCCGCACGGACGTAAAATCGTCCAGTTTAGCGAGCTTTCACGCAGTAAGTTTTCCGCCTGTGTTTTTTCTTGTAGCGCTTCACCCAACACTTGTTTTACCGGCTCAGGTAAAAATGCCCATTGTTCACCGCAACCCATACTGGTAATAAAAATAAAACGAGCGGCAGGTGCATATTTCAGCATGGCACGAATAATATTGATATTGCCAGCAGCATCGCTACGTACACCGTCTTTTTTGCCACCGATATAGCTGATCACCACTTTTGGCGAATATTGCTGCATCACAGCTTCACAAGCTTCTAAAGACATCACATCGGCAACCGCTGTTTGGCGATCCGTAAAAAACGGATCTGCCGAAGGTTGGCGCAACACCGAGACGATTGGCTGATCAGCCGCCGCCAGTAATGCGCGTCCGGCTAGGCCGTTGGCTCCAAATAATAAAATCATTATTCACCCTTGATTAATTGACGCATAAAGTCGATTTGGTTTTGACGTAAGTTACGTGCTTCATCACGTCCGACAAAGATTTTAAACATTGCGCCGCCTTGATGGTTAATAAAGTTAAGCGATACGGTATGTTTGCCCATAAACGGACGCTCAAGTAAATAAATCGCCGCACAGTTTTCATAACGTAGGTGGCCGTGTACGCCGCCTTCCTGAGCGTGATCAAAATTGTAAAAACCTCTGCCGATTTGACCGCTTGGTAGCTTGCCGGTGACCTCAACCACCGCATCCGGCGTATGTGCAATAAAGGTCACCGCATCTTCTAGAGTCGCTAATGCTTGCATGATTTCCACAAAACGTGCGCCGTCCGTTTTTGTAACCATTTCCGCCGGTAAGCAACTAATTACTTCTTCTAAGCTGCATTGTTTCATACCGGCAACCATTTCTAAAATTTGTCCCGGATTTTCGGCAAGTGATTGACGTAATTCGCTTAATTGTTCTTCACTTAATTTAACCATGCTGTTCTCCTTTTTATCTTCTGTGGGTAGCGTGAGCATTAATTTGCGGATCAAGGTCGGTGACCAGTATCGACCGCTAATATTCAAGCGAGCGATGCCTTCTTGATCAATGTTTAATAAGGATAATTGCTGCCATTGCATCAGCAATTTCATTGCTTTTGGGTTATGTCTAAATAACTTAATATCCAGATAACCCAGTTCTAAATCGTGTTGCACGACACCAAGCAACGGCTTATTTGCACCGTGTTTACTTAAAAACGATAGTGCTTTCTTATCTGCCGGTGTGTCTAAATAAGTTTGTAGTGTGGAATGTACTTGGAAACTATAACCGCCGAAATTACCGCCTGCACCGGAGCCGAAAGCCAGACACGGCATATTGGATTTAACTAACGTGTTATAACGGTTTCGTTCCCCTCGATTCGGGAAAGCAAAGTGGTTATTACTTACTTGTTGCCAACCGGCTTTTTGTAAATTCTCTACCGCATAGGCGTAATGTTGCGCTTGTACCTCAAAACTTGCGGCAGCAGGCAGAGAACCGTGTTCAATCATTTTATTAATCGGTAAAAACGGATAGTTATTAAACGCATAAATATCCAAACCGGATAACGGCAGGCTACTTGCCACTTGAATATCATTCGCCCAAACTTCATCCGTTTGATTCGGTAAACCGAAAATCAAATCGGCAACGACAACCGCATCCAATTCACACAAGGCTTTGAGGTATTCGTAAGCTTCCTCGCCGCTATGTTTACGTCCTAAACGTTTACGAATTTTTGAGTTAAAGGTTTGAATACCGATTGAAATACGATTCACGCCGGCGGCTACGCAAGCACAAGCCTTTTCAATATCAAAATGACTAATACGACCTTCAATCGTAAATTCGCAATCGTCCGCTAACGGTAAATATTGATAGCACGCTTTGATTAAGCGGACTAAATCTTCGGTATCCAGTGCGGTCGGTGTTCCGCCGCCAAAATAAACCGCTTTGATTTTACCGTTACCTTGGCGGATACTTGCTTCGTACGCTAACTCTTCAATCAGTTTATCGGTATAGATTTTGCTATAGTCTTGTTTCCACGCATTGCGGTAAAAACCACAGAAAATACAATGACTGGCACAAAAAGGAATATGGAAATACGCTAAACCGTCTTCTTTGAGTGCATGAATAGCAGCTTGTCCCCATACGTTCTGCCATTCTTCTTGCGGCACAGCTTCACCACCCCAGATCGGCATTAATGCCTGACGTTCAGGGAATGCTTTTGGAGCAGCTTGGGTTGTCCGCCAATTTGTTGTTGTAATCATAATCACTCTCTCGATCAGTAATAGAAGAAGGGGAGAGTTATACCGAATCTAGTTGTAAATGATATTGATTTTTATCAACTTTTGTCAAGTTAACAGGAATTATTCGCATAAAAAAAGCAGAGTATTTTGCTCTGCTTTTTCACTTACTTATAAAGAGTTAGCCTTTTAAACCTTCGGCAATACGTACCGCATCTACGCCGGCATTTGCTTCTACACGTTGCATAAACGGAGAAAGTTGCTCAAGGTGTGAGAAATCCAATCCTAACAGGCGACACCAATTTAACATGATGTAAAGATACACATCTGCGACCGAAATATTTTCACCGAAGAAAATATGGCTTTCTAAATGCTCATTGGCGGTCGCTAGCTGATTTAAAATCTGTTCTGCCGCTTGCTGACGAATAATACGAGTTAACTCTTCATTACCTTCCGCATAGCTCGGTAAACGGAATAACGGTACAAATGATTTATGTACATCACTATTAAAAAAGGCTAACCAACGAGCCGCTTTCGCTTTATCACGTAAGGTTTTGCTACCGAATAATTTCGCTTCCGGATATTTCTCATCTAAATAGTGCAAAATCGCTTGGTTTTGTGAAAGCGCTAAATCGCCGTCCACTAATAACGGTACTGCACCACGTGGATTCAACGCTAAAAATTCCGCTGATTTAATAAAATCACGGCTCACTAGCTCCGCTTGATATTCCGCACCCGTCCATTCTAATGCAACGTGGGGAACAAATGAGCAAGCACCTTTTAAACAATAAAGTTTCATATCTTTCTCCAAATCAAATATCCTCGACCATGACTAGCCGAGGAAGTAGAAATCTTATGGCAATAATTTCTCTAAACGCCATAAATCCGCAAAACTTGCACGTGCTTTAATTAGGTGTGCTTGATCGCCGTCAACCATAATTTCGACCGCTTGCGGACGTGAATTATAGGTTGAAGACATCGCTGCTCCGTAAGCACCTGCCGAACGCATTGCAATCAGATCACCTTGTTCAATCGCCAATTCTCTACCTTTACCTAAAAAGTCTGAGGTTTCACAAATCGGACCAACTACGTCATAAACCGCTTTTTCACGTACAAGTGATTGATCTACCTCGGTAATTTGCATATAAGCTTCATAAAGCGCCGGACGAATCATATCGTTCATACCGGTATCAACAATCGCGAAATTACGATCTTCATTCGCTTTAAGGTATTCCACTTTAGTGACTAAGATCCCCGCATTTGCCGTGATCGCACGACCCGGCTCTAAAATGATCTCAAGATCTGCATAGCCTTTTAATTTTTCGAGTAATGCTTTGGCATATTCGGTTGGGTGCGGCGGCTCTTCACCGTTATACGGCACGCCTAAACCACCGCCTAAATCCAAGTGATGCAACTCAATACCGTCTTCTTTTAATTGTTCCATTAACACAATCAGGCGATCAGTGGCATCTAAAAACGGTTGTAATTCGGTTAATTGCGAACCGATATGGCAATCCATACCGGTAATTTTCACGTTTGGTAAGCTTTTCGCTAAACGATACACCTCACGTGCTTGAGTTACGCTTACCCCAAATTTATTTTCTTTTAAACCGGTGGAAATATAAGGGTGAGTATGTGCATCCACATCTGGATTTACACGCAATGAAATCGGTGCGATTTTACCTAATTGACCGGCAACTTCATTAATGCGGTGTAGCTCGGCGATTGATTCGATATTAAAGCAACGAATGCCAACTTCTAACGCACGCTGAATTTCACTATGTGACTTTGCCACACCGGAAAATACCACTTTGCTCGGCTCGCCACCTGCAGCAAGCACACGTTCAAGTTCACCTTGCGACACAATATCAAAGCCCGAACCCAGGCGTGCCATTACATTTAATAAAGCAATATTGGAATTGGATTTCACCGCAAAACAAATTAAGTGCGGGTGTGAGCCAAACGCTTTATCAAAAGCGTGCCAGTGGCGCTCAAGTGTGGCACGAGAGTAGATATAAGCCGGTGTACCGTATTGATTAATGATGTCGGAGACAGAAACATCTTCCGCAAAAAGCTGTTGGTTTTTATAGTCGAAATGATTCATTTATTTACTTGTCCGTTGTGTTTGAAAAATAAAACCACGGCAAAATAGCTACACTCGTATTTGCAAAAAATCGGATAAATTTAACCGCTTGTTACACAGGTGCTTCTCAATTGCCGTGGTTAGAAATTATTTTGTTTGCTGTTGAGCCGGTTGCTGCTCAGGAAAATAAAGCGGGCCTTTTACACCACAAGCAGCCAACCCGAACGAAGCAACCAAAGCCACTAAAAGTAATTTTTTCATGATAAATCCTTGAGAGTGAATTGTCTGCTGATTCTAAAACAAATTGCGGTAATGAAAAAGTAAAAAAGCCGTTTCGCCTGTTTTTAAATAATCACCCAATAGCCACGCACGGCAAGCCGTACGTGGTTACGATCAGCCTACGGCTGAGTGAGCCACGCTGTGGCTCCAAATTTCTCTAAGATGGCGCTCGTCTTTGACGAATGTTTTTATTTTCCTTATATATCGACCATTTACCTGAATCTATTGAGAGACCAAAGCTATTCGAAAAATCATAGCTTGTTAATATCTAAAGGAAATCCCCCTCTTTAGTAAAGAGGGGATAGGGGAGATTTGGCAGAATTAAATAACGAAGAAAATAACAGTTTAATATTTAAAAAACGAAAAAATAAATTTGATTAAGATAATGTTAAATTGAGTGGAGTATATAAATATTGAATGGATTTTAAATAAGATTAAATATAAAAGGCTTATTTTAAACAGACAATTTAGACATAATTTCTTATTCTTTGTTCATTAAAAATAGTAATAATGTGGTCTAATTTCAATTATACAAATTAATAATAAAATGAAGTTGCATATTACTTAATCTAAAGTTGTGTGCATTTTAGTCATTGTTGTATTGCTACATTAAGGAGCATTTTATGAAGAAAACATTTTTATCAAAAGCACTTATCGCAATTGCTGCGTGTTCAGTCTTTTTCTCTGCTACTGCTGCAAATGCAGAAGCAGGTAAGTGGAGAAAAACAGGCTTCCACTTTCTCGGATTATATCAATATTGCTATACCGCATATCCTTATGATTGTATGTGGTTACGCCCATAATAAACCCTAATTTTATATAAGAGTATGAATAAAATAAGCGGTCTTATTTTTCCTAAACTTTGCAAGTTTTAAGAAAAATTTGACCGCTTGTTCTAGAAAGATAAATAAATATTAAATTATTATAACCATTCAGAATATAAGCGTAATGCATTAGCTAACATTGCTTCTTGCCTATGTGGTTTATCGAAATGCAATGGGATCATTGACAAGAAAAGAAGTATTGTTGGAGCAATAATATCTTTATTACTAATATTTGGTAATAAAGTTTTTCTCATAAATACATCTTGAATTGCTTCTAAGCGAGAATCAATATTAAAGTGTAATTTCACTCCTAATGATTCTGATTTTTCTAATTTAAATGAATCCGCAATAATGAAATCATATAAACCAATAAATGAGTGGCAAAGTTTTGCTAAATCATAACTTTGGTTTCCATAGATTGTTAATTCTTGCTGAATATTTAATCCTCTCGGATCAATAACTTTAATATTATTGCTACGAGAGTCATACATTACATTACTGAAGCATAAATCCCCGTGTACTATAGCTGGGATTTCAGGTAGTTTTAATGTTCTTGTTACACACTCAGTTGCGATTTCTCTCAAAGATGGTAAATCAATGCCGTTATAGCGAGTCGATTGATCTAGATCTATACCGCTTTGTTCAGCATATTTTTCTAATCGTTCATAAGTCTTATCTGAATAGAGTGATAAAGAATCTACGTGTATTTTCTCCAATAGATCTTTATTTTCTTTAGGTAAATGTGCTCGAGATTCACTCATATAAAATGTAATTAAATTGAGTACCTTTTCCCAAAAAGCAACAGGGTTTTTCCCATGAACGAAAATCTCATTTAGAGGAAGAATTGGGAGATATTCTGTCTCATAAAATGGATTTCCCTTAAGTACACCAGCATTGATTAATTGAGGAGTAAAGCGTTTTAGTTGTGCGGGCAAATTGGCAAACCAATGTGCTTCAGCTTCAATTTTTCTAGCAGGTGTACCAGATTTCCAAACAACGCCATTTCCAATTTTTAATGAATTGAATGCTCTTTGTGTCGTAATAGAAGAACGAGATCTAAAATAAGTATTAATATGACCTAAGTCATACCATTCATTAACCTCTTTATGAATGGTATTTGGTTCTTCCTTAGCATACATATGCACAGATTGGACAAAATCCCCCTGGGTTGTAGCAAGAGCCTTAATAAATTTTTGGCTTGATGTAAAAGAGAAGTAACCACACCAAACGAGTGGAATATTTGTATTTGAATCCACTTCCCATTCGTAATCTTCTTGTGTACTAACAAGTGCAATGCAGTCATTTTCGAGAGGAATATTATTTAGGAGAGTATCTCCATGAAGTAATCTTAGTACTTCTTCATTATGACCAACAGTGTTCAATACATAGAGAACAGCCATACCTAATGATATTCCTTCAGGTATAAAAACAGGCTGAATATTTAAATTCTGAATTAATTCTTTCTCATCAATGCTTAGTGAATAATTCATAGGTAAAGAAACCACGATATGTTGGTCATTACCTAGGTTTTCTCGTAAAGCATTAACTTGAAAGGTTAATAGTTTACGATTACCAATTGGTAAAAAACATGGGGGAATAGCGCCAAACTCATTACGAAATTCAGCATTCACGTATGCAGCGGAGTTAATTAGAATCATATTCACCATCCATTTTTGTTAGTTTTCGAATTTCTTCGTAACTCATTGTAGCAAATTCATCTGGTCTGATAGCTCTATCATCAACATAAAAGCCATCATGTCCACACCAAGGTTTACCAACATAGATTTCATCATATGGCACATTATGGCGATTTAGCCAATCTATAATAATTGGTAATGTGTTAACATTAATTTTTCCCACATTTCCTTCATAAGTACGCATATTACGACTTGAACTAATAATAATTTCAAAGCCTTGTTTCTTATATTCTCGTAATTTCTCAATTACATCTAAAATTGGTTTAGCATTACGATAATCACCATTCTCTGTTAGAGTAATTGTATTATCTAAATCCATTATTAAGCGCTTCATTTTTCATTTCCTAATAAAGTAATATATTCATCTGGTGTGCCACAAAATAAAATATCTTCTTTTTCAATAAGATCATAAAGAACCAATCCATTTTGTTTTATGAGATCATTATAAAGAGGGGCTATATAATATTCATTCTTTGATGTTATATTATTTTTTCTTGCATTTAAAAATAATGATTCAAAAATTGATTTCTTTTTAAAATAATATAATCCATCACTACAGAGTTCAGATATTCTTTCTTTTTCTGTTGTGCGAATTACACGTTTAGAATTATTTTCAGCAAGAGCAAATGACCAGTGATCACCTTCTCCCTTAAAGACTTCTAAATAGCCATCGCATTCATTTACCCATTCTGGTTTTATAAATTCAATAATTTTAGAATCAATATTAAATATATAAATTTCCTCATCACTAGGTAAATGGTTAATACCTTGATACACAGTATCTGCCTGCCCTAAAGTTTCTTCTGGTAAACAGATTAATTCATAATCTGAGATACCTAATTTTTCGATTTCTTGCTTTAGGAAGTCTTGCGTTTCATATACATCACGATAGATAAAGATAAATTTATCTGTTGTAAAGTAACGTTCAAAAGATCGCACAGACCATGAAAATACTGTTTCATTACCAATTTCTAATTGGTATTTTGGTTTTGTATAACCGGCCTTAAAAAAGCGGGAACTTAATCCTGCCATGGGAATAATAAACATATTGTATCCTTTTATTAAAAATTAAAACCAAAAGGCGAGAAGTGATCTCGCCTTTTATTTATTATTTAGCTTTATCTTTGAGAAACTCCATTAACCATTTAGTTTCCTCAGGGAATTTGTTTCGATTCTCTTGAGTATTATCTTTTTCTAGGGCTGCTAATAGACCTGGTACTTTTAAAGTTTCACCACCAAAAATAGTTCCACAAGAGAATTTACAAGGTACAGGTCTTATATCATTTTTTAGCAACCATAACCCTAATAATTTATGCGCATCCCAATCTCTGAATTCTTCAAAAGGACTTAATCTATTAGCTATTTTCATTTTTTTCCATAAGGATATAACTCGCTCATATACGCTTCTATTTGCATAAAAGAAACCATCAGATATACCCCATCCAGCACCTGCTGGAACAGCTAAAGAGCTATTATCTAAGGCATATAGATGTTCTGGAGATATAGAGTTAGAATTTACAATAGTATCTGCTCGTAAGCGTATAAAATAATCATATCTAAATCCTTCTATATCTTCTTTCCTCTTAGCTAACTCAAAGCATTTATATAGCCCATAGAACATTTTTATCTGATTGAATGTTTCTCTAGATTTGAAATTATCATTTATATGATGTTCTCGCATAAAATTATTTTCATTTTCAATCAATATACTTTTAGAAATTATATTATTTTTAACCTGATTAATATCGAGTGATGAAAATACAGAAGATAAGAGACATGAGTATACATTGCTGTAGTTTTTTTCTAAAAAAGATAAATTTTGGATATTTTTAGGCACTAACGAATTACTTATATTAAATACTCTAGGCCAAAAGTTATATCTACGAACATCTCCCATCCAATCTTGCTGTCGATCCCAAGTATGGATAAAAACATCAGCATTTAGAGGGATTGCTAGTTTAGTTTGAATAGTTTTTAAGTTGGTCAAATCTGACTTAAACATACCACTAATACAGATAGCTATTCTTGGTTTTTCTGTATTTAGCATATTCAAATTATTATTATCTTGAATTAATGAATATACTTTAGACATTAATGATTTTGCACCATTTTCATTATTTGAGATGGCATAAATTAAAGGAATAAGCCTAATATGAATAGTATAGATATGCTTTAAATCAAATAGCTCCTTAGATAGATCATGATTTTTGGCAATGAAATCTATCATGGATTTTAGTAAATATTTTTTTCTTTGATTATTTATTTTGTTTGAATTTGCAAGATGGATAATAATTTCTCTTGATATATCTACATCTAACCTGTTCTTCTCAATAAGCTTATTTAACGCAAAGTTAATAATCATATTATTTTCTGCAGAGGTAGAAGAGTTTATATGTCCACCTCTATAAGTGGTTAATAGTGAAAATACTTTATCAATATTTCCAGTAAGAGAAAACATATATAGTTTACAAAAGTAATCTGGATTGTTTGCGTATTCATTTAGTTTCTTATTAAAGAAAGAATTCAAATTACGGCAGACAGAAAAATTTTCATCATTTGATAATTTTTTATATAGCACAGGATTGGATTTTATACTATCTATTAATGATTTAGCTATATCTAAATGTCCCGTGTCTGCTAAATACCTACAATAGTTTGGTATTTGATCCGAATTATTATCAGAGATATATCTATGCCATTCTAGAGCAGCATCAAAATCCCAATTTTCTAAACAGTTCTCTATTTGATAGTGAGTCATATCATATTCCTTATTATAAGATTTCTAAGTATAAAATATTATTTTCTGATAATAGTTTATATTTATTTTCTGTATCTGTTCTAACAATATTTCTACTATCTTTTAGCACAGAAACTTTACTAAGCCCTTTACTTAATTGAATACCGAGTGATAATTGATATTTCCCTTTAGGTAATACAGATATATCTATTCCCTTATATTGATAAGTTGTAAACCAAGCTTTATCATATATAGTTAATGATTTTCCATTGAAAAATTCTCTTGTCAATGCTGGTCTGTGAGCTTTAGCTAAATCTAATTTAATATTAGATTCTCCTAATTTTAATACTAAATAGTAATTAACATCAGAATATTCAATGAGATCATTTCCTTGCAAAAAAGATACTCCTTCTAAAAATAAATGACTATTAATAATTTTAGCTACACGTAAATCTATGACCATTTCATTTGTAGGATTTTTATCACTAAATAATAAACGTCCAAAGAAATTCACCTCTCCACCACTATAAGTAGGGATAGCATCGGTTGCTAATGCATAATAAATACTTAATAACAATGGAACATGATGACTAGTAACCTGATTATGTTCTCTAACAAAAGCTGAATGTGTTTTTAATAAATTAAAGTTAGTATATTTTTGGAAAAAGCTTAAATATGGAACAATTTCCGTTGAATACTGTACATCTTTTTCAGATGTTAGTAGATAGATATTACGTGAAAGAAAAGTATCCTGACATAATAGTTTATATAGGATATTATCTAAATAATTCTTATCTACTATTGTATAGTTTTTGCCCATCATATGGGATGCTACTTGTTTCCAATTGTTTTCAATATAACTACCAATTTTCATTTGAGGAACACTAACTACAATATTAGAAAAATTTAATTTAAGCCCATAATATAAAGCAGCACTCCCTCCTTTGGAAAATCCTGTTAGAGTAGCCTGATTCTTATTCAATCCTAACTCAGATATTTTGCTATATATAAATTCGGTGATCGCTTCTTCCACTTTAAAATCCATATTAATACACATGTAATATGTGTACATTTTTTCAAACTCATCATTTATCCAAATGATATCGCAAGGGCAATCATTTAATGCATTAGAAAAATCATAGTTTCCAGGTGATGCGTTTAAGAAACCTGAAAATACAAAAATGACGTGATTGAAATCATATTTGGATTTTTTATGCTTATATTTAACTACTATATTATTTGTAGCATTAAAGTTCATTTCTTTCATTTAATTAATGTCCTATTTTGATTAAATTATTATTAATAATTTATTTTTGTAATTTATTCTTTGATTAGATATATTTTCTTTTGCTTTCTTCTGGAAGATATTCTAAAGAAAATTTAAAGACCTTATTTAACTGATCGATACATTTTTTATAATCTGCGCGTTCATATGCTAAGTGAGAAATTTCTATCCTACATCTAGAGCAATCTTTAGTATGTTTTTCAAAAGCAACTAGCATATTATGGGCTTCATTATATCTTTTTAAATGCCTATATGATTTAGCTAATAATAGTTGTGGCTCATATTTTTTTAGTTCCTCTTTAGTAAACATGGATATTTTTTTACTTAATAAGAATATTACATTTTCCCAATTTTTTTGACTCGCAGATACATAGGCTAAAATAATTGGGTATAAATTTTCATTGACCTTATTAAGCATCTTAATAGATATTTTTTTTGCGTTGAAAAAGTCATATAAATTAGAATAAGAGTATAAAAGCATGAATAAATCAGGTTCAGGGCTTTGACTTAATAATTCTAAGGCCTTCTCATGTTGATGAGTTTCATAGTAAAGCGATAGGATTATATCGCTATATTTATTATTAGGTATAAATTTTTCTATCTCATTAAAATGCCTAATTTTTATTATTGATGCTAGATAAATTCTAGTTACCCATTCTTTATCTTCTTCTCTAATTAAATTTAATTTAGATAAATAATTTACTCTATTATAGATTACACCCCAAGCTTCATTCTGGTATGCTTTTTTTATGGATTCCAATATAATTTCGTAACAAAACTTTTGCTCATCTGGTATATTTGAATCTAGCTTAACTATAGCTTCATAGACTCTTTTGCAATTATCTTGATCTCTATGAATAAAGGTGTTTCTAATTCTAGAGGAGTAGATATAATCAAAATTATCAGATTTATTAATTAAGAATCTTTCTAAAATAGCATTTAGTTCATCTTCTGTTCTTGCTACAGGTCCAAAACCATGCTTGTCATATTCAAAATATCCTTTTCTATATGTATGCGAGCCAGAAAAAACTTCTTTCTCGTCAAATTGATAATAAATGGTATATTTTTCTAGGTAAGCCATATCAAATGCAACTGATGAATAATCAGTAATTAGCATCATTCCTTCTTGGAATAATTTTTGAATATTTCCTTCTGAATAACGCCATGTATTAATGTATTTGGGAATAGTAAATACATCCAAATATTCTTGAATATTAGGATGAGGAGCAAATATTATATTATATCCATATTGATTAACTAGTTTTTTTACCATATCTCCATTTAAGAAATTATGCCAATGCTTAGCATAATTTGTTTCCATAAAATCTGAATTGAAGTTTCGTTTAGAACCATTTACTGAATTACCTATAATATTTTGTCGCCAAGTTGGCATAACTAAAATATTTTTAGTATTGAAAGTATTTTTAGATAATAAGGAATCATATCTTGGAAAACCTAAGAATTTTACTTCTTTTTTTGTAAATCGATATGGAGAACCATCTTCACTAATAGAGTTATATTCATCTTTTGTTGTTGTAATAAAAATAGATATATTTTCTTTCGTATTTAACCAAGGGGACATATCATCTTTTGTTACTCCATGTTGTAGAAATATATAATCTTTATCTAATAAACTATTGTCACCAAAGTAATGAGTAATATACCCATCTATATGGCTACTAATAATTTTACTGCAATTTTTTAATTTATTTTCAAATTCTTTAGATTTAAATTCTAGTAATTTGAACCCTTCTTTATTTAATCTATCCCAGTCTTTTGAGTTTTTATTTAAAGCAAAATATATATCTTTTTCAGGATGGTTATTCATCACATATCTATATAAATGTTCTGCATTATCATCAGCTTGATTATCTCTGTCTATAAAGATCCAACTATTTTCTTTTTTAGTTGATTTACTCTGATAAAACTCTCGCACAACTTTCATCGATAAAGTGTTATACCATTTTCCATTAAAAGATAATTTTGCTATTTTACCATTTAGTAAAATAGAAAGATTTCCTAGCTCTTGAACATTTAGCCAAATTCTATATTCATTTGTAAAGCGTTCGTTTAAAAAGTTATAATGAATATCTTTTTTAAAGCTAGGCATTCTATCTTCTCCGTTAATAAGTAGCGAATAGTTTGCGTCCTGGTACGAGAAGAAGCTAATTAGTACTTGATTTTTTATTAAATCAAATTTTTTGATATAGGCAATCTGGAAACTAGGTTCAGCTTTTTTGAATAGCCCTAAAAATCCCACTTTATGATAAAACCAAGCCCCTCCTAAGTTAAATTTTTCTATAGTACTTTTGTCTATTTTATTAAATATTCTATGAACAATTTGTGAGAATTCTAGTTTTTCATATTCTGTTAAATGAGATAGAGCATTCTCATTGTTAACGATTCTCCCAAAATACCAATATAAATGATAAAGTACTGATCGTTGAATATATGTCGGAATTTTACCAAATTGCTGTTCTGCTGATTCTAGAATAGAGAGGCAGCCATGCTTTAATACCTTACTAAATAGATTTTTATTTTGCCACGCGCCATCTAGGGTTGAGCTACCATCTTCTCGTTTACGGTAAAAATACTGAATATCAGAAATAAATCCTACTTTCCCAATAATTCTATTTGTTATTAGATAATCCATTACAAATTTAGCGTCTTCAAATGAGGGTTTCATTTCCTCATCGAATTTAATATTATTTATTAATCTAGTTTTAAATAGAGCAGTGCTGGCAGATAGCTGAATGAAATTCTCTAGATCATTTGTTGGAAAAATTTTATTACCATTAGAGAATCTGTATTTTAATGGATGAGTATCTTTATAGATTTTTTTATCTTCAAAATAAAATATTAACGGAATTCCAACTAAGACTAACTCGTTATTCATGCTTAAGAAATTATCTAGCTCTCTAAAGTAGTTGTTGCTAATAAAATCATCCGGATCAATAAAGGTAACCCATTCTGTTTGTACGTATTTTAGTCCTAAATTACGAGCAGAGGCTTGCCCACCATTTTCTTTATAATAATAGTGGATATTATTTGGATATTTTTTTTGCCATTTTTTGATGATGTTTGCTGATGAATCTTTTGAGCCGTCATCAACTAAGATAATCTGTATGTGTTTTTTAAATGATAAATTTTGTTTAACGATACTATCAAAGAAATCATCAAGATATTTTTCTACATTATATACAGCGGAAACAATCGTAAATTGATGTTTTCCTTCATATTTAACAGGTAAATGTTTTTTTATTTTTATAGAATGTTTGAAATACATATCACTAAAAAACAACTTAGGATCACGTAGTAATTTTCTAAATTTACGTTTTACTTTATTCATTATATTATCCTTAACTGTAATAGGAGTTTAAAAAAGAAAACAATTGATTTTGATAGTTGTTAATACTTTTTTGACTATTAAAATCATTTGCGCAAAATGAATTAGGCTGTTCGCCTATGTTTTTTTTATTTAAAAGTTTTTTATATTGTGTAAGTGCATTTGGAGATCTAATATTAAAATAATAACAAATATCTATTTTAGGCATTGCTTTCCCTTCGAAATACATTAACCAAGGAATAAGAAAGTTTGCAAAATTTAAATCGTGATTTGTTCTTAATTTATTGGGTAAAAATCCAAGAATTTCTTTCTCATAACGCTGCCATGCCAATTCATACATACTTTTTTTCAATGGGATATAAGTGTGTACGAGTGGTGAGTCAATATTTGTGTTGTAATATTTGTTTAGTAAGCGAATACTATATTCCGAAGCAGAAAGAGTCGGTGTAATAGTGCCTCTATCACGCATTTGAGTGAGGCTTTTTTCCGACATAAATATAGAGGCAATGCCATTTGCTTGGAAAAAGTGTTCAGCTTGTAGTTCTCGTGCAATAAAGACATCATCATTAAAATAGATAAAATTCTCGCTTAAATTAGGAATTTTATGTAGAAATGCTTCAATTACATGTGAATTAAATGTAGGAAGATATTCTTTATCTATAATATCCTGATGGCTAATTAACGTAATTTTTTCTTGGTAAGCCTCATCCAACCACTTTGGCTTTTGATTATCTGTTACAATAAATATATGTCTGACCCAAGGCATAAATTTAAGTACAGCATGTACTGAATAATATAATTCATTATGATCTTCAAATCGGGCGATATCTGTTGCATACAGAGCAGAATTTGCTTGGTAATTTGGAGCATACTGATGATATTTGGATTGCCATAGTGGATCAGATCCATCTACCCAAGTAAATACCACGTCAATATCAGACTGACGGAGAGTATTCTTTTGAATAATCTTATCTAGCTTTTGATGTGCTTCGATTAGATTCGCTTCTTCAGACTCCGCAAATGGTAGTTCTGTATTTTTTATAGGGTATTTTTTGTTTAGAAAATCCCTAAAAAAAATATGTGGATTTTTTAGTAACTTAGAAAATTTTCTATTCATTTTGTTCATTATATTATCGATTATATTTTATATAAATTTTGGATTATAATGCTTATCTGCAGGGCTCTCCTCTTAATTTACTTTCTTTGCAAATGATTTGTTTTTATACATCTTGGTTCTTTTATGTAAATTTTTTATATTTAATTTCTCTTGATTAGGTAACTTATTAAAATCAATATTTATGTAGATTTTAAGGTGTACCCTATTATGGGTATTTTTCCTTAATATATTGAAGAGATATTAGATGAAACCCATCAAATTTAGATTACTCCTTTCTGGGCTGGTTGCCAGTTTAGCTGCCTGCTCAAGCTTACCCACTTCAGGCCCTAGCCATAGTGCGATTTTAGAGGCTAATTCCCAGAATTCAGATAAACCTTTACCGGAAGTTAATTTAGTGGAGTTAGATAATGGCTTAGTTCAGCAGTTGTATCAGACTCAGCAAAGTCAGCAATTTTCCGGCTTTTTAGGCACGGCTGGCGGTGCTGGATATGCCGGTGCGGTCAATGTAGGGGACGTGCTTGAAATTTCGATTTGGGAAGCGCCGCCGGCAGTGTTGTTTGGCGGTACTTTCAGTTCTGAAGGGCAGGGTAGTGGGCATTTAACCCAATTACCGGCGCAAATGGTTAACCAAAACGGTACGGTTACTGTGCCGTTTGTCGGCAATATTCGTGTAGCGGGTAAAACACCGGAAGCGATTCAGTCTCAAATTGTCGGTGCGTTGCAGCGTAAGGCAAATCAGCCGCAGGTATTAGTTAAAATAGCCAATAATAACTCTGCGGATGTGACGGTTATTCGTCAGGGCAACAGTATTCGTATGCCGTTAACTGCAAATAATGAGCGTGTGTTAGATGCGGTGGCAGCGGTAGGCGGGACAACGGAAAACATTGAAGATGTGACGGTTAAATTAACTCGTGGCTCTCAAGTAAAAACGTTGGCGTTTGAAACCTTAATTTCTGATCCGGCACAAAATATTATGTTACGTGCCGGCGATGTGGTTTCGCTGTTGAATACACCTTATAGCTTTACCGGTTTAGGTGCAGTGGGTAATAACCAGCAAATGAAATTCTCCAGTAAGGGTATTACGCTTGCCGAGGCTATCGGTAAGATGGGCGGTTTAATTGATACCCGTTCGGATCCGAGAGGGGTATTTGTGTTTCGCCATGTGCCTTTTGCCCAGTTGAGTTTAGATCAACAAGCACAATGGGAGGCAAAAGGTTATGGTATCGGCATGGATGTGCCGACGGTTTATCGTGTGAATTTACTCGAGCCGCAATCAATGTTTTTATTACAGCGTTTCCCAATGCAGGATAAAGATATTGTGTATGTTTCGAATGCACCATTGTCTGAGTTCCAAAAATTCTTAAGAATGATTTTCTCAGTAACATCACCGATTACGAGTACTACTAACAGTATTCGTAGCTATTAATTGCGGTCAATAGACCTTATAACGATAAATCTATTTAGAGGAAAGGATAATGGTAGCGATTACCGCAGAAAAACCGAATAAACCTAAGAAAAAAAGCTTATTAAGAAAGTTAAATCCATTGCTTTGGTTAACGGTTATTTTTCCAACATTATTTTCAGCCATTTATTTTGGGCTGTTTGCTTCGGATATTTATGTTTCCGAATCAAGTTTTGTGGTGCGTTCGCCACGTAATCAGTCTTCGCTTTCGGGCGTGGGAGCGTTGTTACAAGGAACAGGTTTTACTCGTTCGCAAGACGACACGTATTCAGTGCAAGAATATATGCGTTCTCGTACGGCATTAGAACAATTACAAACCGAATTACCGGTTCGTGATTTCTATGCAACAAAAGGCGATATTCTGAGCCGTTTTAACGGTTTCGGTTTAAATGATACGCAAGAGGCGTTTTTCCGCTATTTTAAAGATCGTTTAAGCATTGATGTGGATTCCGTATCAGGGATTGCGACTTTACGTGTACAAGCGTTTGAAGCGAGTGAGGGGCAGCAGTTAAATGAGAAATTGTTAAGACTGGGTGAAGACTTGATTAACCGTTTAAATGCTCGAGGTCGTAAAGATACGCTCGAGTTTGCTGCTCAAGCGGTGCAAGAAGCGGAAAAAAATGTTAATGAAACTGCGGAAGCGTTAAGTAAATATCGTATCAAAAATAAAATTTTTGATCTGCCGGCACAATCGGGCGTACAGCTTTCTTTAATTTCGAGTCTGAAAAGTGAACTGATTCGTGTGGAAACGCAATTGGCGCAGTTGCAGTCAATTACACCAGATAACCCTCAGGTTGATGCACTACTGATGCGCCAAAAAAGTTTACGTAAAGAAATTGATGAGCAGTCAAAACAGCTTTCGGGTAATACGGGTAGCTCGGTTGCGAATCAATCGGCGGATTATCAGCGTTTAGTGTTAGCTAATGAATTAGCGCAGCAACAACTGACCGCAGCAATGGCATCATTACATAACACCCGAGGCGAAGCCGACCGTCAGCAACTTTATTTAGAAGTTATCAGTCAACCAAGTAAACCGGACTGGGCTTTGGCACCAAGCCGTTTATATAACATTATTGCGACTTTTATTATCGGTTTAATGTTATATGGAATTTTCGGTTTATTAATCACAAGTGTGAGAGAGCATAAAAACTAATGCAATATGGTGACCAAACAACGTTTCGACAATCGTTAGCCATTCAGGGGCGTGTGATTTATGCGCTGTTGATGCGGGAGATTATTACCCGCTATGGGCGTAAGAACTTAGGCTTTTTATGGTTGTTTATTGAGCCGTTGCTATTAACATTTTTGATTGTGTTAATGTGGAAGTTTTTCCGAGCGGATAAGGTTTCTACGTTAAATATTGTAGCGTTTACGATTACCGGCTATCCGATGGCAATGATGTGGCGAAATGTATCAAATCGAGCAATTGGCTCAATTTCCGCTAACTTAAGCCTTCTATATCACCGTAACGTACGGGTATTAGATACGATTTTTGCTCGTATGTTATTGGAAGTTGCCGGTGCGACTGTTGCCCAGATTCTTATAACGGCGGTTTTAGTTTTTATCGGCTGGATAGATCCGCCGAAAGATGTGTTTTACATGGTGCTGGCTTGGACTTTAATGGCATTTTTTGCCTTTGGGTTAGGTCTGATTATTTGTTCGTTAGCACAAAAGATTGAGGTGTTTGGCAAAATTTGGAACACGTTAAGTTTTGTATTATTACCGCTGTCCGGTGCATTTTTCTTCGTACATTCACTACCATCACAAATTCGTGAAATTGCCCAATGGGTGCCGATGATTAGTGGTACGGAAATGTTTCGTCACGGCTATTTTGGCGATTTAGTCCCAACGTATGAAAATATCGGTTTTTTAGTAGTATGCGATTTGGCAATGCTGTTATTGGGGCTGATTCTCGTGCGAAACTTCAGTAAAGGAATTGAACCGCAATGATCAGTGTAAAAGATGTGAGCAAGCGCTATCATACTAATAGCGGTTGGAAAACCGTGTTACAGAATATCAATTTTGACCTGCATAAAGGCGAAAAAATCGGTATTCTGGGGCGTAACGGTGCAGGTAAGTCAACCTTAATTCGCTTAATGAGCGGTGTTGAGCCACCAACAACCGGTACGATTGAACGCCATATGTCGATTTCTTGGCCGCTTGCGTTTAGTGGAGCATTTCAAGGCAGTTTAACCGGTATGGATAACCTGCGTTTTATTTGTCGGATTTATAATGCTGATTTCGATTATGTGAAAGCATTTACCGAAGAGTTCTCCGAGCTTGGCGATTATTTATATGAGCCGGTTAAGAAATATTCCTCCGGTATGAAAGCCCGACTGGCTTTTGCTTTGTCGCTTTCGGTGGAGTTTGATTGCTACTTAATTGATGAAGTGATTGCGGTAGGTGACTCTCGTTTTGCGGCAAAATGTAAGCATGAGTTATTTGAGAAGCGTAAAGACCGTTCGATTATTTTAGTTTCGCATAGCCCGTCTGCAATGAAGGAATATTGCGATAATGCAATGGTGCTTGATAAGGGCATTATGCATAAATTCGAAAATATGGATGAGGCTTATAAGTTTTATAATGCCACGCAATAGCTCTTAGCTAACCCCACGCACGGCGAGCCGTACGTGGTTATGATCAGCCTACGGCTGAGTGAGCCACGCTGTGGCTTTCAATCTTTCCTCGTTGTTATTTTATCTATGGCGAATACCTTTTAAATGATCACCCTCTCCCCTTGTGGGAGAGGGACAGATTTTTCTTCGTTTAGAAGAAAAAGCAGGGAGAGGGGGGAAATGTGAAAAAGCTAATTTAAAGCCATCTGTACGTATCGATAACCACCATTCTCTTGCGGAACAAATTCAAATAAATGCGTAATGCAATTTGGGGCGTCCGCATCTTGATGCGAAACAAATAGCAACAGGGTTTGACTATTAGTCACAAGCTGTTCGATAAACTGTTTAACTAATTTGCGGTTTACGCCGTCCAAACCTTGCAGCGGTTCGTCTAAAATCAAAATCGGCGGATGTTTTACCATAGCTCGAGTAATCAATAATAAACGTTGTTGCCCCCATGAAAGTGAACGGAACGGTTTTTTCGCCAGATTAGCTAAATGCAAGCGTTCTAGCCATTCCATTGCTTTTAGCTGTAAGGCACTTGGCACTTGTTGGTAAACGCCGATTGAATCAAAAAAGCCGGATAAAATTACGTCTAACGCAGAGCAATTCACCCGATAATCCATATGTAATTGGCTGCTCACATAGCCGATATTTTTCTTAATATCCCAAATCGTTTCGCCCGAACCACGCTGACGTCCGAATAAATGTACGTAATTAGCATAGGCTTGCGGATGGTCACCGGTAATAATCGAAAGCAAGGTCGATTTGCCGGCTCCGTTCGGACCTTTAATCCACCAATGTTGCTTCGGCGCAACCGTCCAAGTTAAGTCATCAATAATGGTTTTATCGCCGTAACGAATCATCACGTTTTTTAGTTCGAACGGATTGGTATTCGGTGGGAGTTGAATCAGCGGTGCAGCACTGCCCGGTAACGGTGCATTCACATTCTGTTCTGCAAATTTTAGCTGAGAATAGACCGCTTGTTGCTCAATCGCTTGGCGTTCGCCTTGTAAAATCAGTTGCAGATTATCTAACAAAGCAATATGCGTGGCACAGTCCGGGATGTCGTTAAAGCGGTTAGAAATCAGAACCACCGCCATTTGCTTTCCGAGTTGCGCCATAACGTCTTGCCAATAAGCGACCGAGGCTTGGTCTAACCCTTCGAAAGGCTCATCTAGAATCAATAAATCCGGTTCACTAACCAACATTTGGCAAAATAACACTTTGCGGCTTTCGCCGGTGGAGAGCTGAATAAACGGGCAATCTAATAACAGCTGAATACGTAATTTAGCCGCATATTCCTCGCATAATTGCGTTTTTTCGCTACCGTTTAAGATAATTTGACGGGCAGTCAATCCGAAATCATCCGGTGAAACCATATCGTTGTTACGGTGTTTAAAGATTTGCTCGATGATTTTTTGTTGCTGCTCGAAGGAAAGTAAAGCGATATGGTGGAAATTGTTTTGATATTCGCCCGAATATAGTGAAAGTGAATTATGTAGTGCTTGGGCGAAGGCGGTTTTGCCCGAGCCGTTACCGCCGACAATTACCCAAAAATCGTGAGTATTGATTTCCAGTGATTCAATCGACAGTTTATTGTGTTGAGCAAGGGAAAATAAGGCGTTATGGATGTTGATGTTTGGCATATTGTGTTCCTGTTATGACGGAAAACACAACGCTAATGGAATAATTATGCTAAGTGTGTGCGTTATGTTTTCCGGTATCAGAGAGTTTTTATATTTTTAGAGTTGTTTGCCTACTGCAAACCAATCGGCACGTCCGTTAAGGAAGTCTTGCACGGACATTGGTTTTTTACCGGAAGGTTGTAATTGAGTGATATTTAACACACCGTCTTGCGTTGCAATTTGAATACCATTTTTATCCGCTTGTAATACTGTACCGGCAACCTTAGCTTGATGTGGTAACACATTCGCTTGATACACTTTCACGCTTTGTTCTACGCCGTCCACCTCTAACGTGAGGAAACTAATCGGCCATGGGTTAAACGCTCGAATATTGCGTTCCAGCTGACAAGCGGTCAAATTCCAGTCTAATTTTGCTTCTTCTTTTGAGAGTTTTTCCGCATAGTTGGAAAGCGCTTCATCTTGTTTTTCCGCTTTAAATGCTTGGCTTTCTAAACCGTTTAACACCTCTAATAACGCCGGCGGTGCAAGTTCGGCTAATTTGGCATATAACGAAGCGGAGGTTTCGTCTGCGGCAATCGGTGTGGTAACTTTGTGTAACATATCGCCGGTATCTAAGCCGATATCCATTTGCATAATGGTCACGCCGGTTTCCTGATCGCCCGCCCAAATCGAACGTTGAATCGGTGCCGCACCACGCCAGCGTGGTAACAGTGAACCATGTACATTTAAACAACCGTATTTCGGCGCATTCAGTACCGCTTCCGGTAAGATTAAACCGTAGGCTACCACTACCATCACATCGGCATTCAGTGCTTTTAATTCCGCTTGTGCTTCTTCTTTACGTAAGGATTTTGGTTGATATACCGGAATGTTATGTTGTTCGGCTAATTGTTTTACTGGGCTGGCTTGCAGTTTTTTACCTCTGCCGGCAGGTTTGTCCGGTTGGGTATAAACCGCAATTACATTATGTTCTGAATCTAATAATGCTTGTAAGTGTTGTGCGGCAAAATCAGGTGTGCCGGCAAAAATAATATTAAGTTTTGACATAATTTTTCGTTGATAAGTGAATGGATAACGGAATTGTAACAGAAGAAATGCAGCAGCTGTGTTTTGTGCGAAATATTTTTAACCACAGAAAACACGGATTGCACAGAAAGATAGTGACAGTCTCCCTGATAGATAATTGATTGATATATGAGAAAAATAAAGGTACTTGCCAAATACGAGAAGCATCGCAAAGAAGATTTAGAGCCACAGCCTGACTCACTCAGCTGAAAGCTGATCGTAACACGAAGAAAAATCTCGTCCTCTCCCACAAGGGGGAGAGGGTGATCATTTAAACGGTACTCGTCATTGGCAATTATAACCAACCACGCTCTTTATAATATTTCGCAGCGCCTGAATGAAGTGGGGCGGAGAGGGCGTTTTTGACCATTTCCGTTTCGGATAAATGAGCAAATGCCGGATGTGATTTTTTGAAGCGATCAAAGTTTTCAAATACCGCTTTTACTACTCGGTAAACTTGTTCCTCACTCACATCGCTTGAAGTCACTAAAGTTGCATAAACCCCGAAAGAATCGACCGCTTGTTCAACACCTTTATAAACTTTTGCTGGAATCGTCGCTTTCGCGTAATAGCCTTGTTCCGCTACTAATTTGCTCACCACTTCATCAGCCACCGGAATCAAGCGAATATCACAACTATTCGCGGTTTCTTTGAGTGCAGCATTCGGGTGACCGACATTATAGCTAATCGCATCCACATCTTTTTCGCATAATGCGTTACCCATTTCAGCCGGTGTGAGTTTTAACGCTTCTTTGAAATTCGCTTCAGTCCAGCCTTTGGTTTTTAGTAATACATTCATCGTTGCTTGTGTACCGGAACCGTCCACGCCGACATTGACTTTTTTACCTTGTAAATCATCGACCGATTGAATAGCGGAATCGTTGCGTACTACTAAGGTAAACGGCTCGGGATAAATTGAGAAAATCGCTCGTAGTTTGTCGTTCTGTTTGCCTTCAAATGAACTGGTGCCGTGATAAGCATGATATTGCCAATCCGACTGCACAATGCCCATTTCTAACTGACTGTTTGCAATTTTATTCAAATTATCGACCGAAGCATCGCTGGCAAGCGCTTTACAAGCGGTGTGATTTTCACTGCGATTTACAAATTGGCAAATCGCATTGCCGGCCACGAAATAAAGTCCGGTGTCACTGCCTGTGCCTAATTTAATTTGGGTTTGTTCCGCCTGTGCGAAGCCTGCAAGTAGCATGGTGGCTAAGAATGAGAGTTTTGGTGGGATTTTCATGGAAATTTCCTCAAAATAGAATGGTGTTTGCCGGTTGAAGATATCCTTTTTTGTACAATATATGCAACTTTTTTCTCCATTTTTTAACCGCAAGCGGTCAAAAATCGCCAATTTCTTGCAATTAGGGTATGATCTAATCTTTTATTTGAGCATGATGACATATGGAATACTTTATCCCTCAACAGCCGGTAATTTTTGAGGAAGAAATCAAAAAGAGTCGATTTATCACATACTTACGTCATACGGAAGGTATGGAACAGGCGAAAGCGTTTTGGGCGGAAATGAAAATGCTTCATCCTCAAGCACGCCATTGGTGCTGGGCCACGGTGGCGGGAATGCCGAATGATTCGCAACAATACGGTTTTTCGGATGACGGTGAGCCTTCCGGTACTGCCGGTAAACCGATGCTAAATTATTTATTAGGTTCAGGGCTGGGTGAAATTACCGCAGTTGTGGTGCGCTATTACGGCGGTATTCAATTAGGTACCGGTGGTTTGGTTAAAGCATACGGTGGCGGCGTGCAACAGGCGTTATTGCAAGTGGAAAAACAGCGCAAAGTATTGCGCCAAAATTACCGCTTGGTATGCGAATACGATCAATTCAACACCGTGCAACATTTGCTGAATAGCTACGATATTGAGTTGCTTGAGCAGCATTTTACCGAGGTAATTGAGTTGAATTTGGCGATTAATCCGGCAGATATTGCGCCGCTAAGTGAACAATTGACGCAACGTTTCTCCGGTAAGTTGCAGCTTAACAAACTGGATTAATTTATGTATGGGCGCTTTTTTGCTAAAATCCCGCCTTATTTAACCGCTTATAGAAACACTTTGAGGGCTTTGTGCAGTTTTTAACTATTATCCGCATTGTCGGAATTTTGGTAATGAGCTTTTCGGTTACGATGCTTTTACCGGCGTTTGTCGCACTGATTTATGGTGATGGTGGCGGTCGAGAATTTTTACAATCGTTCCTACTCACATTTTCGGTTGGCGCACTTTTATGGTGGTTTTGCCGAGATCGAAAAGAAGAACTCCGCTCACGGGAAGGTTTTTTAATCGTGGTCTTGTTCTGGGTGGTACTGGGCTCATTAGGGGCAGTACCTTTTATTATTTTAGAGCACCCGAATTTAAATATTAGTGAATCGATTTTCGAATCGTTTTCGGGACTTACCACCACCGGCGCAACGGTGATCACCGGTTTGGACAGCTTGCCGAAAGCGATTTTGTTCTATCGCCAATTCCTGCAATGGTTGGGCGGTATGGGGATCATCGTATTAGCGATTGCGATTATTCCGTTGATTGGTTTGGGTAAATTATATCGCGCCGAAATGCCGGGGCCGTTAAAAGACCAAAAAATGCGCCCTCGGATTGCGGAAATTTCCAAGTTACTTTGGCAGATTTATTTCACTTTAACCATCTTATGTACCCTTGCATTTAAAATGGCGGGGATGACATGGTTTGATGCGATTTGCCATAGTTTTGCTACGATTTCCATCGGTGGTTTTTCAACGCATGATGCAAGTATGGGCTACTTTAACAGTGGTGCAATTAATCTGATCACTGTGGTGTTTTTATTGATTTCGTCTTGTAACTTCGGGTTACATTTTGCCTTAATCGATCGCCTTAAAGATAAAAATAGTAAACGTTCCGGTAATCTGTTTAAGCGCTTATATTGGAAGGATTATGAGTTCCGTTCGTTTACCTTTATTCAGCTTGGCTTATTTCTAGTTTGTTTGGCAATTTTGAGCGGTTATAACTATTTTGAAGATTCGCAGATGACTTTCCAGCAAGCACTGTTCCAATCGGTCTCGATTTCAACCACAGCCGGTTTTACCACCAATGATTTCAGCCAATGGCCGTCATTTTTACCGATCTTATTGGTGATGGCGTCATTTATCGGTGGTTGTGCCGGCTCAACCGGTGGCGGCTTGAAAGTGATTCGTGTGATGTTACTGTATTTGCAAGCTAATCGAGAAATTCACCGTTTCGTACACCCAAATTCGGTTAAACCGATCAAGTTAGGTACGCATATTTTTTCAGATCGTATTGAGGAAGGGATTTGGGCGTTTTTCTCTGCTTATGTGTTTGTGTTTATTATGTGTTGGCTTGGCAGTATCGCCTTTGGTATGGAAACTTTTGATGCATTTAATGCGGTGATCGCCTCATTAAATAATTTGGGACCGGCACTAGGCAGCGTAAGCAGTAACTTTACCCAAGTACCGGACGGCGCTAAATGGGTGCTGACGATTGCGATGGTTTGCGGGCGTTTAGAAGTATTTACCTTATTAGTAATTCTAAGTCCGGTGTTTTGGAAAGATTAATCATAAAAACGGAATGAATAAATGAAAACCCTAATTCTCTATTTTACGACGGACGGGCAGACAGAGCGCATTGCGCAGGCGATTGCTGCTGAAATTGAGCATGAAGTGGAATTGGTTTCACTTAAGCAACAAGCGGTCGATTTTACCGAAAAACTTGCAAGTGCCGATCAAATTGTAATTGGTGCTTCGATTCGATACGGACATTTTGATCAAACGGTGTATAAGTTTATTGAGCGGTATCATCCACTGCTTAACCAAAAGCCTTCTGCATTTTTCAGCGTGAATCTGACTGCGCGTAAAGAGAATCGAAAGACACCGGAGACCAACGTTTATACTCGTAAGTTTCTCGCTAGAATTAAATGGAAGCCGACAAAAGTGGAAGTGATTGCCGGTGCGTTGTTATATCCTCGCTATACGTTATTTGATCGCCTTTGTATTCAGTTAATTATGAAATTAACTAAAGGCGAAACGGACGCAAGTCGAGAATATGAATATACAAATTGGCAACAAGTTGCGCAATTTGGACAAATGTTAAACAAACTCAGATGAGTGTAAATTTAGTTAAATATGTTAATCGGATTTTAACGTTTGCTTTATAATCGCCCGCCATTGCCTAATGGTGGGCATAGAGTGTTTTATTTTCAAAGGAAAAGCAAATGAGTATCTTAAAAGAGTTTCGTGAATTCGCCGTTAAAGGTAACGTAGTTGATATGGCTGTCGGTGTGATCATCGGTGGTGCATTCGGTAAAATCGTATCTTCATTAGTAAGCGATGTAGTAATGCCACCTATCGGTTGGTTAATTGGCGGCGTAGATTTTAAAGATCTTGCGGTTGAAATCGCACCAGCAAAAGAAGGTGCTGAAGCGGTAATGTTAAAATACGGCGCATTCATCCAAAACGTATTTGATTTCTTAATTATTGCAATCGCAGTATTCGGTATGGTTAAAGTGATCAACAAACTTAAAAAACCAGCAGAAGCTGCACCGGCTGAACCATCAGCAGAAGAAAAATTATTAACAGAAATCCGTGATTTATTGAAAAAATAATTCGGATAAAAAAGAGGGAGCGTAAGCTCACTTTACCTAAGGAATAAAAAATAGCGAGTAGATTACTCGCTATTTTTTTAGGGTTACGGATTGATACGATTTAACTCGTATTTTAATAACACAATTGCTCCACCGATTAGCAAGAAGTCTTTGAAAATAAAGCTATTAAAGCCGAGTTGGAATAACAAACTAAGCGTCACGACACCGGTACCTAATAAACCTAATGCACCGATAATTCCCGCTCTTGGTGAGAAAATTCCTGCAAATAAGCTTAGGTAAGTAATCCCTTCAATTGTCCCTAATACATAGCTTGTGCCATAGAAACCAAACCAATCATATAAAAAACTTAACCAGCTATTTGAAATCAACGGCTTGAGTGCCTCCACCTCAAAATCAAACCATTTAAATACCCCGAAAGTCGCAAATACAATAAAAAGCGATAAACGTAAGATCAGAATATCAATATCAGATTTTTGAAAACGACGAAGTAAGTTGTGCATAATGTCTCCTTATAAATAATTATGATACTTATAAGGGACGCAAGAATAGCTAGGCTCTTACACGGAAATTTGCAAGTGCCATTATAGAGAAATTTAGAGCCACAGCGTGACTCACTCAGCCTTAGGCTGATCGTAACCACGTACGGCTCCGTGCGTGGGCAATAAG
Source organism: Actinobacillus suis ATCC 33415 (assembly GCF_000739435.1). NCBI lineage: Bacteria > Pseudomonadati > Pseudomonadota > Gammaproteobacteria > Pasteurellales > Pasteurellaceae > Actinobacillus > Actinobacillus suis. Next base: position 2,249,265 of record NZ_CP009159.1, read on the forward strand.
CGTTTCCCTCTCTCCCTGATTTTTCTTCTGTACGAAGAAAAATCTGTCCTTCTCCCACAAGGGGGGAGGGTGATTATTTACTAAGGTGCTTGTATAGGCAAACGCCATTGTAGGCGTTCACTAGATATATATGAAAAGCGGTCAAAATCCGCAAAAAATTTGCAAATTTTGACCGCTTGTTATCCGTTAATTAAAGAATAAAACGACTTAAATCTTCATTCTCAACTACGTCATTTAACGCATCTTGTACGTATTTCTCATCAATTACAATTTTCTCGCCTGAGCGTTCGCTTGCGTCGAATGAGATACCGTCCATCAGGCGTTCTAACACTGTATGTAAACGGCGAGCGCCGATATTTTCGGTTTTTTCGTTTACACGGAATGCCGATTCGGCGATTTTGCTGATACCGTCTTTGGTGAATTCAATTTCCACCCCTTCAGTTTTCATTAACTCACGATATTGTAACGTTAATGAAGCGTTCGGTTCGGTGAGGATACGCTCGAAATCTTCTTTAGTCAGTGATTTTAATTCAACACGAATTGGTAAACGACCTTGTAATTCCGGTAATAAATCTGACGGGCGAGCTACTTGGAATGCACCTGAACAGATAAATAAAATATGGTCGGTTTTTACCATACCGTGTTTAGTATTGACCGTAGAACCTTCGATAATCGGTAGTAAATCACGTTGTACACCTTCACGAGAAACATCGCCACCAGAGTGTTCGCCTTTTTTACAGATTTTGTCGATCTCATCAATAAATACGATACCGTGTTGTTCAACCGCTTCAATCGCTTGTTGTTTTAGCTCTTCCGGATTTACCAGTTTTGCCGCTTCTTCATCCACCATCACTTTCAACGCATCTTTGATTTTCATTTTGCGTTTTTTGGTTTTGTTCGGCGACATACCTTCAAATAACGATTGAAGTTGCGAAGTCATTTCTTCCATACCCGGCGGTGTCATAATTTCTACGCTCACTTGTGCCGCAACATCGATTTCGATTTCTTTGTCATCAAGCTGACCTTCACGCAATTTTTTGCGGAATACTTGGCGGGTTGAGTTGTTATCGCTTTCTTGTACGTTACCCCATTGATCTTTTGCTGGCGGCAATAACACATCTAAAATACGATCTTCTGCCGCATCCTGCGCACGCATACGGTTTTTCTCGACCGCTTGTGATTTAACTAATTTCACCGCTACATCGGTCAGATCTTTGATAATCGAATCGACTTCTTTACCGACATAACCCACTTCGGTGAATTTAGTTGCTTCCACTTTAATAAAAGGTGCGTTAGCTAATTTTGCTAAACGGCGTGCGATTTCGGTTTTACCCACACCGGTCGGGCCGATCATCAGAATGTTTTTAGGCGTGACTTCTTGGCGGAGATCTTCCGGTAATTGCATTCTTCTCCAACGGTTACGTAGGGCAATTGCCACCGCACGTTTTGCTTCGTTTTGTCCGATAATATGCGCGTCTAATTCCGACACAATTTCACGAGGGGTCATTGACATATTTTTTGTTCCTTCTAAATAACTCCCCTCTTTAGCAAAGAGGGGCAGGGGGAGATTTGGCAGAATAGCATTACGCTCATACGAAAATTTGACCTTGTCATCAAATCTCCCCTAACCCCTCTTTTCTAAAGAGGGGGACATTTTTTTAAACTTCTTCGATTACGTGATTATGATTTGAGTAAATATCAATATCACCGGCGATTTTTAATGCTTCCGCCACGATTTCTTTTGCAGATAAATTATTTTGCGTGCGAAGTAGTGCAAGTGCTGCGGCTTTTGCATAATTACCGCCGGAGCCGATTGCTAACACATCTTGTTCCGGCTCAATTACATCGCCCGAGCCTGAAACTAATAAAAATTCGCTTTCGTTTGCTACAATCATCATCGCTTCTAATTTTCGTAGTGAACGTTCGGTACGCCATTCTTTTGCTAATTCCACCGCAGATTTGATTAAGTGACCTTGGTGTAATTCTAATTTTTTCTCGAATAAATCACGTAAGATAAACGCATCGGCAGTTGAACCTGCAAAGCCGGTTACCACTTTATCTTTGTACATACGGCGCACTTTGCGTACCGTGCCTTTTTCTACACAATTACCTAGCGTTGCTTGTCCGTCACCACCGATAGCGACTTTGCCATCTTTACGAACACATACGATCGTTGTCATATTAAATCCTTGTCCTTTCTTTTAGGGAAAACTGTGGTGTTAAATGGGGGGAAATTTGTCTTTTTCAAGGACAAGCGGTCAGATTTCACAAGAAAATTGCAAATTCATCGCCACTGGTTTGTCTTGTGCTAATTCGATCTGGGCTTTATACGCCAACACTTTTACCCCGGTTTTTTTCGCTTGTTCAAATAAAGCAGCATATTGTGGATCAATCTGTTTTGCCACGGCAAAACGTTGGATACCGGTATGTAAAATTGCAAAAAATATAACCGCTTGTTGCCCAGATTCAGCAATCTCAGCCAGTTCTCGCAAGTGTTTTTGTCCTCGTTCTGTTTTGGCATCAGGGAACATCCCCAAACCGTTTTCAGTAAGTAAGGTGGTGGATTTTACTTCTACAAAACAGTCGGGCTGATTGTCCGCTTTTAGTAAAAAATCAATGCGGCTGTTTTCCGAGCCGTATTTTTGTTCGGGTAATATAGTTTGATACTTGGCGAGTTCGGTGATCCAACGCTTTTCTAAGGCCTCTTGCACCAGCTGATTAGCTCGTTGAGTATTCACACAAATAAAATCGCCCGCTTGAGTTTGGGTCAGTTCCCAAGTGTAAGCATATTTGCGTTTCGGATTATCGGAAGTGGAAAACCAAACGATATCGCCGGTAGTGGCACAGCCGGTCATTGCACCGGTGTTCGGACAATGTAGGGTAATTTGCTCGCCGTTGGGCAGCAGAATATCGGCTAAAAAACGTTTATAACGTTTGATTAATATGCCGCAAGAAAGAGAAGGAAATTGCATAATAGTCTTTGATTTATAAAGAAAAAAACCGCTTTTTGCAAAGCGGTTTTTGTGTCAAGCTGATTAACGGTTGGTCAGGTTGTTATTACCTGACTGGCGGGTCAGGTAATAACTTAATCTCGATCAGCTTTGTTTAACAATCTGATATAAGGAGAACGAGAAATGAAAGCATTTTGGCTTATCATTATCTTTTTAGTGTTATTACTTGTTTGCTCACCAGCGCAGTAATAACCTAAAACCAACTACACGGCAGGTATTCACTTGCCGTGTTCTTACTATAAGTCGAGTTGCTTAAATTTTCAACCCTTAAATTTCATAAAATTCTAACGGTAAACCGTCCGGATCTTTAAAGAAAGTGAAGCGTTTACCGGTCAAATCATCAATTCGAATCGGTTCACATTCCACCGCATTTTTTGCTAAAAATTCGACCGCTTGTTGCACATCTTTCACACGAAACGCTAAATGGCGCAAGCCGCAGGCTTCTGGCGTATTCGGTCGCTTAGGCGGATTCGGGAAGCTAAATAATTCAATTTGCGAGCCGTCGGCAAAACGAAGATCGAGCTTATAGCTTTCACGTGCTGCACGGTAAGTTTCTTCAATAATTTCCGCACCGAGAATTTGCGTATAAAAATGTTTGGATTTGGCATAATCACCGGCAATAATCGCCACATGATGAAAGCCGAGAATGGGTGTTAGCATAAATTTCCTTGTAAAAGTTTTGCAAAAAAACTGTTAAATATGACCGCTTAGGTTATGATGCACGGCTTGATATTATTTTGATATTAAAAGGCTTCGAGTGAAAACAAAATTACAGTTTCCTTTAGCACAATCTGATCCGGCTCAGCCGTTTGCCAAAGCAGTATTAGCTTGGTTTGCACAGTATGGGCGTAAACATTTACCTTGGCAACAAAATAAAACCTTATATGGTGTTTGGTTGTCGGAAGTGATGTTACAACAAACCCAAGTTGTTACAGTTATTCCATATTTTGAACGTTTTATTGAACGTTTTCCAACGGTGACAGACTTAGCTGATGCACATATTGATGAAGTTTTGCATTTGTGGACAGGATTAGGTTATTACGCACGCGCCAGAAATTTGCATAAAGCCGCACAACAAATTCGAGATCAATTCGGTGGTGAATTTCCGACCGATTTTGATGATGTTTTGGCGCTTTCAGGTGTTGGGCGTAGTACGGCGGGTGCGATTTTATCGTCCGTGTTAAATGCACCGCATCCGATTTTAGACGGTAATGTAAAACGGGTGCTTTCTCGTGCATTTGCGGTGGAAGGCTGGAGCGGTGAAAAAAGCGTAGAAAATAAATTGTGGCAATTAACTGCAAGTGTTACGCCGAACAGCCAAGTTGCCGATTTTAATCAGGCGATGATGGATCTCGGAGCTATGGTATGTACTCGCAGCAAACCGAAATGCTCGCTATGCCCATTAGTGAATTTATGCGAAGCGAATCGGCTTGAAGCATGGGATAAATTTCCGGCAAAAAAACCGAAGAAAGTGTTGCCGGAACGACAGGCTTATTTTTTGATTATCAAATCGGGCAGCAAGATTTTATTGGAACAGCGTGAAGCAAAAGGGCTTTGGGGCGGATTATACGTGTTTCCGCAGTTTGAAGATGCGGATACGCTTAAGCGCTCACTTTCCGAACAGAGTTTGCAAATTTCCCAGCAGTTAATCGCATTTCGCCACACATTTAGCCATTTTCATTTGGATATTACCCCGATTTTGGTAGATCTGGATTTGCAAAAAAATGCTAAAAATCAACCGCTTGTCGTACAAGAAAATTGCGGAAATTATCGCCTTTCAGTATCTTCAACCGCTAATTATTGGTATGATTTACAATTACCGAGCGAAATAGGTTTGGCAACGCCCGTAAAACGTATTTTGGACGAACTCAGTTTAACGCTAACTAGCACTAATAAGGAATAAAAAATGGCTCGTATTGTATTTTGTGAGTATTTAAAACAAGAAGCTGAAGGCTTAGATTTTCAATTATATCCAGGCGAATTGGGTAAGCGTATTTTTGATTCTATTAGTAAACAAGCGTGGTCGGAATGGATTAAAAAACAAACTATGCTCGTGAATGAGAAAAAGTTAAGCATGATGAACCCAGAACACCGTAAATTGCTAGAAACAGAAATGGTAAATTTCTTGTTTGAAGGCAAAGAGGTTCAGATTGATGGTTATGTTCCTGTCGAACAGAAGTAATAAGGCATTGATTTTTAATGAAAAAATATACTAAGTATTTACCGTTGTTGTTGGTAATTCCGTTCTTAGCCGCTTGTGGTAGCAGTACCAAAAAAGTGAAAAGAACTAAAACGAAAGTTGATTACACCAAAGACACTAACGGTTTAGATATTTTAACCGGACAATTCTCGCATAATATTGATGATATTTGGGGAAGTAACGAGCTTTTAGTCGCAAGTAAAAAAGATTACGTAAAATATACGGATAAGTTTTACACTCGTAGCCACATTTCTTTCGAAGACGGTCAAATTACGATTGAAACTTTGGGCGATCAAAATCACTTACGTAATAGTATTATTCACACCTTATTAATGGGATCAGACCCTAAGGGGATCGACTTATTTGCTTCCGGTGATGCGCCGATTAGCAGCAATCCTTTCCTTGCCGGTCAGGTGAACGACCAATTCGGACGTGATATTAATAATGTTGCTATTGCCAATGACTTTGCGACCTATTTAATTCAAAATAAATTACAAACTCGCCGTCTTCAAAATGGTAGAACAGTGACTTATGTAACTATTAAAATGGTAGCAGGACATATTGAAGTGCGTGCACGCCAATATTTGCCGTTGGTACGTAAAATGGCGAAACGCTACGGCATCGAACCGAGCCTGATTTTAGGTATTATGGAAGTTGAATCGGCATTCAACCCGTATGCGGTAAGTTATGCGAATGCGATCGGTTTGATGCAGGTTGTGCCTCGTACTGCCGGACGTGATATTTTTGCTCGTAAAGGATTTGGTGGTCAGCCTGATCGCGCTTATTTGTATAATCCGACACAGAATATTGATGCAGGGACGTTATACTTAACCATTTTACGGGATGAATATTTAGACGGTATCACCAATCCGGTGGCAAAACGTTATGCAATGATCTCCGCTTATAACAGCGGTGCGGGAGCAGTGCTTAAAGTATTTGATTATGATAAATATGATGCGATTGATCGTATCAATGATTTATCTCCGGATGCGGTTTATCGTATTTTGACAACCGCGCACCCTTCAAGCCAAGCAAGAAATTATTTGAAGAAAGTAACGAAAGCGCGAGAAAAATATTTACACGTTCGATAATTTGTTGTTTTTTAAAGCAAAAAGTACAAAAAAAGCACGTTTAAACCAAGTTTTTTAAATTTTTAAAAAAAGTGTTTGACGAAGTGGGGTGAAATCAGCATAATGCACCCCGCAACAAGACGTTGCCTCGATAGCTCAGTCGGTAGAGCAGGGGATTGAAAATCCCCGTGTCGGTGGTTCGATTCCGCCTCGAGGCACCATCTATTCCTCCTTAGTTCAGTCGGTAGAACGGTGGACTGTTAATCCATATGTCGCAGGTTCGAGTCCCGCAGGAGGAGCCATATTTCGAAGCCCTGATGATTTTCATTAGGGCTTCACTTTATTAGCAATTTGCTTTTGCTAGCTTTTCAAAAAGTTATCTTGGAGAGCTTGACGCTGAGTTAAAATAATTGCATAATAAACTCTCGCAATCAACGAGATGCCTCGATAGCTCAGTCGGTAGAGCAGGGGATTGAAAATCCCCGTGTCGGTGGTTCGATTCCGCCTCGAGGCACCATTAATTGCAAAAATTCAATTCCTCCTTAGTTCAGTCGGTAGAACGGTGGACTGTTAATCCATATGTCGCAGGTTCGAGTCCCGCAGGAGGAGCCATATTCAGAAACCCTGATAGCTAAATAACTATCAGGGTTTCGCTTTTTCTAGAGGCTGAAAAGCGCATTTTCTATATGCTAAGTGCCATTGTTGAAATTTTGTGATCTCTCTCCAATTTTTGAAAAAAACTTGAAATTTCCCTTCGCAAAATTGTGTGAGACAGAGTATCATTAGCGAAACAATAAAAATGATTCCTCGAATATCGTCAATTTTGCGACATCACTTTTAATACGAGTGATGTCGCATTTTTTATACCTGAAAATCCACCTTTTATCCTGTCATAAAGGTGGATTTTTTGTATAATGAAAATAATTTTCCGCTGAAGCTCTCTTGGGCTTAAAACTTAAAAAGAAAAGCGGTCTGATTTTAGAAAAATTTTGCAAAGAGAAAATTATGTTTGAAAACCTATCTGACAGACTATCGAAAACCTTGCGTAACATTACCGGTAAAGGTCGTTTAACTGAAGATAATATTAAAGATACGCTGCGTGAAGTACGTATGGCGTTATTAGAAGCCGATGTAGCGTTACCGGTTGTGCGTGAATTCATTAATAAAGTGAAAGAGCGTGCGATTGGTGAAGAGGTAAATAAAAGTTTAACGCCGGGTCAGGAGTTTCTTAAGATCGTACAAAGCGAACTTGAGAAAGCGATGGGTGAGGCGAATGAGGAGTTAAATCTTGCGACCCAACCGCCGGCAGTAATTTTAATGGCGGGTTTACAAGGTGCGGGTAAAACTACTTCGGTCGGTAAATTAGCAAAATTCCTTAAAGAGCGCCACAAGAAGAAAGTATTAGTGGTTTCTGCCGACGTTTATCGTCCAGCGGCGATTAAACAGCTTCAAACCTTAGCGGAAGCATTAAAAGTCGATTTCTTCCCGACAGAGACAAGCCAAAAACCGGTTGAAATCGCGGAACTTGCCTTAAAGCACGCAAAACTGAATTTCTTTGATGTTTTAATTGTGGATACTGCAGGTCGTTTACACGTTGACGGTGAGATGATGGAAGAAATCCAGCAAATCCACAGCGTATTAAATCCGATTGAAACACTTTTCACCGTGGATGCGATGACCGGCCAAGATGCGGCGAATACGGCAAAAGCTTTCAACGAAGCATTACCACTTACCGGTGTAATCTTAACCAAAGTAGATGGTGATGCACGTGGTGGTGCGGCGTTATCTATTCGTCAAATCACCGGCAAGCCGATTAAATTCCTCGGTGTGGGTGAGAAAACTGATGCGTTAGAACCGTTCCATCCGGATCGTGTTGCTTCACGTATTCTGGGTATGGGCGATGTGCTATCGTTAATTGAAGATTTACAACGCTCGGTTGACCAAGAAAAAGCTGAGAAAATGGCACAGAAATTCAAGAAAGGTGATGACTTCACCCTTGAAGATTTCCGTGAACAGCTCATCGAAATGAAAAAAATGGGCGGTATGATGTCGATGCTGGATAAACTGCCTGGTGCGAAGAATTTACCTGATCATGTAAAAAATCAGGTGGATGATAAAATGTTCGTTAAAATGGAAGCAATCATCAACTCTATGACGCTGAAAGAGCGTGCGAATCCGGATATTATTAAAGGCTCTCGTCGTCGTCGTATTGCGTTAGGTTCGGGTACACAGGTGCAAGACGTAAACAAATTGCTTAAGCAATTCGATGAAATGCAGCGTATGATGAAGAAAATGCGTAAAGGCGGTATGGCGAAAATGATGCGTGGCATGAAAGGCTTAATGGGCGGAGGCGGTTTAGGCGGCCTCGGTGGCTTAGGCGGGATGTTTGGCGGTAAACGCTAATTAGCTACGTTCCAAGCGGTCGGATTTTGTAGAAAATTTGCAAAATCCGACCGCTTTTTTATGCCTTATTTGGCGAGTGCTTGACGCAACTTTCCGCGATGCACAGAAAGTAATTGTTCAGCAGTAGTTTTATCCGAATCACTCAAAATCATCATAATTGCTAATTTTGCGTTGTTTTCGGCAATTTTTAGCGCATTTTCGGCAACTGTTCGATCACATTCGGTGGCTTCCATCACGATTTTAATCGCACGGGCTTTGAGTTTTTCGTTGCTTGCCTGTACATCAACCATTAAATTGGAATAGCATTTGCCGATCATCACCATGGAGGCGGTGGTCAGCATATTCAACACCAGCTTTTGTGCCGTACCGGATTTCATACGACTTGAGCCAGTCAGCACCTCCGGCCCCACAATCGTATCAATCGCAATCTCTGCAATTTGTGCCATAGCTGAATTCGGGTTGCTGGCAATCGAAACGGTAGTCGAGCCCAAAGATTTGGCATATTCCAACGCACCAATCACATAAGGCGTGCGCCCGCTTGCTGCAATGCCGACCAATACATCTTTTTGTGAAAAATTGACCGCTTGTAAATCGGCTTTGCCTTGTTCCGTGTTATCTTCCGCACCTTCAATCGGGTGGCGTAACGCACGTTCGCCGCCGGCAATAATACCGACCACCATTTCCGGCGAAACACCGTAAGTTGGCGGACATTCTGAAGCATCCAATACACCTAAGCGCCCACTCGTACCGGCACCGATATAGACTAAACGTCCCCCATTTTGGAACGCTTGTACGATTTTTTCGACTGCTTGAGCAATTTGCGGCAAACATTTTTCCACCGCAAGTGGGACTTGTTTATCCTCTTGATTGATCACTTTCACTAGCTCAAGTGCAGAGAGCTGATCGATATTCATTGAGTGAGGATTGCGTTGTTCGGTAATCATTTTTGACAACGCGGTTAATAAATTTTTTTCTGACATTTTTATCTCCAACCACCTTTTACTTTTGGTGTTTTATACAAGTGAGGAAGTGATTACTTAGGATAAATTACCCCTAAACTCACCGGCTGTTTTGCTCCGGTTACACTTGGTAAGTTGCTCGTTAAATTATGCACTCGTTGATAAGCCAGCCAAGCAAAAGCAGCTGCTTCGACATAATCAATATCCAATCCGTACTCATCAGTGGTAGCCACCTGCCATTTTGGCAGTAATTCTGAAAATCTCTGCATTAACAATGGGTTGCGTGCGCCACCACCACACACAAGTAACAAGCATTGCTTTTCACTTTCTAAAGTTTTTAACTCGTTTACGACACTTTGTGCAGTAAATTCCGCCAGTGTCCGTTGTACGTCTTCAGGGCGATAAGCGGTTAAATTTGGCGATTTTTTTGCAAGCCATTCGAGATTAAATAATTCTCGTCCGGTGCTTTTCGGGGCAGGTAATTTGAAAAAAGGCTCATCAAGTAAACTGTTGAGCAATGCCGGAATTAGTGTCCCGGTTTTTGCCCATTCGGCATTTTTGTCATAGCGTTTAGCTTGGTGCAGCTCTATCCACGAATCCATCAGTGCATTGCCGACACTGACATCGTAGCCAATGGTCGGCTGCTGTGGCGCAAGTACCGAAATATTGGAAATACCGCCGATATTTAGCACTACGGTTAAGCGTTCCGGCGAGGCAAAAATCCCTTCGTGAAAAGCCGGCACTAATGGTGCCCCCTGTCCGCCGACCGCCATATCTTTGCGACGGAAATCCGCAATAGTGGTAATGCCGGTATGAGCGGCAACCAAATTCATATCACCGATTTGCATGGTAAATGGGAATTTGCCGTTTGGAGAATGCCATACAGTTTGTCCATGACAACCGATTGCTTGAATATCACTTGCAGTGAGATGATGTTCGACTAAAAAGCGATTGATACTTTCGGCATACAACAGGCCTAAACGGTGATCGATTTCACCTAATTTTTGTAAGGAAGTTTCACCGCTTTTGAGTAAGTGCGATAAATCGGTGCGTAAATCTTCCGGCATAGGTGTAAAGCTGCAAGCGGTCAGTTTTGGCGGATTTTTTGCAAAATCCATTACACATAAATCCACGCCGTCAAGACTGGTGCCGGACATCACGCCAAGGTAGAGGTTTTTAGTCATAAAAATGAAAGGAAAGGAAAATTTGTTGAATTATATCGAATATCCGCCACAAAAGCGGTAAGATCTCGGCTGATTTTTACAAATTTATCTCTTTATGAACCTTCAAAAACTTTTATTGATTCGACGATTTTTCTCCACTCTTGCATTTTTCTCAATGCAAACCGTGTTTTTTATCTATTTACAGAAAAAAGGCTTAAGCAATAGCGAAATCGCTTTTTCGTTGTCTTTATTATTCTTTTGTAATCAAGCATTGGCAATTTTAGCCGGCATTTGGGGCGATCGTTATGGCTTGGCTAAAATGATGTTACTAGGCTGTTTGCTGGACGTGTTGGCTTATATTTTCTTCCTCTCAGCGGATAATTACTGGTTATTATTGTTAGCTACTACTTGTTTCGGGCTAGGAAGCTGTTTGTTTGGTACCAATGCGAAGGCGTGTTTATTGGCTTTGGCAGGCGATGAATATAGTGAGAAAACCCGTTTGCAGGGTAAATATCTGAAAGTGACCAGTATGTCTTCGATGTTTGCACCGTTACTGGTGATTCCGTTTATTAAATTTGAGCAAATTGAGTTATTAATTTGGGTTTGTTTTGCGATGGAGGCGGTGCTATTTGCGCTGATGGTCAAGCCGTTTTATCAGATTCAAACCTTACAAACTTTAGTCAAATTCCGCTTCGGACAGATTCGAGAAATTATTACTAAAGAGTTTTTATTTGTGCATTTGATGCTGTTTATTCCGCTATCAATTGCCACTTCGTTTTTTGTGATTTTCCCGTTTTTATTTGATAACAAATTAGCTGCACCGGAACATAGCCCAATCGCATTATTTGTGAACGGTTTGATGACGGTATCGTTACAAAGCTACTTCTCGCGTAAAATTAATCTCACTGCGAAGCAAACCGTTTGGGTCGCACCGCTGTTGGCGATTGGTATCATTGTGCCGTGGTTTATTACCTTGCATTACATTTCGCTGTTTAGTGCTTATGTCTATTTGGTTATTTTTACCGTGATTGAGGTGTATGCGCTGACAGCAATGGCGAATCTGTTAGTGAAATTTGATAATGGTACCAATCGAGGCTTCATTTTTGGTGCATCACGTCTGCTGCTTTCGATTGCGACGGTAGTGGTGATGAATTTAATTCCTCATTTGTTTTTGGTGTAGCTATGACTATTCTTTGGATTACTCTCGGTGCGGTGTTAGGCGCAATTTCTCGCTGGCAATTAGGCGTATGGTTTAACGGTTTTCTCAGCCAGTTTGCCTTTGGTACATTGTTAGCCAATTTGCTCGGCTGCTTCTTAATTGGAATCGCCATTGGCTTGCATTTGAATGACGGGCAGAAATTATTGTTTATTACTGGTTTTCTAGGCAGCTTCACCACTTTTTCGAGCTTTTCATTAGAAGTAAGTGAAAAGTTACTGGCGGAGAAATATTACCAAGCCTTCGGTATTATCGGTTTGCATTTGGTTGGGGGAATTTTGTGTACAGTGATAGGAATTTTGCTAGTACGCCTTTTTACAAGCGGTCAAAATTACTAAATTTTTTGCAAAAAAATGCCCTCACGACTTAAAGTTGGAGGGCATTTTTCGTTAGCTAATTAAAGTAAAATATTTGCTAATAAAAGACCGAAGCCAATGCTGAAAATCATACTTAATAAGCCCGGTAACATAAAGCTGTGGTTAAAGATATATTTACCGATTTTGGTTGTACCGGTGGTATCGAAGTCAATTGAGGCGATAATCGGACCGTAGTTCGGAATAAAGAAATAACCGTTTACTGCCACGAATACCCCGATTAATACCGGTGCTGGAATGCCGATTGCAATCGCAAGCGGGAAGAGTGTTGCCACAGTTGCACCTTGGCTGTTTACTAATACCGATAAAACAAATAATGCGAAAGCAAATGCCCATGGTGCGGTTTCTACTAAGCCTTGTACCATGCCTTTCACTTCAGTCATATGACCTTGCATTAACGTATCACCTAACCATGCGATACCGAAAATCGCAATTACCGCACGCATACCGGCATGGAAAATCGAACCTTTAGTGATTTCATCGCCGTCCGGTTTGCAGAATAAGATAATTAATGCACCGACAGAAAGCATCACGATTTCAATCGTATGCGCCATACCCATCGGTTTGCCGTCAAACACAGGACGAAGTGACGGTACCGCACCCATTAATACAACTAATAATGCACCGAATAAGAATAAACCTACAGAAGTTTTTGCGGTTGATTTAATTTGAATATCTGCAGGATCGACAGAAGTGTGATTTTCTTTTACGTAATCAGGATCTTGTAATAATTTTTGGTAATGCGGATCGTCTTTTAACTCTTTACCCATTTTATTTACGAATACACAAGCAAGCATTAAACCAAGTAAAGTTGCCGGCACGGTTACCATTAATACATCGCCTAAAGTAATGCCTTGCGGCTCTAAAAATGCCACTACTGCAACTACCGCCGCCGCAATCGGGCTTGCTACGATCGCAAATTGTGAAGCGATTACTGCCATTGAGAGAGGACGCTCTGGACGAATACCGTTATGGCGACTAACTTCAGCGATAACAGGTAATACTGAATACGCTACGTGACCTGTACCCGCTAACACAGTGAATGTCCAAGTAACAAGCGGTGCGATAAAAGTAATATATTTTGGATTACGACGTAAAATGTTTGTCGCCAGTTTGATCATATAGTCTAAACCGCCGGCCGCTTGCATTGCCGCTGCGGCTGCAACTACCGCCATGATCATAAACATTACGTCAATCGGTAAGCCAGCTGGTTTTAAACCAAACACGAAAGAAAGGATCGCTAAGCCTAACCCGCCAAATACCCCTAAACCGATACCACCGACACGGGCACCAATCAAAATGCATAGTAAAACTATGGCAAATTGCAAAAGAAACATTGCAGACATAATTTGATTACTCCATTGTAATTCAGTAAAAAAATCCTCATACTTGAGGAAATAGTCCTTAGAGATAAGCCTTCTCAAAGCAGAATTAAACTCTTTGAAAAGGGTGCTTAATATAGCAATAAATAAAACTAATCGCTATAAGAATCAATAATTAAATTTTTTTATGATAGGAAATAATATGCAATTTTCAAAAATGCACGGGCTTGGCAATGACTTTATGGTGATTGATGGTGTAACGCAAAATGTCTATCTTACCGAGGATGTGATCCGAAAATTAGCTGATCGTCATACCGGCGTTGGTTTCGACCAATTATTGCTTGTAGAGCCGCCTTACGACCCGGATTTAGATTTCCATTACCGTATTTTTAATGCGGACGGTAGTGAAGTTGCACAATGCGGTAATGGTGCGCGCTGCTTTGCCCGTTTTGTCACGCTAAAAGGTTTAACCAATAAACAAGATATTCGCGTGAGTACTGCCAAAGGCAAAATGGTATTAACTTTAAAAGGTGAAGAAAAAGTTCGTGTGAATATGGGGGAACCGATTTGGGAACCGGCACAGGTTCCGTTTACGGCAAATAAATTTGAAAAAAATTATATTCTAAGAACGGATTTGCAAACGGTGTTATGCGGTGTGGTTTCAATGGGCAATCCGCATTGCGTGTTACAAGTTGAAGATATTAAGACAGCACCGGTAAATGAATTAGGACCTTTGTTGGAGAATCATGAACGTTTTCCTGAGCGCGCGAATATCGGCTTTATGCAAGTAGTGAATCGTAATCATATTAAATTACGAGTATTTGAACGTGGTGCCGGCGAAACGCAGGCATGCGGTAGTGGTGCTTGTGGTGCGGTTGCAGTAGGTATTATGCAAGGCTTGTTGGATAGTAATGTACAAGTCGACTTACCCGGTGGTTCACTCCAAATCGAGTGGGAAGGTGTCGGTCATCCGTTATATATGACCGGTGATGCTACCCATATTTATGACGGTTTTATTAAACTCTAAATTAAACTAAGTGCCTTTAACCACAGAATACACGGATAGCACGGAAATTTTGTTTTGTATCATTAGCGTATGCTGTGGTTTTTGTATCACTACAAGCGGTCAATTTTTTAGAAGATGTCGCCACGGAATTCACAGATAGCATGGAAATTTTATTCAGCGTAGTCCGTGTGTTCCGTGGTTTTTAATTATCTAAGCACTTTCCACACCAAATGCCATTACTTCATCAATTTTCTCAGCATTCATTGCAATCATCATCAAACGATCCACGCCTAACGCGACGCCGGAACAATTTGGAATCCCCGCTTTTAATGCAGCCAGAAAACGAGTGTCTAACTGCTGAGCCGGTAGGCCCATTTGTGCACGTTGTACGTTATCTTGTTCGAAGCGGCGCATTTGTTCTTTCGCATCACTTAGCTCATGGAAGCCGTTTGCCAATTCTAAGCCTTTGTAATAAACCTCAAAACGTTCCGCAACACGGTGATCTTCCGAACTGATTTGAGCCAGTGCCGCTTGCGACGACGGGAAATGATATACCGCAGTCGGGCGCTCTTTACCGATATTCGCTTCCACAATTTCACTGAATAGAAATTGCAACAAAGTATCTCGATTCTCGTCATCTTCACATGGGAAGCCGTGCTTACGGGCTTTTTCAACTAATTGTGCGCGAGTTGCCGAAAGCGGATCTAAACCGGCATAGGTTTGGAACACGAACTGATAGCTATAAGATTCCGCTGGTTCACAATCCAGAATTTGCTGAAGTAAATCGTCCACTTCATTGATTAAACGATACATATCAAAATGCGGGCGATACCATTCCAACATGGTAAATTCCGGATTATGACGCTTGCCGGCTTCTTCATTACGAAACACGCGGCACAATTGGAAAATTGAACCGCTACCCGCCGCCAATAGGCGTTTCATATGGTATTCGGGGCTTGTCATCAGATGCAGCGTTTTCGCTTCGCTGGCAAAGGGCGAAAGGAATTGAGTACTAAAAGTAGAAAGATGCACGTCTGTTACGGAAAACTCACTTAGCGCGGGTGTTTCCACTTCTAATACACCACGATCTTTAAAAAACTGGCGAATTTCCGCCATGATTTGGCTGCGTTTGATTAGGTTTTGGATGGAAGCAGTCGGTTTCCATTCAACATTTTCTAAAATTAATTCATTCATTACAGAGATCATCGAACGTTAAAAAAGAGATTGTAGCGGTATTTATTTTAGTTTGTGAAGTTTAATTTCAATTTTGTAGGCGGCTTACCGGCGAATTTCCCTAAAATTTTTGTTATATCATTGGTAAAATTTTGGTCAAATTTGACCGCTTAATGCGACAAATTCTTATCTGTAATTACGAGTAATTATCAATACCGCATAAAGGTTTTGTACCTTTTTTGAGGTAGATCACAAAACATATTTTTTGTGCCGTGAAAACGTAAAATAAACTTATATTGTGCAAAAAATAGTGGCAAAATGCGAACAAGTTATATTGATTAATTTATCTATTATTTTGGAGTGCATTATGCAAAGTGTTAATTTTGATGTCGCAATTATCGGTGCTGGCGGTGGCGGTTTACGTGCAGCAATCGCAGCAGCGGAAGCAAATCCAAATCTTAAAATTGCTTTAATTTCAAAAGTTTACCCGATGCGTAGCCATACTGTGGCAGCAGAAGGTGGTTCAGCGGCGGTAATTAAAGATACAGACTCTTTCGATAACCACTTTAATGATACCGTTGGTGGCGGTGACTGGTTATGTGAACAAGATATCGTAGAATATTTTGTTGAGCATTCACCGATTGAAATGACTCAATTAGAACGCTGGGGTTGTCCTTGGTCTCGTCGTCCGGATGGTGAAGTAAACGTACGTCGCTTCGGTGGTATGAAAATCGAACGTACTTGGTTTGCAGCGGACAAAACCGGTTTCCACTTATTACACACACTTTTCCAAACTTCAATCAAATATCCTAATATCGTACGTTTTGACGAACATTTCGTTTTAGATATTCTGACCGACAACGGCGAAGCTCGCGGTTGTGTGGCGATGAATATGATGGAAGGTACGCTCGTTCAAATCAACGCAAATGCAGTCGTTATCGCAACCGGTGGCGGTTGCCGTACTTATCGTTTCAATACTAACGGTGGTATCGTAACTGGTGACGGTTTATCAATGGCGTATCGTCACGGTGTGGCATTACGTGATATGGAATTCGTTCAATATCACCCGACCGGCTTACCGAATACCGGTATCTTAATGACTGAAGGTTGTCGTGGTGAAGGCGGTATCTTAGTTAATAAAGACGGTTATCGTTACTTACAAGATTACGGTCTAGGTCCTGAAACACCAATCGGCAAACCGGAAAACAAATATATGGAACTTGGTCCGCGTGATAAAGTTTCACAAGCATTCTGGCAAGAATGGAAAAAAGGTAACACTTTAAAAACTGACAAAGGTGTTGATGTTGTTCACTTAGACTTACGTCATTTAGGTGAAAAACACTTAACCGAACGTTTACCGTTTATTTGCGAGTTAGCGCGTGCTTATGAAGGTGTAGATCCGGTAACTTCACCAATTCCAGTTCGCCCGGTAGTTCACTACACCATGGGTGGTATTGAAGTGGATATGAATGCGGAAACTTCAATTAAAGGCTTATTTGCAGTAGGTGAGTGTGCGTCTTCAGGCTTACACGGTGCAAACCGTTTAGGTTCTAACTCTCTGGCGGAATTAGTGGTATTCGGTAAAGTAGCCGGTGAAAATGCGGCTCGCCGTGCACAAGAAGCTACACCTCGTAACCAAGCGCAAATTGATGCGCAAGCACAAGATGTCGTTGCACGCTTACACGCTTTAGCTCGTCAAGAAGGTAATGAATCTTGGGCGGATATTCGTAACCAAATGGGTGACGCAATGGAAGAAGGTTGTGGTATCTACCGTACACAAGAAAGTATGGAAGGTGCGGTAAACAAAATCCATGAGTTAAGAGAGCGTTACAAAAATATCAGCGTGAAAGATAAATCAAGCGTGTTTAACACCGATTTACTCTACAAAATCGAATTAGGCTTCATTTTAGATGTGGCGCAATCAATCGCTTGCTCGGCTGTTGAACGTAAAGAATCTCGTGGTGCACACCAACGTTTAGACTATACAGAACGTGACGATGTGAATTACTTAAAACACACCCAAGCATTCTACAACGCAGACGGCACACCGACCATTAAATATTCAGATGTGAAAATTACTAAATCACAACCTGCAAAACGTGTATATGGTGCGGAAGCAGAAGCGCAAGAAAAAGCGAAAAAAGCAGCAGAACAGGCACAAAAATAGGAGAGCGATAATATGGCAAATTTAAACAAAATGACCATCGAAGTGCTTCGCTACAATCCGGAAACAGATAGCGAACCACATTTAGACAAATATGAAGTGCCGTTCGATAGCCAAACTTCATTATTAGATGCACTCGGTTACATTAAAGACGAACTTGAGCCTGAGCTTTCTTATCGTTGGTCTTGCCGTATGGCGATCTGTGGCTCGTGCGGTATGATGGTAAACGGTAAACCGAAATTAGCATGTAAAACATTCTTACGTGATTACAGCGGCTTTATGCGAATCGAACCGCTTGCAAACTTCCCGATTGAGCGTGACTTAGTGGTGGATTTAAGCCATTTTATTGATAGCATCGAAGCAATCAAACCTTATGTTATCGATAATAAAGCACCGGAAGGTCAGCGTACTAAACAAACACCGGCACAATTAGAGAAATATCGTCAATTCTCAATGTGTATTAACTGTGGTCTATGCTATGCAGCTTGTCCGCAATTTGGTTTAAACCCTGAGTTTATCGGTCCGGCAGCGATTACCCTTGCTCACCGTTATAACTTGGATAACCGTGATAACGGTCGTGAGCAACGTATGAAACTCTTAAGCTCTAAAAACGGGGTATGGAGTTGTACTTTCGTCGGTTATTGTTCAGAAGTATGTCCGAAACATGTAGGTCCGGCTTCTGCAATTAACCAAGGTAAATTAGAAAGTGCGAAAGATTACGTAATTTCAATGCTTAAACCAAAAGGCTAGGGGGCAATATGACAACAGCAACTAAACGTAAAGCGTATGTACGCGAAATGAAAGCGAACTGGTGGACAAAACTCGGTTTCTACAAAATGTACATGGTACGTGAAGCAACCTGTTTAGCAACCGTATGGTTCTGCCTTGTATTGCTTTATGGTGTAATTAGTCTCGGTGGGGAAGGTTTAGAAAACTTTATTAGTTTCTTACAAAACCCAATCGTATTTATTTTAAACGTTATCAGTATTGCTGCATTGCTTTATCATGCAGCGACACTTTATGTGATGACACCGCAAGTGCTTACTTTCATTGTGAATAATGAACGTGTTAACCCAAACATTTTAAGAAATGTACTTTGGGCGGTAACCGGCGTAGTAAGCTTAGTTGCGTTAGTATTTACTTATATTTAGGGGAGGAATGGCAATGAGTAAACAAGATCCGAAACGTTCTAATGAGCCGCCTGTATGGTTAATGTTCAGTGCCGGCGGTACAATTAGTGCAATTTGCTTCCCTATATTAATCTTAATTTTAGGTGTGTTGTTACCGCTTGGTTTAGTGCCGGTGGATAATATCGTGGCATTTGCTCACACTTGGTTAGGTAAATTAGTGATTTTGGCGGTAACTATTTTCCCAATGTGGGCAGGTATGCACCGTGTACACCATGGTTTACATGACCTCAAAATTCACTTTCCTGCGGGTGGCTGGGTATTCTACGGATTATCGGCTCTCTACTCAGTGATTGTGTTCTTTGCAGTAATCGCACTGTAATCAATATAACGTGAATAAAGCCATCCGTCAGGATGGCTTTTTTGATGCGTGAAGTTTGCAAAAAATCGATCAATTTTGACCGCTTGTTATGTGCGATATTTATCGGTTTAACTTAAAATTTCACGACATTTATCCGTTACTTGCTGCAAAATAGCAGCGTAATCAGTGTCTTTTAAGCCAACACAACCGAAGTAGTGCATTTTTACTTGTTCAATACCGCAAAAGTTAAACAGCCCGTTACCCATGGTATGTTCGAAAGCTTGTAAAAAACCTTTTTGTTGATACTTTTCATTCGGATTACCTAAGGTAACGAATTGCTGCATTTTTTTACCTTTCAATAAACCGATGCTTTCAATTTCGCCATTTTGATAAGCGAATCCATAACTTAACACTCGGTCTAAGTAGCCTTTTAAGATTGCCGGAAAGCCCATCCACCATAGTGGGTAAATCAAGGTAATGACATCGGCTTGTTGCCAATATCGGTGTTCGATTTGGATTTCTGTCGGGTACTGCCTGGTGAGGCTGGACTGAAATTCTTGCCAAGCTAAGTTCGGATCAAAATTTAATTGATATAAATCCCGTACGATAACTTGGTGGCCTTGGCTTGCTTGAACGGCTTGCGAAAGAAGCGCGTGGTTAAAACTTTGCGGATTCGGATGTGCATAAATAATCAGATGGTTCATCATATTTCTCGGCTAAATAATAACGGTTCCTAATTATCGCTAAAATCTTGCTTTACATACAAAACTTCCTCTAATTATTCTTTGACAATTATCAATCTTTCCTGTTGTTCCTCAGCAAATACCTCCTTCGAGTAATAAAAGCAGACCAGTAAAAATCGGATAATGCCGACCATTTAATTAGACTTGTAATGGGGATGCTT
This sequence comes from Actinobacillus suis ATCC 33415, assembly GCF_000739435.1. Taxonomy (NCBI): domain Bacteria; kingdom Pseudomonadati; phylum Pseudomonadota; class Gammaproteobacteria; order Pasteurellales; family Pasteurellaceae; genus Actinobacillus; species Actinobacillus suis. Next base: position 2,269,718 of record NZ_CP009159.1, read on the forward strand.
TGTCCGATTTTAGCCAACAATCATTACCTCGGCGCAGTTTTTTACGTGGACATTTTTTAAACGCGTTACAAACGGAGCAGGTAAAGCAACAAGGACATAATGCGATTCGCCCGCCTTGGACAAATCTTGCAGATTTTTATCAAAAATGCACCGCTTGTAATAACTGCATATCTGCTTGCGAAACTCAAATTATCATCAAAGGCGCCGGCGGTTATCCGGAAATAGATTTTAACCGTGGCGAATGTACTTTTTGCCAAGCTTGTGTGAAAAGTTGTGAGACGGATGTTTTCTTAGCGATAACGGAACAACCTTGGACGCATAAAGTGGAAGTGCAAGACAGTTGTTTGCTAAAACAACGTGTTGAGTGCCGTTCTTGTGGTGATAGTTGCGAAAGTAGAGCCATTCGTTTTCGTCCGGCATTGGGCGGAATTGCAAATTTAGTGCTGGATTTGACCGCTTGTAATGGTTGTGGCGCTTGTTTGAGTGTTTGCCCGACCAAAGCAATTAGAATTAATAGGGAAAATAATGAGTAATTTAGAAAGCCAGAACTGGTATGTCTGCAGTCTTGTGGTACAAGCGAAGCCAGCCAAACTTGAGCAGGTGAAAGCGGATATCTTAACGATTCCTTATGCAGAGATTCATGGCGAGAAAGCCGAAGAAGGTAAATTAGTAGTCACGCTAGAAAGTGACAGACAGCTTGCGCTTGCCGATTTAATTGAACAAGTGAAAGATATTAGTGGTGTTATCGTAGTATCACTTATTTCAAATTATATTGATGAGCAATAATTTTTAATCATTTTAATAAACGTGGGAAACATTATGGAACTCAATCGTAGAGATTTTATGAAAGCAAACGCGGCAATTGCTGCGGCTGCTGCGGCAGGAATGACGATTCCGGTCAAAAATGTTTATGCTGCTGATGACGGTATTAAATGGGACAAAGCGCCATGCCGTTTCTGTGGTACGGGTTGTAGTGTACTTGTTGGTACTAAAGACGGTCGTGTGGTTGCAACGCAAGGTGACCCGGATGCAGAAGTAAACCGTGGTTTAAACTGTATCAAAGGTTACTTCCTTTCAAAAATTATGTACGGTGCAGACCGTGTACAAACGCCTTTATTACGTATGAAAGACGGCAAATTCCATAAAGAAGGTGATTTTACACCGGTTTCTTGGGAGCAAGCTTTCAGCATTATGGCGGAAAAAGTTAAAGCAACTTTAAAAGCGAAAGGCGGTAATGCTGTTGGTATGTTCTCTTCAGGTCAAACAACCATTTTCGAAGGTTATGCAAAAGTAAAACTTTGGAAAGGTGGTTTACGTTCTAACACAATTGACCCGAATGCACGTCACTGTATGGCGTCTGCGGCAGTGGCGTTTATGCGTACCTTTGGTATGGACGAACCAATGGGTTGTTATAACGACATTGAGAAAACCGATGCATTCGTGCTTTGGGGTTCAAATATGGCGGAAATGCACCCGATTTTATGGAGCCGTATTTCTGATCGCCGTTTATCTGACGATAAAGTAAAAGTCGTAGTGATGTCCACTTTTGAACATCGTTCGTTTGAACTTGCGGATACGCCGATTATCTTCAAACCGCATTCGGATTTAGCGATTCTTAACTATATCGCAAACTACATTATCCAAAACGATAAAGTGAACTGGGATTTCGTGAATAAACACACCAAGTTCAAACGTGGTGAAACCGACATCGGTTACGGTTTACGTCCGGAACATCCGCTCCAACAAGCGGCTAAAAATGCGAAAACTGCGGGCAAAATGTACGATTCTGATTTTGAAGAATTCAAGAAAATCGTTGCGCCTTATACATTAGAAAAAGCACATGAAATTTCTGGTGTACCGAAAGATCAGTTAGAAACTTTAGCGAAAATGTATGCGGATCCGGAACAAAAACTGGTTTCTTACTGGACAATGGGCTTTAACCAACACACTCGTGGTGTGTGGGTAAACCATATGATGTACAACGTACACTTACTCACTGGTAAGATTTCCATTCCGGGTTGTGGTCCATTCTCATTAACCGGTCAGCCGTCAGCTTGTGGTACGGCACGTGAAGTAGGTACTTTCGTACATCGTTTACCGGCAGACATGGTGGTAACCAATCCGAAACACGTTGAGATCGTAGAAAAAGCGTGGAAATTACCAAAAGGCACAATCCCGACTAAACCGGGTTACCCTGCGGTAATGCAAAGCCGTATGTTGAAAGACGGTAAATTAAATTTCTTATGGCAGCTTTGTACTAACAATATGCAAGGTGGTCCGAACATTAATGAAGAAATTTTCCCTGGATGGCGTAATCCTGAAAACTTTATCGTCGTTTCAGATCCGTATCCATCTGTAAGTGCGGTCGCGGCAGACTTAATTCTTCCAACTTGTATGTGGGTAGAAAAAGAAGGTGCTTACGGTAATGCGGAACGCCGTACCCAATTCTGGCGTCAGCAGGTGAAAGGCCCGGGCGAATCTCGTTCGGATTTATGGCAAATTGTTGAGTTCTCAAAATACTTCAAAACCGATGAAGTATGGGGCGAAGAACTATTAGCGCAAATGCCGGAATACCGTGGCAAAACCCTTTATGAAGTACTTTATCTCAACGGTGAAGTAAATAAATATAAAGTGCCGACTAACGTCCCAGGTTATATCAATGATGAAGCGGAGCACTTCGGTTTCTACTTACAAAAAGGTTTATTTGAAGAGTATGCACAATTCGGTCGTGGTCACGGTCACGATTTAGCTGATTTCGATACTTATCACCAAGTTCGCGGTTTACGTTGGCCGGTGGTTGACGGTAAAGAAACTTTATGGCGTTACCGTGAAGGTTTCGACCCGTATGTGAAAGCAGGCGAAGGTGTATCGTTCTACGGTTATCCGGATAAGAAGGCGATCATCTTAGGTGTACCTTACGAAGCACCGGCAGAAAGCCCGGATGAAGAATATGATTTATGGCTATGTACCGGTCGTGTACTTGAACATTGGCATACCGGTACGATGACACGTCGTGTGCCGGAATTACACCGTTCGTTCCCGAACAACTTATGTTGGATGCACCCGACAGATGCGAAAAAACGTGGTTTACGTCACGGTGACAAAGTGAAATTAATTACCCGCCGTGGTGAGATGATTACCCACTTAGATACACGTGGTCGTAATAAATGTCCGGAAGGTTTAGTTTATACCACCTTCTTTGATGCCGGTCAGTTAGCCAATAAATTAACTTTAGATGCGACAGACCCGATTTCAGGCGAAACCGATTACAAAAAATGTGCGGTTAAAGTGGTTAAGGCTTAATGAGACATTTTACTCTCTCCCTTTATGGGAGAGAGACAGGCTAACGAAACGTTTAGTGAGTTAGCCAGAGAGAGGGTAAGCGGTTAAATTTAATCTGAATTTTCCCTCTCCCTGATAAAAATTGTCTTACGCAATTTTTATCTGTCCCTCTCCCGCAAGGGGCGAGGGTAAGATAAGGATACTACTATGAAACTTGACCCAAATCGCCGTCAATTTTTGAAAAATGCCACTAGAACGGCAGCTGGTATTTGCGGTGTTGGTGTGATTCTCGGATTACAGCAACAACAAGCGAATGCAAAAGAAGGTGTAGCGCTTCGTCCACCGGGTGCATTACCTGAAAAAGACTTTTTAGCGGCTTGTACCCGCTGTGGGCAATGTGTGCAGGCTTGTCCGTACGATATGTTGCATTTGGCGAGCCTGATTTCACCGATGGAAGCTGGTACGCCTTACTTTGTGGCTCGTGATAAGCCGTGTGAGATGTGTGTGGATATTCCTTGTATGAATGCTTGCCCAAGCGGTGCATTGAGCGAGGAACTCACCGATATTAATAATGCTCGCATGGGATTAGCCGTGTTGCTTGACCACGAAACCTGTTTGAACTGGCAAGGTTTACGTTGTGATGTTTGCTATCGTGTTTGCCCTCTGATTGACAAAGCGATCACATTGGAAGAAGTACACAATAATCGTACTCAAATTCACGCGAAGTTGATTCCGACTGTACATTCCGATGCTTGTACTGGTTGCGGTAAGTGTGAACAGGCTTGCGTGTTAGAAGAAGCAGCAATCAAAGTATTACCGATGGATCTTGCCAAAGGCTTACTCGGCAGACATTACCGCTTAGGTTGGAAAGAAAAACAAAATGCAGGTAAGGCATTATTGGAGGATCAACATCCGGACGGGTTACGCCCAGCGTTAGATGCACGTATGCCGGAAGGAATGAGCGAACCGACTTACCAATTTATGCAGGTTCAGCCGAATCAGAAAGTAGCAACGCCAAATCGTGCCACTTACGATTACGTACCGAAATCCACCACCGTACCGGAAGCGGAACATTTCCCTAACTTAGATCTAAACATTAAGGGGGTGAAATAATGGCTGATGTGAAATACGTACCGAATAAACCTAAAGATGCTGGGCTTGAGGCTCGACAAAAATTAGGTTGGTGGCGAGCTTATCGCTTTCTCATTCTGCGCCGTTTGAGTCAATTAAGCATTATCTTAATGTTTTTAAGCGGGCCTTTTTGGAATGTTTGGATTTTAAAAGGTAACTATAGCGGCAGTATGCTGTTTGATAGCGTGCCAATGAGCGATCCGCTAATGACGGCAGAAAGCCTAGCGACCGGTTATCTACCGGAATGGACAACGATTTTAGGCGCACTGATTATCGTGGCATTTTATGCGATTGTGGCAAGTAAAGCCTTTTGTAGTTGGGTTTGCCCAATGAATATGGTGACCGATGCCGCTGCATGGCTGAGACGTAAGTTAGGTATTCGCCAGAGTGCGAAAATCTCACGCAATTTACGCTATGTAATTTTGGCGATGATTTTAGTCGGAAGTGCTATCTCAGGAAGGTTATTGTGGGAGTGGATTAACCCAGTTGCCGCATTAGGACGTGCCTTTGTCTTCGGTTTAGGCGCAACAGTCTGGTTAGTTGCAGTCATTTTCCTGTTTGACTTACTGGTTGTCGAACACGGCTGGTGCGGACATTTATGTCCAATCGGCGCAACTTATGCCTTGATCGGCGCGAAAAGTGTCGTAAAAGTAAATGTGGTGGATCGCAACCGCTGCGACCGCTGCATGGATTGTTATAACGTCTGCCCAGAACCGCAGGTGCTAAGACTCCCTTTACATGGCAAACCTGAAGATAGCCAAATTGTGCTTTCTAAAGACTGCATCACTTGCGGACGTTGTATCGATGTGTGCGCGGAGAAAGTCTTTGCATTCGGTACACGCTTTAAAGGCAGTATTGATGTGAAAAATGTTTAACAAAACTCCCCTCTTTGAAAAAGAGGGGCAGGGGGAGATTTAAAAATCTCAAATTTATAAAAATTTGGCGGAAATCCACCGCTTGTAAAATCTCCCCTAACCCCTCTTTACTAAAGAGGGGGACTTATAACCCTTTTTAATTTTAAAACGGAGTGATTTAACATGAGAAAATATCTCACCCTCTTATTGACCGCATTAGCGGGTTTTGCCGTGGCGGAAACGCAAGTGGCAAAAAGTATCGATAGTACAGTGGAAAGTGTTGCCCCTGCTTATACCAACGCACAGAAAGATGCGGGCAACATTCCTGTGACTTTCCCCCACCAACCGCCGCTTGTGCCACACAGTATTCGTGGCTTACAGGTAACCAAAAATACCAACCAATGTTTAGGTTGTCACAGCCCTGAAGTTGCACCGACAACCGGTGCGACACGCGTGCCGGCAAGCCACTTTATGGATCGTGACGGTAAACCGACCGAAGGTACTTCACCACGTCGTTACTTCTGTCTACAGTGCCACGTACAACAAACGGACGTAAATCCGATTATTCAAAACAAATTTGACACGATTCGTCAGACACAAAGTAAATAAGGAGAAAGGTGATGATTAAGAAATTTTGGAACTGGTTTCGTACGCCGAGTAAAATGGCTGCCGGTACACTCATTATCATTTCTGCGATTGGCGGTATTTTAGCGTGGGGCGGTTTTAACCAAGGTTTAGAACATACCAATACCGAGCAATTCTGTTCAGATTGTCATATGAATGACGTAGTACCTGAATATCGTGCTTCGGCTCACTATTCAAACCGTAGTGGTGTGAAAGCTATCTGTTCAGACTGTCACGTACCGCACGAATTTATTGATAAATGGAAACGTAAAATTATCGCTTCAAAAGAGGTTTACGCACACTTTACCGGTAAAGTGGATACCAAAGAAAAGTTTGAAGCACATCGTTTAGAAATGGCAGAGCGTGAATGGGCGCGTTTGAAAGCTAATGATTCGCAAGAGTGTCGTAACTGTCATAACTTTGAAGATATGGACTTCACTCAACAGAAAACTGTGGCGCAGCAAATGCATGCCATGGCACAAGATCAAGGTAAAACTTGTATCGACTGCCATAAAGGTATTGCACATAACCTTCCACATATGGAAAAAATTCAAAAGAGCTTCATTCCTGAAGATATGCTGAAAAAAGAACAACCAGCGGAAGGCAAATAACAAGCGGTCGGATTTTTATTCGATTTTACGATCCCCGAGTACGGTGTACTTGGGGATTTTTTTGCGAATTATGCTATACTTTGCGCAATTTTTGTTACGGATCAATCCTTTATGAAACACAGTTTAACTCCTTTCCATACATTTCATTTAGCGGCAAATGCAAGCAAAATCGTTGAATTCAGCAGTGCCGAACAATTACTTAACGAATGGCAAACCGCCGTAAACAATCATCAGCCGGTACTTATTTTAGGGCAGGGCTCAAATGTGATTTTCTTAGATGATTTTGACGGTTGCGTATTCATCAACAAATTAAAAGGTATCGAACATCACGAAGATGAACAATTCCATTATTTGCATGTGCAAGGCGGTGAAAATTGGCATGAGCTAGTAAAATGGAGCTTGGCAAATAATATCGCCGGATTGGAAAATTTAGCCTTAATTCCGGGCGTTGCCGGTTCTGCACCGATTCAAAATATCGGGGCTTACGGGGTGGAATTTGAGCGAGTATGTGATTTTGTCGAAGTACTGAATTTACGCACCGGCGACATTTTCCGTTTAACCAAACAAGAGTGCCAATTCGGTTATCGTGAAAGTGTGTTTAAACACCAGTACAAAGATGAATTTGCGATTCTGTCGGTCGGAATCAAATTGGCAAAAGCGTGGCAGCCGGTATTAAGTTACGGTTCATTAACTCAATTTGATCCGCAACGTGTAACGCCTCAACAAGTGTTTGACGAAGTGTGTGCGGTACGTTCGGCAAAATTACCGAATCCGGACGAGTTTGGTAATGCTGGTAGTTTCTTCAAGAACCCAGTGATTGATGCTGCAAAATTTGCGCAAATTCAGACCGCTTACCCGAATATTCCAAACTATCCGCAAGCAGACGGCACAGTAAAATTGGCGGCGGGTTGGTTGATTGACCAATGTGAATTGAAAGGCTTTCAATTAGGCGGTGCGGCGGTACATGAAAAACAAGCGTTGGTATTGATTAATAAGCAAGCGGCAGCTGGTTCAGATGTCGTGGCGTTAGCCAAAGAAGTACGCCGCCGTGTACGTGAAAAATTCGGGGTTGAACTGCATCCGGAAGTACGTTTTATGGGCAAAAATGGAGAAGTGAATAGCGAAGAAGTCACGAGATAACCAAAATAATGAGCAAATTAAACCAATCTCAGATCCAAACGGCGTTATTGTGTGGGCAAGCGTTGGTGTTTGATGAAATTGATTCGACCAACGAATATTTGCTTAAACACTATCAAACCTTGCCGCAAGGTTCAGTATGTTTGGCGGAGCAACAAACCGCCGGCAGAGGCAGACGTGGGCGCACTTGGTATTCGCCACAAAGTGAAAATGTCTATTTTTCGATTTTATGGCATTATCCCACTGAAGACGCTGCGCATATTTCTTCGCTGAGTTTGGTGATTTCGTTGATTATTGCCGAAAGTTTGCAAGCGCAACAGGTTGAAAATATCCAAATCAAATGGCCGAATGATATTTATTATTGTGGCAAAAAAATGGGCGGGATTCTGATTGAAACCAAAGCGGATCGCAGTGGTATCCATTTAGTGATCGGCATCGGTTTAAATTTGGGAATGACCAAAGTGGATGAAAATATTGTGGCCCAAGCGTGGTCTGATTTATCCGACTATCAATTTGATCGTAATGCACTGGTGTGTCGCCTCGCTTATGAATTGCAAAAAAATCTTAAAATTTACCCGCTTGTTGGCTTTGAACATTATGCCGAGCGTTGGCAAGCATTTGATATTTTTCGTGATCGACCGGTAAAACTGGTCACAGAAGGTAGTGAAATTCACGGTATTTCACGTGGTATCAATCAACACGGTGAATTACTGCTTGAGCAAAACAGTGTTATTACCCCGTTCGGCATTGGTGAAATGTCATTGCGCTCTGACGAAACTTAATAATCTTTAGACAAGCGGTCAATTTTTTGCAAAGTTTTGCAAGAATCAGACCGCTTACTTTTCCCTGATTTATAATTCATTTTTTACTAAGAGGAAAGCAACATGAATTCAACATTCTCTCCATTATTTGAAAGCTATAAATTAAATAACGGCGTTGAAATTAAAAATCGTTTAGTTGTGGCGCCGATGACCCATTTCGGTTCAAATCCGGATGGTACTTTAGGTCAAAACGAACATAAATTTATTGAAAACCGTGCCGGCGATATCGGTATGTTTATTTTAGCCGCTACACTGGTGCAAGACGGCGGTAAAGCGTTCCATGGTCAGCCGGAAGCGATTCATACCACCCAATTACCGAGTTTGAAACAAACCGCAGACTTAATTAAAGCACAAGGTGCGAAAGCGATTTTGCAAATTCATCACGGCGGTAAACTTGCTTTAACCGAATTACTGAACGGTAAAGATAAAATCTCGGCAAGTGCGGACGAAGAAACCGGCACACGTGCAGCGACGGTAGCGGAAATCGAATCATTAATTGCAGCATTTGCTAACGCAACCGCATTAGCGATTGAGGCTGGCTTTGACGGGGTGGAAATCCACGGTGCGAATAATTACTTAATTCAGCAATTCTATTCCGGCCATTCCAACCGCCGTGAAGACGAATGGGGCGGCTCAAGTGAAAAACGTATGCGTTTCCCATTAGCGGTGGTGGATGCAGTGGTTGCCGAAAAACAAAAAGCGGCAAAAGCGGATTTTATTATCGGCTATCGATTCTCGCCGGAAGAACCGGAAGAGTTAGGCTTAACGATGGAAGACACTTTCGCATTAGTTGATGCGCTAACCGCAAAACCATTGCAATACCTACATATTTCATTATGGGATTTCTACAAACAGGCGCGTCGTGGCGCAGATACTAACCTTAGTCGTATGCAGTTAATCCATGAGCGTATCGCAGGTAAATTACCGCTTATCGGTGTAGGTAACTTATTCAGTGCGGAGCAAATCGCACAAGCGTTTAATACCGGTTGGGCGGAATTTATCGCATTGGGTAAAACTGTAATGATTAATCCGACGATTGCAACCTTAATCAAACAAGGACGTGAAGCGGAAATCGTGACCGAGCTTGACCCGAATAAAGCGGATCAATATGGTATCCACGGTATTTTATGGGACTTATGTATTCAGGGCGGTGCTTGGTTACCACCGGTAAAAGGTCAAGAATGGCAACCGTTAGATAGATAAATAGCGATAGGAAATCTTTATGCATAAAACCATGCAACAAAAAGCGGCGGAAGCACATAATATGTGTAAGCTGAAAGGCGATTCAATGTTGGATAATAGCGACCGTCAAATTGCCTTTGAAGCGCTGTATGATAGTGAAGGACAAGCGCTACAAGCGGTCGAATTTTTTACAGAAAAAGCAAAATCGGTGGAAACCGAAGCTTGTGTTATTCAGCATAGCATTAGCCAAGTCGAAGATGGTTTTTTAATGCAAATGCAGATTGAATTTAGCTGTCAGGCGGAAGTGATATTATTCCAAATGGCAATCAGATAAAAAATAAGGGGCAACAAATGTTGTCCCTTATTTTTTTGTTTTATGATTTAACCTTTAAACATTGGTAACATTTCATACATTGAAAGGAAATGGAACACAGCGGTACAGACACCGAATAAGAAGACCAATCCAATCATAAACAGATTACCTTTTTTCGCTTTATAAGCTAATAATGCCGGAATCATACAAGTCCACAGTGTTGCTACCGCACCTGCATAACCAATCGCTTTTAAAAAGCCAAGCGGCGAGAGTAATGAGAATACTAGCGGAGGTAAGAAAGTCACCGCCCATGCTTTGGTTCTGCCTGATTTACTCTCATCAAATTTAAAGAAATCTGCTAAGAAATCAAATGTACCTAGTCCAACTCCGATAAAAGAAGACAGAATTGCCGCCATAGAAAACGCATTAATCGCTTGTTTCACATATGGTGACTGCACAACTTCACCAATCGTATTTAATAATACGTCTAAATCACCGTTACTTGCGATAACCGGTGCAAATTGCGCACGTGGCAGATTACCGAAAATGCTGATTACCCAAAGTAAATAAAGCACTAACGCAATAAAAGTCCCTCCAGCAATTGCATATTTTGCTTTTTTTACCTCACCATAATAGGCTCGCATTGAGGAGACTGAGTGGTGATAACCGAAAGAGGTCAATGCAACCGGCAACATTGCTAACGCATATTTAGCGTATTCGCCATTATCGTTTTGTTGATCGAATAAAACAGCAGTATCAATATTGCTGACTAAACCCGAAATACTGAATGTAAACGACAATGCCATAAAGATAATTAATAACACCGAAATACGATCAACTAAACGGGTAGAGTGCCATACAAAGAACGAGAAAATCAGCACGAATAGCACAGACCAAATGCGAGAGCCGAATTCACCGAAATCGATCGCTGATTTGGTTAAGTTTTCCAAAATTCCACCGGAAGCGGTGGTATAAGCATAAAGTAAAATTCCGCCGACAAAATAAACCGCAAGGTTATTTAACGCATTGATCTTATTGCCTAATAAGTCTTTGGTAACAGTATTGAATGAGGCACGTAAGTCATAGCTTTTATAGACATCAAGTAACAACCAGCCTGAAAATGTCATCACAACCATGGTAAAAGCAAGCGCAAGCACCGACCACATTGTCCAAGCACCCGCACCGGAAGTTGGAAGCCCGAGCATACCGGCTCCTACGCAGACACCTGCGATGATACAAGCGCCACCAAAAAGTGTTGGCTGTTTTTTCATAAAATATCCTATTGAAGTAGTACATTAAAGTAATAGTATTGTGCCATAAACTAACTTATTAAAAAATAGTCTTATAGAGAAAAAGTGTATTTTTATCATCGTAAAACGCTATTTTTACCTAAATAGTGAATACTAAAACTTTACGCTTTTATATGGATTATCTAAAATAGATCCAAAATTAGATCCAAAGGAACTTATTATGCTGAAGATGAACGATCTTTCTAAATTAACTAATACGCCTAAATCAACCATTCTTTATTACATTAAAGAGGGATTGTTACCGGAACCTTTGAAAGATAAACCGAACTTTCACTTATATGATGAAAGCAATATCCAATTAATTGAATTTATTAAATATCTTCAAGCAAACTTTAATGCAACCATTTCACAGATTAAAACGGTATTTGCTCAGCCGGATTTTGATCTGAATAATCCTTATAAAAGCTTAATGGGCTCGTTGGACATTCTAAACGGTACGGAAGGTGAACGCTTATTAGTGAGTGAGATCTGTTCGGAATTTGGTATTACCGAAGTTGAATTGAATGAATTTGTGGAAATGGGTTTAATTAATCCGACCCATGGCGACTTTAGTGCGAAAGATCGTGATATGTTGGCTATTCTTAGCCAATGTGATGCGCAGGAATTCCAATTATTAGAAAGTTATGCGGAAGTAGCGAAAAATTTAGCGCGTCAAGAAATGGCAATCGGCGGGGAAATCTTGATGCAAGAAGAAGGTCAAGAAGAGCGTTTGAAACACTTTTTTAATATTTTATTACTATTAAAGCCGTATATCCTAAATTCACAATTAGTTAAGTATTAACTCTTACTTTTCACTATTTTAGCGATATCTATCATGTTACAAACGGTCAAATTTGCAAAATTTTCTGCAAATTTGACCGCTTGATTTTTGATTAAGGCAGTTCTGGGAACAGCATTTTTAACACGGCCTTGGTTAAGCGGCGAGATTTTCCTTGGTAAGGGAAAATATGCATCATCATCATCGGATTAAAATTTGCTTCAATCACGCCCCATGAACGCAGAGACGGCTCGGCTGCTTTGGTTAAATCCGGAATGATTAAATCCACACCGCAGACTTTTGCCCCCATCGCTTTGGCAATACCGACTGCTAATTGTTTATAGCTGTCGTGCATTTGATCGGTCATATCAATTGAATCGCCACCGGTACTAATATTAGAGTTGGCACGTAATTGTACAATTTGTCCTTCAGCCGGAATTGAATCAGGTGTTAAACCTTGTTCTTTGAGCTGAAGCAATTCAATGTCACCTAGGGCAATTTTTTTCAATGGCGAACGAGAGCCGTCGCCTCGTAGCGGATCACTGTTTTTTGCGTCCACCAATTCACGCACCGTATGTATGCCGTCACCTTTTACATTCGCCGGTACACGTAACAATACCGCCAGTGTTTCATCACCTAGCACAAAGAAACGATATTCGGTACCGACTAAATAGTCTTCCACCATCACTTCTTTATCTTCACGGAACGCAATTTCAATCGCTTTGGCAAAATCGGCTTTATCCGTTACGCCTTGTTGGAAAATCGTAATGCCCAAACCGTAATTGGTCGATTTCGGCTTAATCACCACCGCTTTACCTTCAAATAACGGATAGTGCGCCACCGCTTGTTCTACCGAGGTAAATTCAACGCTTTTCGGCACATTAAAACCGGCTTTCGCCAACACTTTTTTGGTCACGACTTTATTTTCCATAATTAATGGCGAAATGTACTGATCGTGACTGGTCATATTGCCGTTTTTTACATATTCGAGATGATCACCGAATTTGAGTGCAAGGAACTGATCGTTTTCATCCAGCAATTCGATCTGTAAGCCTTGTTGGGTCGCATCAAATAATAAAGCCTGTGTAGAAAGCTCCATATTATCGAAAGCGGAAATCGCATAAAAACGCTCGAACGCTTGTGCTTTATATTGTTGAGCAAGTTGTGCACCGAGTGCTTTATAGCTGCCGGCTTGTTCAATTGCTGCTAATAAACGACCGTTTACCGTTTGGCTTGGATCAGCAAATTGAGCTAGTTTTTGTTGTAATAACTCTTTCTCGCTTTGTGGCACTGAAAGATCTTCTAACATTGCCAGCATTAGGTTAAGGATAGCTTCACCCTCTGCTTGGAATACAGTGTGCGAACGAGGATCTTCAAGTGCAACTTGGTATAGTTTTTGTTTACCAAGTTCGACTTCTTTTTGACCGCTTGTTTCATCTATCCATAACATAGCAAGTAAGAACAGATGAATAAATTTGGCATCGGCGAGCTCGATACCGTAAGGCGAGAACGGGTTGAGATCAAATAAACGGAATTCCGCATATTTAACCCCTTTTTCAAGTAATTCACGTGCTTTTTTCGCGCCACGTAAACGTACGTTTGAATAGAATTCTTTTTCCGCTAATAAATCACCGTTTGCCACAAAATGTTCTAATGATTCAACATATTCTTGCAAGCTATCGTGATTGATTACTACATGAGGCGCATTTACATAGCCATACGGGCTAGAGCGTAAACTACGCACTAATTGTCCTTCTGCAAGCGGTCGATTTTCGCCAAAATATTGCGCTTCTACGGTTGGTGTTGCAGCAAGCAAATAGACAAGAATCCATTGATAACGTAAAAAGTTATTGGCTAATTTCATATATAACGCATTGCGGAACGCAATTTTATCACTGTATTCCGTTTGTAACGCAAAAGCGCTCTCGACAAACTCGTCAGAAATCTGGAAATTGTAGTGAATACCGCTCACCATCTGTTTGTATTTGCCATAAATGGCAGAAAGGTGTTCACGATATTTCACATCCCATTCGTTATCTAATTGTGCTTCTTTGATCTCGGATTCCGGTGGTAAACCGGCAGGCATACTGAATGGGAAAATATATTCATCATCAGGTAATGAACGTAACGTTACCTCGTGAATAGCCGATAGCCAACGATATGTGTCTTCCAATTTATCGTTTGGCGGTGTGATTAGCTCAAGTTGGCTTTCTGCAAAATCGGTTTGAATATATGGGTGATAACTGCGGTTACCAAAAACGCTAGGATGAGCAGTAGTAACAATATTCCCTTGATTATCAATACGTTGGCTTTCTTTTTCAATGCCGAATTTGCCTTGTTGAAACAGCAAACCGAGTTGATGAGTTTTAATTAGTTGTTGTAATTTCATAGCTTTCCCTTTCGCGATAAATGCGTTAGACGAAGTTCTGCCCCTAAAATAACATACTTTTTTGATTGGGTTTATAGCTGATTGATAAGAGAATAGATGATTTGGTTATAAAAAAGCACGATTATTATAATCGTGCTTAATTAAAAAAGATTATTTAATCACTTTTGCCAAGCGCTCGCCCATTCGAGTTTCTACGCCGGCTTGTAGGTGTGCTTCGAATTCAACGCAATCTTTCGGGAAGAGGTTAATTACGGTTGAACCTAAGCGGAAAGCCCCCATTTCCTGACCTTTTTTCAGGTGTACGGCGGTTTCACCAGTGGTTTCATAGTGATATACCACAACATCTTTGGCACGAGGCGGGTTAATTACACCTTCCCAAACCGTACTCATACTTGCTGTAATAGTTGCGCCCACTAAAATTTGTACCATCGGCCCGAATTCGGTTTCAAATTCACAGATTACACGTTCGTTACGCGCAAATAAATTTGGTACGTGTTCAGCTAAGAACGGATTTACTGAAAATAATTCACCCGGTACGTAAATCATTTTGCGTAAGGTCGCATCACACGGCATATGTACGCGGTGGTAATCGCGTGGTGATAAATAAGTGGTAATAAAATGACCGTCTTTAAACTTATTTGCCATTTCTTGATCATTCGCTAGTAAGGTTTCAAGTGTAAAGAAATGACCTTTTGCTTGTAGTAAACGATCGTCTTCAATCTTACCTGATTCACTTACTTTGCCGTCTGCCGGTAAACAAAGCGCCTGTGCATCTTGGTTAATCGGGCGAGCGTTTTCTTTTAACGGACGAATAAAGAATTCATTAAACGTTGCGTAGTCAGATGCATTGCTTTTTTGTGCTTCCGATAAATTAACATTATATTGTTTAGCGAATGCACGGATAATAAAGTGGGTCACAACACCCCATTTTTGTTCTGCCAGCCAACCTGCTAAACGGGTAACAGGTAATTGTGGGAAGATATATTGAAATGCGACTTTCGCACGTTGCCAATAAGTCGGCATCGAATAGGGTTTAAGAGACATTAAGTTGTATCCTTTTTATTCAATTATACAAAGAGGCGCGAAGTATAACAGAAAGAAAAGTGAATTACCTAATGTTATCAAAAAGTGACAAGGCGCTGAGTTAAGATGTGGCATAAAGATAGAGGAAGTAAGCCACATATTGCCTTAACTCAGCAAATGTTATACGAGAAGGAAGAGATTATTGCAATAGGATGCGATCACGATTTTTATCCAGTGTAGCTTTGCCGATACCGGATACATCGGTAAGTTGCTCTAGGCTACTAAATGCACCGTTTTTTGTACGGTATTCAACAATTGCTTGTGCTTTTTTAGCGCCAATACCGACTAATTTATCTTGGATTTCCGCTGCTGTTGCGATATTGATATTGACTAAATTTGCATTGTTTGTCATTTCAGCATGGCTATGTTCAGGGCTGGTTGCTTGTGCGTTTTGAACCACGGGAGTGGGTTCTGTGACACTAGGCTTTGTTTTTTCAGCAGCTAATACACCGGTAGATAACATACCGATTAACAGACTTAAGCCAAGTTTTGAAGGTGTTTTCATAAATGTCTCCTTTTCTTTTTAGATTGCTTTTTAAGATGATTTTGCTTGGAACTACTTTACAAGTTAAATAAATTAGAGAGCAATTCTAGGAAATTATTTTTGCGATCAAGATCGAGAAAATTGTTTATCTTATGGTCAGAAATAAGGAAGAGAGGATATAAATACGTGGTGAGCAGTGCTGATTTAGTGTTTTTGTAAAATATTTAATAAATATTACCGCTTGTAGGCATAATTTTCTGAAAAATCGTGTGCTGATTAAAGAGAAATACTTTAAAATGGGGATAATTTATTCAGCGGGAAATTTCCCATTATATTTTCACCTAAAATTGGAAAGTTAAATGTCACAAAATAATTTTCGTAAAGAGCCAACTTTTGGCGAGCCATCCGCTGCACAATCAGCGGAGCAAGTAGCAGAGGCAATCATTAATTCGGATAGTGCAAAAGCGGTTGAGGCGGTCAAAGCGGTTGCCACGAATGCAACTGTATCATTACATTCAAATAAAGCGCCAAGTTATACCTTTACACCGGTAATGAAGCGTTCTGTTGATGAAACTACGCCATTAAAATCGATTGAGGATGCTCAAAAGGTGAATAATACAGAAACGCCAGAGTCAGCTTTAACGGCGGAAGAGCCAAAAGTTGCACAAAATTCAGGTTTCGCTTTTTCTCCGGTAGCGGATGAAGCAACGGAAGAATCTAAAAAAGCAGAGCCGGAGCAAGTTGAAAAATTAGTTACAGAGGAAAAGCCAGCGATGAATACAAGTAATGAAGATCGTGTGATTCCTGCCGTGAATCCGACTACCGCCGCCGAAGCTGTTGCAGTTGCGAGCGTGCCGTCTAAATTCCGTCGTTTAGGTTTAGTTGCGATTTTAGCGGCAATTTTAGCAGCAATCTTCTTCTGGTTAAAACCAAGCGCACCGGAAACAGTTGAAGAATTACAGTCTCAACAAGGTAGCTCATTACCAATTGAATTCCGTCCGGTAGATGAAGAGGAAGCGAAACGAGCGGAAGCGCAAGCAAAAGCCGAGCAAGAAGCGATTGCTCAGCAACAAGCACAACAAGCTCAACAAATTCAGCAAGATATGAATGTTGCGACAACACAGCCGGCAACAACGGAGTCAGCAGCAACGACATCAGCAACTTCTACAACGGAAACAGCGGTAGCTCCAACTACGGATACGACAGTGGTTGCGGAAGAAGCGAAAACTGAACCGACTCCTGCTTCGGTTGTAAATAAACCGGTTGTACAACCAACAGCGGTTAAGCCTAAAACACAAGGCAGCGTGATTCATCAGTCTGAAACGCCTAAACAGCCGAAAGTGAAAGCAATTACTGCGGATGAATTCAACGCGAAAAAAGCGAAGAATGCACAATTAGATCAGCTTGTGAAGAACGTAGAAGCAGGTAAGCCTGTGGCAAAAACAGCTGCTCCTGCAGCAGCTAAAGCAGCGTCTGCACCGGCAAAACCTGCTGCGGCAGCATCAGTGGCAAGTAAAACAATGACAGTGCCAAAAGGTACATCACTCATGCAAGTATTCCGTGATAACGGTTTAAATATCTCGGATGTGAATGCGATGAGCAAAGTCAACAAAGTGGTAAGCAATCTTAAAGTAGGCGAGCGTGTAAGCGTGCGTTTAGATAAAAATAACCGCGTAGTTGAAATGAGTATCGGCTCCGGCGGTAAGTTTACTCGTCAAGCAGACGGTAGCTATAGCTTTAAATAATTAAAATCAAAGGGCAACGCTACAGACGTTGCTCTTTTTTTCTCAAAATTTTGAGAAGGAGAGTAGTTGTAAAATGAGTGTTTTTTTTAAGAAGCCGTTTTGCTTAGCCGTTTGTGCCGGAGTGATAGCGTTAACGGGTTGTAAGTCTTTAGAAGCGCCGATTGAACAGGTGCAGCGAGCTCAATCGGCCATACAACAGGCTCAAACGGAAATTAAGCCAACGGAAAAAGTGACAGTAGTCAAGAATCAGACCTCAATGCAGTTTATTTGTCAAAATGATGTTGTTGTGAAGGTACAGCGTTCTAAAGCCAAAAAGGTGAATAATAAAGCGAAACGAAAAGTGGTGAGCCAGCAAGCGATTTTGGTCACTTACGGTAACACAACGCATACGTTATCGCCGGCAGTCACGAGAGACGGTAAAAAGTATAGTAATATCCGCTGGACGTGGCGAGAAAGTCGAAATGGTGAAGCTTCTCTTACAGATAACAGCAATAATGTTCTCGCCAGCGAATGTAAACTTAAACCGTAGAGAGCAAGCGGTCATATTAGCTTAATTTTTTGCAAAAAGTGGGCTAAATTTGACCGCTTGTCATTTGAATGAAAGGAAGACAATGAATATCTTAATTATTGGCCCGTCTTGGGTCGGCGATATGATGATGTCGCACGCACTGTATCAACAACTTAAAATTCAATATCCGAATTGTCAAATTGATGTGATGGCACCGGATTGGTGTCGTCCGCTGCTCGCTCGAATGCCGGAAGTTCGAAAAGCGATTTCGATGCCGATTGGGCATGGTTCGTTCCGCCTGTGTGAGCGTTATCAATTAGGGAAATCGCTGAGAAATCAATATGATATGGCGATTGTTTTACCTAATTCGCTTAAATCGGCATTTATTCCGCTATTTGCCAAAATTGCGGTGCGCCGAGGTTGGAAAGGTGAAAGTCGCTATTTCTTTTTAAATGATTTGCGTAATAACAAGCAAGATTACCCGATGATGGTACAGCGTTATGTGGCGTTGGCTTTTGAGAAAAATGCTGTGCCGGATGCTAAAGCTTTGCCAATGCCGCTACCTTATCTACAAACGCAAGCGGCTGAGATCACCGCAACCAAAGCAAAATTTGCCAAACAGTTTGAATATGCTGAACAGCGTCCGGCAATCGGCTTCTGCCCAGGGGCGGAGTTCGGGCCGGCAAAACGTTGGCCACATTATCATTATGCAAAATTGGCAGAAATGCTGATTGAAAAAGGCTATGCGGTACATCTGTTCGGTTCAAATAAAGATAAAGAAGTCGGCGAGCAGATTCATGCAAGTTTAGCGGAGAATTTACAGCGTTATTGCATTAATTTGGCAGGGCAGACCGATTTGAATCAAGCGGTTGATTTAATTGCTGATTGCCATGCGGTGGTAAGTAATGATTCCGGATTAATGCACATTGCGGCTGCATTGGGTAAACCGCTGGTTGCACTTTATGGGCCAACCAGTCCGCAATATACGCCGCCGCTTTCCGATAAAGCGGTGATTATCCGTTTAATCGAAGGCGGTTTGATTAAGATTCGTAAAGGCGAAGCCGCCGAAGGCTATCATCAGAGCTTGATTGATATTCAGCCGGAAATAGTGATTGAGAAATTAGAGACGCTATTAGGCTAATTGCAAGCGGTCATTTTTTGCAAAAATTTTGCAGATTTCGACCGCTTGTTTGTATTCACAATAAAAGATAAGTAAATGAAAGTTTTAGTTGTAAAAACGTCCTCAATGGGGGATGTGATTCATACTTTGCCGGCATTGACGGATGCTAAAAATGCGCTTCCGAATATTCAATTCGATTGGGCGGTGGAAGAAAATTTTAGTGAAATTCCACATTGGCATTCGGCGGTAGATAAGGTTATTCCGTTAGCGATTCGCCGTTGGCGCAAGAACTTGTGTCAGCGGCAAACTTGGTTGGAATGGCAACATTACCTAAAGCAACTTCGCTCGGAAGAATATGATGCGGTGATTGATGCGCAAGGATTGATTAAAAGTGCGGTATTGGTAACCAAGCAGTCAAAGGGAACAAAATACGGCTACGACAAGCATTCTGCTCGAGAAGGGTTAAGCAGCCTGTTTTATGATCAAACTTTTAATATCGCTTACCAACAACACGCCGTAGAACGGATTCGAAAGTTATTTGCTAACTCTCTGAATTATGTACTTCCCGATGGATTAGGTGATTATGGCATTGCCACACATTTTGCAAAAAAATCTGAAAATTCAACCGCTTATCTGCTTGCGATTCATGCGACAACGAGAGCGGATAAGCATTGGAAAGAAGATTATTGGCGGGAAGTGATTCGAGAGCTAAGCATACAAGGGATTGAGATACGTTTACCTTGGGGCACTCAACAAGAAAAAGAGAGAGCCATGCGTTTGGCGGAAGCGAGTGCCAATGTGACGGTATTACCGAAATTGTCTCTCACTGAATTAGCGGAACAAATTGCCGGTGCGAAAGCCGTGTTGTCGGTGGATACCGGTTTGAGCCATTTAGCTGCGGCATTGGATAAACAAAACGTAATTTTATACGGCGCAACCGACCCGAAATTAATCGGCGCTTACGGCAAAAATCAACATTATCTGATCGGAAACGGTATGGCGAATATTTTACCTTATCGTGTCTTGCAAACCTTAGAAACGCTGATCACAGAATAATCAATTTATCCCGTGGCGAATACTTGACTTTTAGTCCGTATAACACTAGAATCTACCGTCCTTTCGTCTTTGAAAGGATGTTTTTTTAATTTTATTTTTAATAATTTTAACTGGAGCTTTTAAATGGCAACTATCAACCAATTAGTACGCAAACCGCGTGTGAAAAAGGTTGTAAAAAGCAACGTTCCTGCATTAGAGGCTTGCCCGCAGAAACGTGGCGTGTGTACTCGTGTATACACTACTACACCTAAGAAACCGAACTCAGCATTACGTAAAGTATGCCGTATTCGTTTAACAAATGGCTTTGAAGTAACTTCATACATCGGTGGTGAAGGTCATAACTTACAAGAACACAGTGTTGTATTAATCCGTGGTGGTCGTGTTAAAGACTTACCGGGTGTGCGTTATCACACTGTACGTGGTGCACTTGACTGTGCAGGCGTTAAAGACCGTAAACAAGGTCGTTCTAAATACGGCGTTAAACGTCCTAAAGCTTAATGGATCTCCGTTAAGTAAGGCCAAACGTCTAAATTAATCAAAAAATTTAAACCATAAACTCCAGTCAATCGTGATGTGCTATCACACACAATAGATGAGTTTTGGATTATCCTGAATATATAAACGGAGTATTTGCAATGCCACGTCGTCGTAGTGTTGAACCTCGCAAAATTCTTCCAGATCCGAAGTTCGGTTCAGAATTACTTGCAAAATTTATTAATGTTTTAATGGTAGATGGTAAAAAATCTACTGCAGAATCAATTATTTACGGTGCTTTAGAAACTTTAGCGCAACGTACTGGTAAAGAAGCTTTAGAAGCTTTCGAAGCAGCGTTAGAAAACGTGCGTCCAACAGTAGAGGTTAAATCTCGTCGTGTTGGTGGTTCTACTTACCAAGTACCAGTTGAAGTTCGTCCAGCTCGTCGTAACGCATTAGCTATGCGTTGGATTGTTGAAGCAGCTCGTAAACGTGGTGACAAATCAATGGCATTACGTTTAGCTAACGAACTTTCAGATGCGGCAGATAACAAAGGCTCAGCTGTTAAGAAACGTGAAGACGTTCACCGTATGGCTGAAGCGAACAAAGCGTTTGCTCACTACCGTTGGTAATCGCTTAGCGTTATATCTTAAAGGCTTCATCCAAATGTGTGGTGAAGCCTTACCCTTATTAAGAATTTTAATTTAAATCCCAAACAAGGTAATAAATAAAAATGGCTCGTACAACCCCTATTTCACTTTACCGTAATATCGGTATCAGTGCGCACATCGATGCGGGTAAAACAACTACTACAGAGCGTATCTTGTTCTATACAGGCGTAAGTCACAAAATCGGTGAAGTTCACGATGGTGCAGCAACAATGGACTGGATGGAACAAGAACAAGAACGTGGTATCACGATCACATCTGCTGCAACAACAGCATTCTGGTCTGGTATGTCACAACAATATCCACAACACCGTATCAACGTTATCGATACTCCGGGACACGTAGACTTCACAATCGAAGTAGAACGTTCTATGCGTGTTCTTGACGGTGCGGTAATGGTTTACTGTGCGGTTGGTGGCGTTCAGCCTCAATCAGAAACTGTATGGCGTCAAGCGAATAAATACGGTGTTCCACGTATCGCATTCGTAAACAAAATGGACCGTACAGGTGCAAACTTCTTACGTGTTGTTGAGCAAATCAAAACTCGTTTAGGTGGTAACGCAGTTGCATTACAACTTCCTATCGGTGCAGAAGACAGCTTCACAGGTGTGGTTGACTTAATCAAAATGAAAGCAATCAACTGGAACGAAGCTGACCAAGGTATGACTTTCACATACGAAGATATTCCGGCAAATATGGTTGCTGAATGTGAAGAGCGTCGTGCAATGTTAGTAGAAGCTGCAGCTGAAGCATCAGAAGAGTTAATGGAAAAATTCTTCGAAGAAGGCGATCTTTCTGAAGAAGAAATCAAAGCGGCATTACGTCAACGCGTATTAGCAAGCGAAATTATCCCAGTTTGCTGTGGTTCTGCATTCAAAAACAAAGGTGTTCAAGCAATGCTTGACGCGGTAATCGACTACTTACCGGCACCTACAGATATCCCAGCAATCAAAGGTATCAACGAAGACGAAACTGAAGGTGAGCGTCACGCAAGCGATGAAGAGCCATTTGCAGCTCTTGCATTCAAAATTGCAACAGACCCATTCGTTGGTAACTTAACATTCTTCCGTGTTTACTCAGGTGTAATCAACTCTGGTGATACAGTTTACAACTCAGTTAAACAAAAACGTGAACGTTTCGGTCGTATCGTACAGATGCACGCTAACAAACGTGAAGAAATCAAAGAAGTTCGTGCGGGCGATATCGCAGCGGCAATCGGCTTAAAAGAAGTGGGTACAGGTGACACATTATGTGCACAAGATGCGCCAATCATTCTTGAGCGTATGGAATTCCCAGAGCCAGTAATCTCTGTAGCGGTAGAACCAAAAACTAAAGCTGACCAAGAGAAAATGGGCTTAGCGTTAGGTCGTCTTGCACAAGAAGACCCTTCATTCCGTGTTCACACAGATGAAGAGTCAGGTGAAACTATCATCTCAGGTATGGGTGAGTTACACTTGGATATCATCGTTGACCGTATGCGTCGTGAATTCAAAGTTGAAGCGAACATTGGTAAACCACAAGTATCTTACCGTGAAACTATCCGTACACGTGTTAACGATGTTGAAGGTAAACACGCAAAACAATCTGGTGGTCGCGGTCAATACGGTCACGTTGTAATCGACTTATATCCATTAGACCCAGAAGGTCCTGGTTACGAGTTCGTGAACGAGATCAAAGGTGGTGTGATTCCTGGTGAATTTATCCCAGCGGTTGATAAAGGTATCCAAGAACAACTTAAATCTGGTCCATTAGCGGGTTACCCAGTAGAAGACATCGGTGTACGTTTACACTTCGGTTCATACCACGATGTTGACTCATCTGAGTTAGCGTTCAAACTTGCAGCGTCATTAGCGTTTAAAGCAGCGTTCGCAAAAGCTAACCCAGTATTACTTGAGCCAATCATGAAAGTTGAAGTGGAAACTCCACCAGACTACGTTGGTGATGTAATCGGTGACTTAAGCCGTCGTCGTGCAATGGTTAATGGTCAAGAAGCGAATGAGTTCGTTGTTAAGATTAATGCAGAAGTTCCATTATCAGAAATGTTTGGTTATGCAACAGACTTACGTTCACAAACTCAAGGTCGTGCATCTTACTCAATGGAACCATTAAAATACGCAGAAGCACCTACAAGTGTTGCTAATGCAATTATTGAAGCTCGTAAAGCTAAATAATTTATCTTTTAACTTAAAGCCTCAGCAATAGGGCGGAGGCTTATTTCTAGGAAGCTATCAAAGTGTCTAAAGAAAAATTTGAACGTACAAAACCCCATGTAAACGTGGGTACAATCGGTCACGTTGACCATGGTAAAACAACTTTAACAGCAGCGATCACAACTGTATTGGCGAAACACTTCGGTGGTGCAGCTCGTGCATTCGACCAAATCGATAACGCACCGGAAGAAAAAGCGCGTGGTATCACCATCAACACTTCACACGTTGAGTACGATACAGAAACACGTCACTACGCACACGTAGACTGCCCGGGACACGCGGACTATGTTAAAAACATGATTACTGGTGCGGCGCAAATGGACGGTGCAATCTTAGTAGTAGCAGCGACAGACGGTCCAATGCCACAAACTCGTGAGCACATCTTATTAGGTCGCCAAGTAGGTGTACCATACATCATCGTATTCTTAAACAAATGCGACATGGTAGATGACGAAGAGTTATTAGAATTAGTAGAAATGGAAGTTCGTGAACTTCTTTCTCAATACGACTTCCCAGGTGATGATACACCAATCGTACGTGGTTCAGCGTTACAAGCGTTAAACGGCGTAGCAGAGTGGGAAGAAAAAATTCTTGAGTTAGCGAACCACTTAGATACATACATTCCAGAGCCAGAGCGTGCGATTGATAAACCATTCTTATTACCAATCGAAGACGTATTCTCAATCTCAGGTCGTGGTACAGTAGTAACAGGTCGTGTAGAGCGCGGTATCATCAAATCAGGTGAAGAAGTTGAAATCGTAGGTATCAAAGAAACTACGAAAACAACAGTAACTGGTGTTGAGATGTTCCGTAAATTATTAGACGAAGGTCGTGCGGGTGAAAACGTTGGTGCATTATTACGTGGTACAAAACGTGAAGAAATCGAACGTGGTCAAGTATTAGCGAAACCAGGTACAATCACACCACACACAGACTTCGAATCAGAAGTTTACGTATTATCAAAAGAAGAAGGTGGTCGTCATACTCCATTCTTCAAAGGTTACCGTCCACAGTTCTACTTCCGTACAACAGACGTAACAGGTACAATCGAATTACCTGAAGGCGTAGAGATGGTAATGCCAGGCGACAACATCAAAATGACTGTTAGCTTAATTCACCCAATCGCGATGGACGAAGGTTTACGTTTCGCGATTCGTGAAGGTGGCCGTACAGTAGGTGCAGGCGTTGTAGCGAAAATCATCAAATAATTAGGTTTTAGGCTTAATATTTGAGAGCGAAATGCTCGAGAAAGGCGTGTCGAAAGGCACGCCTTTTTTGCTTTGCTATTAGGCTATACCCTAAGGCTTAAAATGATCATTTGTAATAAATGATCCTAATATTTTTTGATACTACTTGTTTATGTTTTCTCTCAAATTAAAAAAGCAGAGTTTAATAATATCAAACTCTGCCGAGAAGATTTGGTTCTAGTGCTAGAAGCACTATGTAATACGAATTATCCTAAAAAAATACCTAAGCTAAACAGCAAGTTAGTGATCAGAGCAAGTCCTGCCATTTGACCTAAAATCGGGAGTAGCTCAATCGGGTCTTTATGACGATAGACAAACAATCCGTGTTTTGCCAGTAACGGCACGGCAAGCAAGAAAAGGAAGCTATACCAATGCTGAAATTCACTGATTGCAAAAATCAGATAAGAAACGACCGCTAGTATTAATAGCGTAACATGATAAATTCGCCCGTTTTGGCTACCGATACGGACAATTAAGGTATTTTTACCCGCCTGTTTATCTTGGTTAATATCACGTAAGTTATTGATATTTAAAACCGCTACTGATAACAAACCACAGCCGAATGCCGGAATAAAAATCATCGCTGGAATGCTATGCGCTTGTAAGTAGAATGTACCGATGACAGCGACAAACCCAAAGAAAATCAATACGAATAAATCGCCTAATCCTAGATAGCCATAAGCTTTTTTACCAACCGTATAGGTAATTGCCGCTACAATTGAAATAACACCTAAACTGATAAACACAATTAAATCTTGAATAGATTGGTAAGCGTAAACCGTCAGCCCTACGCCAGCAATAAAGGATAAAATACTGAGCAGAATCACTGCATTTCTTAATTGCCCACCGGTAATTGCACCGTGCTGAATTGCTCGCAAAGGCCCGATTCGTTCTTTAGTGTCGGAACCTTTTACATGATCACCATAGTCATTAGCAAAATTAGACAATACTTGTAATAAAATGGTGGTAATAAAAGCAAGTAGTGTTGTGATTACATCAAAATGTCCCGCCCAGTATGCAAGTGCCGATCCTACGATGATAGACGCCAGAGCCAAAGGCAATGTTCTTGGGCGAGCGGTAGTAAACCAAATTGAAAAAGCGGAGTGTTTATCCATTAATCATTCTCTTCCTGTTTTTGTTTGAACTGTTGAATCTCTTTCTGAACTTCTTCTAAAAGTCGTTGTTCACTCGGTAGATAGAGGTGGTATTGACTCGCATAAATTTGCTGCTGATGTTCAGGCAGCGTAAATTTTACCACAGCATCGTTTTTATGCGTACAGAGTAAAATGCCAATTGTTGGTGTTTCATGAGGGAGTTTTTCAATTCGATCAAAATAATTGACATACATTTGTAATTGCCCGATATCTTGATGCGTTAATTTATGTGTTTTAATTTCAACTAGTACGAAACATTGTAACAAGCGATTATATAATACTAAATCGACAAAAAATTCATCGCCTTCAATATGTAATCGTTTTTGACGGGCCACAAAAGAAAATCCATTACCAAGCTCTAATAGAAAATCTTGTAAATGGGTTAAAATGGCACTTTCTAAATCTTTCTCATAGTAAGCGCTTTCTCGTTTAAGCCCGAGGAATTCCAATACAATCGGATCTTTAATAATTTGTTTCGGATCACTGGGGATAACTTGATTTTTCGCCACGGCTAAAACGCTTTCTTTATCATTACTTAATAATAAGCGTTCATAGAGATTACTGTAAATTTGGCGTTCAAGTTGTCGAGAGGACCAATTATTTTTTACCGTTTCTGCAATATAAAATTCTCTTTTAACTTGATCTGAAATACTTAAAAGTAACTTATATTGAGTCCAATTTAATTGCGTCCGCAGTGCGGACACAATTGGGAAAGTACGATAAAACTGACGGTAACGCTCTAATTGTCTTTTAGAAAATCCGCTGCCATACTCAGGTTCTAGCTGCTCGGCGAGTGATTTAATTAAATATTTACCATATTCGGCACGTTCTTGTTCTTGTTGCTCTTCTTTAAAAATTCGTTCTCCGATATGCCAATACATAATGACGCGCTGAAAATCAACCGAGCGAATCGCTTGTTCACGAGCTTGATGAATAATGGTTTTGATATCGCTAACAATA
Organism: Actinobacillus suis ATCC 33415; assembly: GCF_000739435.1. NCBI lineage: Bacteria > Pseudomonadati > Pseudomonadota > Gammaproteobacteria > Pasteurellales > Pasteurellaceae > Actinobacillus > Actinobacillus suis. The sequence goes on from NZ_CP009159.1 coordinate 2,296,838, forward strand.
AGTGGATTTGCTAACATATTTGTCTCCTTTTGATTTTTAATTATATTGTAAATAAATACAGCTAATGAGTTTATCACAATTAACCTTAACTCCAATAGGGATTATTCATAGCCCTTATGATGAAAAGTTTTCAGTGCCACGCCAACCGAATTTGGTTAAAGAAGGCAAAGGCATACTGAAACTATTGCCACCTTATAATTCGCCTGATGCCGTAAGAGGGCTTGAGCAATTTAGTCATTTGTGGCTGATTTTCCAATTTCATCAGATTCCTGAGCGAGAATGGCATGCTACGGTACGCCCGCCTCGTTTAGGTGGGAATGAACGAGTTGGAGTATTTGCCAGCCGAGCGACACATCGTCCAAATCCAATTGGTTTATCTAAAGTAGCGTTAGAAGGCATTGAGATAAATAATGGAGAAGTGTTATTAAAACTTGGCAGTGTGGATTTGGTTAACGGCACCCCGATTCTAGATATCAAACCTTATATTGCTTATGCGGATAGTGAACCTGATGCGCGTTCCGGCTTTGCGCAAGATAAACCACAAGTCAAACTGGTGGTTGAGTTCTCGGAACAAGCATTACAAGCGGTCAAATTTTGCCAAAATTTTGCAAATTTCGGTATTACACAGCCACTTGATTTTATTCGCAATGTGATTGAGCAAGACCCTCGTCCGGCTTATCAACAAGGTAAAATCACTGAGCGGATTTATGGTATGAACCTTGCGGGCTATAATATTCGTTGGCAAATTTGTATGCAAAATGCCAATAAAGCCATTGTTCTGAGCATCGAAAATGAACTTAACGAGAAAACACACCTCTAAGCTAACACTTTGAGTTGAACTCATAATCATCAAGGAGACAGGATGAAATTACAAAAAATTCTTGCAATTCTACCGCTTGCTTTCACCAGTATGGTAAGTCATGCCGAAGAAAAAGAGATAACAACAAACAGTATGCCAACTCAATTTTCTTTCTCTACGGAAGTGAGTCGTACGGTAGAAAAAGACTTAATGCGAGCAATGGTTTATAGCCAGAAAGTCGGCAAGTCATTATCAGAACTCAAATCAACGATATCGACAAATCTGAACAAAGTGATTGCGGATGCTAAGCCTTATATGGGCATTAAAATTCAGACGGAAGGTGTAAGTAGTTATCCTAATTATAATCAGAAAAATAAAGTAGATGGATGGGTGGTAGAAGGCCGAATTCTATTTGAATCCAAAGATTTTGCTGCGATGGCGAAAGTTCTGGACAATTTAGGCGATGACGTAGCGATTAGTCATATTTCATTTAGTGTTTCGCCGGAAAAAATGGCGGCGCTGGAAGATGAAATGACCTTAGATATTATTAAACAATTTCAGCATAAAGCGGAAGTGGTGCAGAAAGGCTTAAATGCAAAACGTTATACCTTAAGCCAAGTACAATTAGAAACGCCGAATGGCGAAGGAATGCACCAGCGTCCGATGATGGCAATGGCAAAAAGCAGTTACGCTGCACAGGAAAGCGGCTTACCGCTGGAAGCAGGCAGTGAAACGATTTCAGCAAGAGCCTCCGGTACGGTGACATTTGAGTAAAATTTATCTTTTTCTAAGAAAATGTGTAATGTTATTAGCATTAGACGTTTTTTAGAATGGCTATTCAATTTAACTTAAGTGGATAGCATTGGAAAGCACAGACACATCTGTGTCATTTAATTTTATTTTTAAGGAAAATATAATGAAAAAATATTTCGCCGAGTTTTTCGGTACATTTTGGTTAGTATTTGGTGGCTGCGGTAGTGCAGTTTTAGCAGCAGGTATTCCTGAGTTAGGCATTGGTTATGCAGGCGTATCACTTGCATTCGGTTTAACCGTATTAACCATGGCTTATGCAGTAGGTCATATTTCAGGTGGTCACTTTAACCCGGCAGTTTCGATCGGTTTATTAATCGGTGGTCGTTTTAATGCAAAAGATTTAGTACCTTATATTATTGCACAAGTTGCCGGCGCAATTGCGGCTTCAGCGGTATTATATACAATTGCTTCAGGTGCGGCAGGCTTTGATGTCACGGCTGGTTTTGCAAGTAACGGTTTTGCAGAGCATTCTCCACACGGTTATTCAATGGTGGCGGCACTTGTGATTGAAGTGGTATTAACTGCATTCTTCTTAATTATCATTATGGGTGCAACCGACAAACGTGCACCGGCAGGTTTTGCACCGATTGCGATTGGTTTAGGTTTAACGTTAATTCACCTAATTTCAATTCCGGTAACCAATACTTCGGTAAATCCGGCTCGTTCAACCGGTGTTGCGTTATTCCAAGGTTCTTGGGCAATTGAGCAATTATGGTTGTTCTGGGTTGCACCAATTTTAGGCGCAATTATCGGTGCATTAGTGTATCGTTTTATTGCTGAAGAAAAATAAACTTTAGTATCGTATAATGATAAATGCAGCGCTATTTCGGTAGCGCTGCATTTTGTATATAAGAGATATGGGATAAATATGAAATCATTATTCAAAATTTTGGTGCTTACTGTAGGCAGTGGTCTATTAAGCGGTTGTTTAGTCACTTCGGTTGTGAGTGGTGTTGTCGGTACGGCTGTTGATGTGGTTGATACGGTTACACCGGATATTATTGATTAAATTTGCAAATTTCGTGCAAAATCAGACCGTTTGTTTTAACTAAGCGGTCATTTTATTTCTATATTTTTGCAAACCTTTTGCAAATCTGTGATAAACCGCTACAATGAATCGTATTTTTACCTAAATATATAAAAAGGAATCTTTAATGAAAATCGCAAAAAATGTTGTTCCAAGCATTGCTTATCAAGTTCGTACACAAGACGGTGTATTAGTTGATGAAGCACCGGTAAATCAACCGTTAGAATATTTACACGGTCATAACAACCTTGTTGAAGGTTTAGAAAAAGCGCTTGAAGGCAAAGCGGTAGGCGATGTTTTTGAAGTTCGCGTTAAACCGGAAGAAGGTTACGGCGAATACAACGAAAACATGGTTCAACGCGTACCAAAAGATGTATTCATGGGCGTTGATGAATTAGAAGTTGGTATGCGTTTTATCGCTGATACGGATTTAGGCCCGTTACCGGTAGTAATCACTGAAGTTGACGGTGATGAAGTTGTGGTAGACGGTAACCATATGTTAGCAGGTCAAGAGTTATTATTCTCTGTTGAAGTGGTTGCAACACGTGAAGCGACATTAGAAGAAATCGCACACGGTCACATTCATTCTGGCCACGAACACGGCGGTTGCTGTGGCGGTCATGGCGAAGAAGGCGGCTGCGGATGTGGCGGTCACGGACATGACCATGATCACGACCATCACCACGGCCACGGCGGTTGTGGCTGCGGCGGTCACCACTAATTTCGATTGATATCATTATTGGCGCAAGCGGTTATCGCTTGTGCCTTTTTAGTTTTTTCAAATCAACCTGACGTACCTCTCAATACGCCGATAGTTAAAGTATAAAAATATAAAAAATACAGAGCAGTGTTATGAGCAATCCAACAATTCAATCCGGCACCGATTATCTGCGTGCTATCTTAAGTTCCAATATCTACGACCTTGCACAAGTGACGCCACTCCAGAAAATGGAAAAGCTTTCCGAGCGTCTCGGCAACCAAATTCTTATCAAACGTGAAGATCGCCAACCGGTACATAGCTTCAAATTGCGTGGCGCTTTTGCGATGATCTCAAATCTTTCAGCTAGTCAAAAGGCGGCAGGTGTAATTACCGCTTCAGCGGGCAATCATGCTCAAGGTGTTGCGCTTTCGGCAAAACATTTAGGGCTTCGTGCACTTATCGTGATGCCGCAGAATACACCGGCAATTAAAGTGGATGCAGTAAGAGGATTCGGCGGAGAAGCATTGTTATTTGGTGCGAATTTTGATGAAGCGAAAGCGAAAGCATTAGAACTTTCCGAAGAACTCGGTATGACTTTTGTACCGCCTTTTGATCACCCGATGGTGATTGCCGGACAAGGTACAATCGGTATGGAATTAGTACAGCAACGTTCCGATTTAGATTATGTGTTTGTGCCGGTCGGCGGTGGCGGTTTAGCGGCGGGTATTGCGGTGTTGATTAAACAGGTTTTACCGAATGTAAAAGTGATTGGTGTTGAATCCAAAGATTCCGCTTGTTTGCAACATGCGTTGAAAGTCGGTAAGCCGGATAACTTGGAACGTGTCGGATTATTTGCAGACGGGATTGCGGTAAGACGTATCGGCGATGAAACTTTCCGCTTATGTCAGCAGTACATTGATGAAGTGGTGTTGGTCGATAATGATCAAATTTGTGCGGCAATGAAAGATATTTTTGAAAACGTACGTGCGGTGGCAGAACCTTCCGGTGCGACTTCGTTAGCCGGCTTAAAAAAATATGTGAAAGAACATCAGCTTGAAGGCAAAAATTTAGCTTGCGTGCTTTCCGGTGCGAATTTGAATTTCCATACATTACGTTATGTTTCGGAACGTTGTGAAATCGGTGAGAAACATGAAGCCTTATTAGCAGTAACCATTCCGGAACAAAAAGGTAGTTTCTTAAAATTCTGTGAAATTTTAGGTAATCGTGCGGTGACCGAATTTAATTACCGCCATGCAGATGATCATCAAGCTTGCATTTTTGTCGGTGTGCGTATTACCGGCAGCACAGAAAAGGCTGAGATTATTCGGGATTTACAACAAAACGGCTACGATGTCACGGATCTTTCAGATGATGATATTGCGAAAACACATATTCGTTATATGGTGGGCGGACGTCCAACCAATCTTGCGAATGAGCAGCTTTATAGCTTTGAATTCCCTGAACAAAAAGGTGCATTATTAAAATTCTTACAAACGCTAACCGATTGGGATATTTCCTTATTCCACTATCGTGCGCACGGGGCGGACTACGGTGATATTTTGGCGGCGTTTGCGTTAAATAGTGAAGATGAAACCAAATTTAAACAACATTTGGAACAACTTGGATACCGTTATCAGAATGTAACGGAGAGCCCAGCGTATCGTTATTTTTTAAAATAACCGGCTAGCAGCGAATTTTTTGTTTAAATTGTTGTCTAAGCTTTTGCAATTTATAGCTTTTTTCTTATTAATTTTTTCTACTCTCTTTCGAGGATTTAAATATGGCAGAACGTAAATATTTTGGTACGGACGGTGTACGTGGCAAAGTAGGTCAATTTCCTATTACTCCGGATTTCGCATTAAAACTAGGCTGGGCAGCAGGTAAAATTCTTGCAACACAAGGCACAAAAAAAGTTTTAATCGGTAAAGATACTCGTATTTCTGGCTATATGTTGGAGTCAGCATTAGAAGCAGGTCTTGCGGCAGCAGGTCTTTCAGCTGCATTTGTAGGCCCTATGCCAACACCAGCGATTGCTTACCTTACCCGTACTTTCCGTGCTGAAGCGGGGATTGTGATTTCAGCATCACATAACCCATATTACGATAATGGTATTAAGTTTTTCTCGAATGTCGGTGAGAAATTACCGGATGAAGTAGAAGAAGCGATTGAAGCACTTTTAGATCAACCGATGGATTGTGTTGAGTCAGCACAATTAGGTCGTGCAACGCGAATCAATGATGCGGCAGGCCGTTATATTGAATTCTGTAAAGGAACCTTCCCGGCAAACGCAAGCTTGAAAGGCTATAAAATTGTAGTGGATTGTGCGCACGGTGCAACTTACCATATCGCACCTAATGTCATGCGTGAGCTTGGTGCGGAAGTGATTGAGATCGGTACGAAACCGGACGGTTTAAATATCAATGAAAAATGTGGTGCAACCGATATTACCGCATTACAAAAAGTTGTCGTTGAATCAGGTGCGGACGTAGGTCTTGCTTATGACGGTGACGGCGACCGTATCATGATGGTTGACCATTTAGGTAATAAAGTAGATGGTGACCAAATCCTATTTATTATTGCTCGTGAAGCATTACGTTCAGGCAAATTACACGGTGGTGTAGTCGGTACGTTAATGAGTAATATGGGCTTAGAAGTGGCATTAAAACACTTAGCGATTCCATTTACTCGTGCGAATGTCGGTGACCGTTACGTATTAGAACAATTAAAAGAAAAAGGCTGGAAACTGGGTGGCGAAAACTCAGGTCACATTATCGTGTTAGATAAAAACACCACTGGTGACGGTATTATCGCTTCTCTTGAAGTACTTGCAGCGATGGAAGCGCATAAAATGAGCTTAAATGATCTTGCGCGTGCAGTGCCGTTATTCCCACAAGTGTTACTTAACGTTCGTTTTGAAGGCGGTAAAAATCCGTTGGAAAGCGATGCGGTAAAAGCGGTGGCGGCAGACGTGGAAAAACGTCTAGCAGGCAAAGGACGTATTCTTCTGCGTAAGTCTGGTACAGAGCCACTCATTCGTGTTATGGTGGAATGTGAAGACGGTGCATTAGCACAAAGCTGTGCGGAAGAAATCGTTGAAGCGGTTAAAAATAACTAACTAATGACAAGCGGTCGAATTTTTGCAAAAATTTGCGGAAATTCGACCGCTTTTCTTATTGCGACTTTCTTGGTCAGTAGCCGAAAAGAAGCATAGCGTTTTACTCTCATCTTAAAATAATACTAACTAAAAAAGGATTCATTATGACCCAACAAGAAATGAAAAAAATTGCTGCTCAAGCTGCGCTTCAATTCGTAAAACCGGATACTATCGTGGGGGTGGGGAGCGGTTCTACCGTAAATTGTTTTATTGATGCATTAGCGTCAATGAAAGATCAAATTAAAGGTGCGGTGGCAGCATCAAAAGCTTCTGAAGATCGCTTACGCGCGATCGGTATTGAAGTGTTTAACGCAAATGAAGTGATTGAATTAGACGTATATATTGACGGTGCGGATGAAATTACTCCTCAAGGCGCAATGATCAAAGGCGGTGGTGCGGCATTAACCCGTGAGAAAATCGTTAGTTCATTAGCGAAGAAATTTGTTTGTATCGTAGATAGCTCAAAACAAGTGGATGTACTAGGTTCAACCTTCCCGTTACCGGTGGAAGTGATTCCAATGGCACGTTCTTACGTTGCTCGCCAATTGGTAGCGTTAGGCGGTTCACCGGAATATCGTGAAGGCGTAGTGACTGATAATGGCAATGTTATTTTGGATGTACACAATTTCCAAATTCTTGAGCCATTAAAAATGGAACATACCATCAATAATATTGCCGGTGTCGTGACAAACGGAATCTTTGCACAGCGCTATGCAAACGTAACTATTGTCGGTACTCCTGAAGGTGCAAAAATTATCGAATAATCGTACTCTTTGATACACGGAATGTAATGATAAAGCTTATAACGATAAGTTCTGTTAAAGTGAAAAATATTCCGTGTATTTCGTTAGGCAATGTGATAAAAGTAAAAGCAAACAAAACACACAAGGACCTAAAATGACAACTCCTATCGACAAATCTCAAATAAAATTTCTTTTGCTAGAAGGCGTTCATCAAAATGCATTAGACGTGCTACAGGCGGCCGGTTATACCAATATTGAATATCATAAAAAAGCGTTAGACGGTGATGACTTAATTAATGCCATTAAAGATGCGCATTTTGTAGGCTTACGTTCTCGTACTCATTTAACTAAAGAAGTATTAGCGCATGCGAAAAACCTAGTGTCGATCGGCTGTTTTTGTATCGGTACCAACCAAGTCGATTTAAATGAAGCGAAACGTCTCGGTATTCCGGTGTTTAATGCACCGTTCTCAAATACTCGTTCGGTAGCAGAATTAGTATTAGCCGAAATTATTCTCTTAATGCGCCAAGTGCCGAAAGCGAATGCGGAAGTACATCGTGGCGTATGGAACAAATCCGCAGCCGGCTCAAATGAAGTACGTGGTAAAAAATTAGGGATTGTAGGTTACGGTCATATCGGTTCGCAATTAAGCGTGATGGCGGAATCTATCGGTATGCAAGTGTATTTTTATGATATTGAAAATAAACTGCCGTTAGGTAACGCACAACAAATTGCAAGCCTCGATGAGTTGCTTGCTAGCTGCGATGCGGTTTCATTACACGTACCGGAAAATGCTTCAACCAAAAATTTAATGAATGCGGCTCGTATTGCGCAATTAAAAGAAGATTCGGTGTTGATCAATGCGGCGCGTGGTACGGTGGTTGATATTGACGCTTTAGCAGCACGTTTAGCGCAAGGTACGTTACGTGGGGCGGCGATTGATGTATTCCCTGTAGAGCCGGCTTCAGTTAATGATCCGTTTGAATCACCGCTATGCCAATTCGATAATGTGATTTTGACTCCGCATATCGGTGGTTCAACTGCAGAAGCACAAGCGAATATCGGTACGGAAGTGGCAAGCAAATTCGTTAAATATGCGGATAACGGCTCAACTCTTTCAGCGGTTAACTTCCCTGAAGTATCGTTACCGATTCTGCACAGCGATGCGAAACGTTTGTTACATATTCACGAAAACCGCCCGGGTATTCTGAATAAGATCAACCAAGTATTCGTAGATGGCAACGTGAATATTGCCGGTCAGTATCTACAAACCGATCCGAATATCGGTTATGTGGTCATTGATGTGGAATTAGACGATGCAAGCGAAGCGTTAGAACGCTTACAACAAATTGACGGCACAATTAAAGCCCGTGTGATTTCATAATATTTATATCAAATGACAAGCGGTGAAATTTGCAAAGTTTTCTGCAAATTTCACCGCTTATTTTTTATCTTTCGATTACTTCAAACATTGACTGAATTCATCAGCAATCGCTTGTAAGAATTGCGGATAAGCGGTTTGACTTAATTCGATTTTTGCGCCAAGCGGATCTAATTGTCCGACTTTAACTTGCGTACCTTTGCTGAGGCTTTCAATCACTTTCGGTGTGAATTGAGGTTCGGCAAATAAACATTGCGCCTTGTGTTCAGCGATATTTTTCTTAATTACGCTTAACGTTTTCGCACCCGGTGCTACACTTGGGTTAATGGTGAATGAACCTAATGAATTTAAATCGTAGGTACGCTCAAAATAGCCATAAGCATCGTGGAAAGTATAATAACCTTTACCTTTCACTACAGCTAATTGTTGACGAATTTGTTCACTCTTAGTGGTTAAATTTGCTTTAAATGTTGCAAGATTCTCCGCAATTTTCGCTTTTTGCTCCGGTAATTGTACGCTTAGGCGTGCTGCGATCTGTTCTGCTGCGGCAAGGCTTGCTTCAGGCGAGAACCAAATGTGCCAGTCTTTATCATGGCTGTGGCCTTCGTGATCATGGTGATGATCATGACCTTCATGAGCGTGTTCATGATGCTCATGTTTGTGATCGTGGTGTTCGTGTTTATGACCGTGTTCATGCTTATGGTCGTGATCATGCTCATGTTTTTTATCGTCATCATGATCATCATGTTTTTCAGTCGCATCGACAATTGCTTTAATTGCCGGTACATCATCTAAACTAAGCACTTTCTCTTTCGGTAATTTGTCGATACTTTTTTCTAAAAACGTTTCTAAATCTTCACCCACCCAAACCACAAGTTGCGCAGATTTTAACTGCTCTACATCAGATGGCTTTAAGCTGTAATCATGCGGAGATGCGGTCACCGGCAATAACACCTTGCTCTCTGTAACGCCTTCTGTGATTGCGCTTGCGATAAAGCCTAATGGTTTGACCGTAGTAAGTACATCGGCATTTGCGACTGCGGTTGTGCCTAGCATAGCTAATGCTAAAGCGGTTTTCTTAAACATAGTATTCTCCTTTTGGATTAAAGTTGAGCGATTCTATCAAACTTTCGTAAAATTGCTATATAGTTTAGCATAAATTTTTTATGGGTATTTTTCATTTGTTGTTTTCTATATACTAGCGGTCAGATTTTTCTGATTTTTTACCAATATGAAATACAAAGATTTACGTGAATTTTTAGTGCTGTTGGAAAGCCAAGGCGAATTAGTGCGAGTTAAGCAGGAAATCGATCCTTATCTTGAAATGGCGGAAATTTCCGATCGCACATTACGCAAAGGCGGACCGGCGATTTTATTTGAAAACCCAAAAGATTATCAAATGCCGGTACTCTGTAATCTGTTCGGTACACCAAAACGTGTTGCGTTAGGTATGGGGCAAGAAGATACACACGCCTTACGAGAGCTGGGGAAATTATTAGCGTTTCTCAAAGAGCCTGAGCCACCGAAAGGTTTTAAAGAGCTGATCGGGCAATTACCGCAATGGAAACAAGTGTTGAATATGCCGAGTAAAGTCTTGGGTAAAGCGGATTGCCAACAAATAGTATTAAGTGGCGATGAAGTTGATCTGTATAAATTACCGATTATGCATTGTCACGAAGGCGATGTTGCACCGCTTGTCACTTGGGGATTAACCATTACCCAAGGGCCTTATAAAAAACGCCAAAATCTTGGGATTTATCGCCAGCAGCTGATCGGCAAGAACAAGCTGATTATGCGTTGGTTATCGCATCGTGGCGGTGCGTTGGATTTCCATGAATGGAAGGAAGCTAATCCGGATAAACCGTTTCCGGTTTCGGTGGCTATTGGTGCCGATCCGGCAACTATTTTAGCCGCGGTCACACCGATTCCCGATACTTTATCGGAATATGCGTTCGCTGGTTTATTACGAGGTCAGAAAACTGAGGTGGCCAAGTCCATTAGTAATGATTTGGAAATACCGGCAAGTGCAGAAATAGTGTTGGAGGGTTATATCGACCCGAATGAAACGGCACTAGAAGGCCCGTACGGCGATCATACCGGCTATTATAATGAACAAGAGTATTTTCCGGTATTTACCGTGACGCATATCACCATGCGTCGTGATGCGATTTATCACTCGACTTACACCGGTCGTCCGCCGGATGAGCCGGCAGTTCTTGGCGAAGCGTTAAACGAAGTATTTATTCCGATTTTGCAAAAGCAATTTCCGGAAATCGTGGACTTCTATCTACCGCCGGAAGGATGTTCTTATCGCCTTGCAGTGGTGACGATTAAAAAACAATACGCCGGCCATGCAAAACGGGTAATGATGGGCGTTTGGTCGTTCCTTCGCCAGTTTATGTACACCAAATTTGTGATTGTCTGTGATGACGATGTAAACGCAAGAGATTGGAAAGACGTGATTTGGGCGATTACTACACGTTGTGACCCGAGCCGAGATACGACTTTAATCGATCATACACCGATTGATTATCTGGATTTCGCTTCACCGATTGCGGGCTTAGGCTCAAAAATGGGGATTGATGCCACCAATAAATGGCAGGGCGAAACCAGCCGTGAATGGGGTACACCGATTAAAAAAGATCCGAATGTTGTTAAACGTGTTGATGAAATTTGGGATCAATTAGGGCTATAACTTTAACAATACGGTGAAAAGTTCGCTGAAAATCACAAGAGCAAGCGGTTAAATTTCCTTAAAAATTTACCAAATAAAAACAGCTTATTTCAGCAGCTTTCGCCGTGTTTGATTTTTATTTTCTATTACCATTTATTAAAGGAGAACTTATGTTACTGGTAAATCTTACCTTTGTTAGCTTTTTTATTGTCCGTTTGTATAGTTTGAGCATTTCGATTAGAAATGAGAAAGTGCTTATCCAAAAAGGTGCTACGCAACACGGCACTAAAAATTCAAAACTATTATCTATTGTGCATGTCCTGTTCTATTTTTCTGCGTTGTTTGAAGCGAATTATTTTGCCCATCATTGGGACTATCTCAGCACGATCGGCACAGTTACTTTATTTTTCGCCTATATTGCGCTCTTTTGGGTGATCAATGAATTAAAAGAAATTTGGACGGTGAAACTCTATATTTTGCCAAACCATAAAATTAACACTTCAACGTTATTCAGAACGATTAAACACCCTAACTATTTCCTAAATATCATTCCGGAATTAATTGGCGTGGTGCTACTTTGTCATGCATGGAACACATTGATGTACTTATTCCCTATTTACCTCGTTGTATTAGGTATTCGCATTTATCAAGAAGAAAAAGTGATGAAGCCGCTGTTTGAACAAGTTAAATAAGTACCAAATAACAAGCGGTTAAATTTGCAAAATTTTCTGCAAATTTAACCGCTTGCTTATATGACTTAATTACTCATTTTCAGCTTGGATATGATCCGGTGCTAAATCGTAGCCGTCTTTCGGTTTACGTTGATATTCCGTATTGAGTAACTGATTAATTTCGTACCAAGGTACAGTCAGGCTGATTTCACCTTCAGCGAATGGGCCTAATGCATACGGCGGATAAATAAATTTCACCCCATCATCGGTAAATAAGAAATCTTCCGAAACATAAAAGTCTTGTTTCGGGGTAAAGGTGCTGTATTTGCCGTTTGCATCCGGTTTGTTACGCTGTTCGTAATGACTCCACAAAATCGCAGAGAGTTCCACTTGTTTTGCTGGAGAGAGTAAGTCATCCAGTAAAATAATACGTTTTTTATTTACATCGATATTAAAATATTTGGTGTGGTAGTTATTATGTGCGCCGCCGCTGTATTCGTCATAGTTTTGGAAAAAGGTCACGATATTATGGCGTTGTCCTAAATAAATCGTTTCGGCGGTGCGAGAAATACCGAGTGTCATTCCTTCTTTTAACGTTTCTAAACTTTCCTGATAATCTTTTTCTAATACCGTTTTCAACTGATTTAACTCATCACCGTTTATCGCATTACGATCGATTTTACTGTCGGCATCCGCCGGAACAGGCTGATAGCTAATTAAAATCTGTTTCGCCAATAAATTATCCAACCAATCAAAACCAGTTTTGGCAAGGCTGATGAAATAATATTGTTCTGCGGAAAGAATCGCTTGTTCTTGATTCGCCTCCGGTTTGAATTTTATGCGCTCCGCTTTAGCAAAAAATGGATAAATTTCAACGTGTAATGCCGGAAAAGTAGCTAATGTATCACCTGTTTTTCCCGCAATCGATTGCTGTAAAGCGGTCAATTCTTGCTGAGATTTTGCAAGCTGTTCATTTAGTTGAGAAATTTTTTGTTCGGCTTGTTGTAATTGTGTTGTAGTAGATGCAGAATTTTTCTCATCGCAAGCGGAGACTAGCATCCCCATTGCGACCACTATTGCTAATAATGACTTTCTCATTAAATTCTCCTTTAAAATAAAGCTTAAATTCCATACAAAAATAGCAAAAATTCAACAAATTGCAATATTTTCTAAATAAATAGGCTACTCAAACCAGCGATATTTGCCTTGCCTATTAAGGCCTTAAAATGCAATAATGGTACGCTTTTTCTTGTCATAAAAATTGCACGGCAATTTAGTAAAAAATGACGCAAAAAGCACCGCTTGCTAAGTTGCAAGTAGAAAAGCTAAGTGATTGATTCTGCGGTTAATTCGAGACAAGAAGAATGAAACGTAAGACAAAATCAGCACAAATTGAGCCACTTAATTAAAACCTACTTTTTGACAGTCGGGAGACTGCCCGAAATCCAATAAGAATACAAAGGTATTTCAGATAATATAAGAAGGATTTAATTCAGCGTATTAATGCTTAAAAAGTATGTTTAATTGGAGCGGCAATTTAAGAACAAAAAACAAATAATGAGAAAACACAATGAAAAGAATGTTAATCAATGCAACTCAAAAAGAAGAGTTGCGCGTTGCACTCGTTGACGGGCAACGTTTATTCGATTTAGATATCGAAAGCCCGGGACACGAACAAAAAAAATCAAATATCTACAAAGGGAAAATTACCCGTGTTGAACCAAGCCTTGAAGCTGCATTCGTTGATTATGGTGCAGAGCGTCATGGTTTCCTTCCTTTAAAAGAAATCTCTCGTGAATACTTCCCTGCGGATTATGTATTCAACGGTCGCCCGAATATCAAAGATATTATCAAAGAAGGACAAGAAGTGATTGTCCAAGTGAGTAAAGAAGAACGTGGTAACAAAGGTGCTGCGCTGACGACTTTTATCTCACTTGCCGGTAGCTATTTAGTATTAATGCCGAATAACCCGCGTGCAGGCGGTATTTCTCGCCGTATTGAAGGTGATGAACGCTTAGAATTAAAAGAAGCGTTAGATTGCTTAGATGTGCCGGAAGACGTTGGTTTAATCGTGCGTACCGCCGGTGTAGGCAAGTCACCGGAAGAGCTTCAATGGGACTTAAAAGTGCTTTTACACCATTGGGAAGCGATCAAAAAAGCGGCGGAATCTCGTCCGGCTCCATTCCTTATCCATCAAGAAAGTGACGTGATTGTTCGTGCGATCCGTGATTATCTTCGTCGCGATATCGGCGAAATTTTAATTGATAACAAAAAAATCTTCGAAAAAGCGAAAAACCATATTCGTTTAGTGCGTCCAGATTTCATCAATCGTGTGCGTTTATATGAAGGTGAAGTACCGTTATTCAGCCATTATCAAATCGAATCACAAATCGAATCGGCGTTCCAACGTGAAGTGCGTTTACCGTCAGGTGGTTCAATCGTTATTGACGTAACCGAAGCGTTAACGGCGATTGATATTAACTCATCACGCTCAACCCGTGGCGGCGATATCGAAGAAACCGCACTAAATACCAACTTAGAAGCGGCGGATGAAATTGCACGTCAATTACGTTTACGTGACTTAGGCGGTTTGATTGTAATCGATTTTATTGATATGACCCCGGTGCGTCATCAACGCGAAGTAGAAAACCGTATCCGTGAAGCGACACGCCAAGACCGCGCGCGTATTCAATTCGGTCGTATTTCACGTTTTGGCTTGTTAGAAATGAGCCGTCAGCGTTTAAGTCCGTCACTAAGCGAAGCATCAAGCCATGTATGTCCTCGCTGCCAAGGTACGGGTAAAGTGCGTGATAACGAATCGATTGCACTTTCGATTTTACGTTTATTAGAAGAAGAGGCGATCAAAGAAAATACCGCCCAAGTTCATACTATTGTGCCGGTGCAAATTGCGTCTTACTTACTCAATGAAAAACGTAAAGCGATCTCAAGTATTGAAAAACGCCATGATGTACAAGTGGTGGTTGTGCCGACAGAAAGCATGGAAACCCCGCATTTCAGCGTATATCGTTTACGTGAAAATGAAGTGTTACCAACACTTAGCTACGATTTAGCGAAGCACTACCATGCTCGTGAAGAAGATACTCAACCGAATACACATACAGTTTCGGAAGAAGCGTTAGTGACACGTAATGAACCGGTGATTACCGTAGAATCAGTGTTACAAAGTTCTGAGTTAAATCTTCAACCTGCACCGACACCGGTAGCACCGGCAAAACCTTCACTCCTAAGTCGCTTAATTGCAAAAGTGAAAAGCTTATTTGCAACGGAAGAAAAAGTTGAAGAAAAACCGAAGCCGAAGGCTCGTAACCAACGTGAGCGCCGTAACCGTCGTGAGCGTCCAAATCGTGCAGAACGCCAAGAGCGTAAACAGCAACAACAAGACGAGCAAAAGGCACAGCGTCAGGAACGTAACCAAGAGCGTGCGGAATCGAAGAAAGCTCGCCGCCAAGTGGTTGAAGAAGTTGCAGGCGCTCCAGAAACTCAAACGGAACAAGCACAACGTCCGCAACGTGAAAATCAAGTAGCGGAACGCCGCCAACGTCGTGACTTACGTAAAAAAGTACGTGTTGAAGCGAATGACAACAACGCTATTGAAGCAAACCAAGCAGCGGTAAATCCGGTTGTAGCAAAAGCTGCTCCTGAAAAAGCCGTAGCGGAAGCGAAGCCTCAAGCATTTGTGAGTCCGGAAGTGATTTCAGCTGTAACGGAGAGCAAACCGTCAGACGAAAGTGTGAAAGCTGCTGTGCAAGACAGCAGTTCGGATGTTGTTGCGGAAGAACGTACGGAGCAGCGTGAAAATAATCGCCAACGTCGTTTACCTCGTCATTTACGTGTGGGTAATCAGCGTCGCCGTGAAAATAACCGCCGTGAACATTCTGCGGTAGCAGCAATGCCTTTAGCTGCAGCGGTTGCTTCTCTGGAAATGGCAAGCGGTAAGATTTGGGTGAAATTTAGCAACCAACCAGTGGCTACAAAAGCTGCACCGAAGGTAGAAGAGAAACCGCGTTTCTTATCTGTAGATGAAATGTTAGAGCAACAACAAGAGCCGGAAGTTGTACCAACAGCGCCAACCGTTGAGAAAAGCGTGAACTCTGCAGCACCTTTTGGCGCTTTTGTTACCCAGCATTCTGATCGTGATTTAGTGAAAGAAAACAAAGAACGTGCGCAGCATATTGTATCTGATGAGCCGAAAGAAGATGCGCAGTTGGTGGAAAAAGCAATGGCAAAACACGTTGCGCCACTAGGTGGTTTTGTTTCTCAACATACTGATCGTGATTTAGTAAAAGAGAAAAATGAACGTGTACAGAAACACCAAGCGCAAGCAACTTCTGCACCGGCACTTGAAAGTGTAAGCACAGAAGAGATTGTTGCTCCGGTATCAAGCTATGAAAGTAGCTATAGTTTCTCTGGTCATTTAGGTACATTCTCTCGTGTACAACATACAAAAGCTGCGATGACGGTGGCATCAGCACCGGCAGAAATGCCTGCCGAAGCAAATGTCACGGAGTGGACTCAGTCAAAATATTACTTCCATGGTAAAGGTTTTGGTGGTCATTCCAGTGCGGTAAGCCATGTACATTCAGCACCACGTATTGCAGGTGCAGAAGTGGAATAACCGTTAATTCATCGTTTTCAAAAAGCCAATTGTTTAGTCAATTGGCTTTTTTTTGTGCAATAAAGCTGTTATAGTTGCAACTTCTGAGAATAAGCTCAGTCTAAAAATCCCGAATGCGCTTGATTTAATAAGTCGCAGACTCTCTTTTTACATAAGGAAAAGCAAATGAAAAAATCTCTTTTAGCATTAGTATTAGGTGCAGCGTTTACATTAAGCGCTTGTGATCAAGCAAACCAAGCGAAAGACGCTGCAGCGGCAAAAGTTGAAGAAGCGAAAGTAGCAACTCAAGAAGCAGCACAAGCAGTAGCGGATAAAGCGGCTGAAGTGAAAGATGTAGCAGCAGCTAAAGCTGAAGAAGCAAAAGCAGCAACTCAAGAAGCGGCACAAGCAGTAGCAGATAAAGCGGCTGAAGTGAAAGATGCGGCAGCAGCGAAAGCAGAAGAAGCAAAAGCGGCAACTCAAGACGCAGCACAAGCAGTAGCGGATAAAGCAGCGGAAATGAAAGATGCGGCAGCAAATAAAGCGGCTGAAGTAAAAGACGCAGCAGCAGCGAAAGCAGAAGAAGCGAAAGCGGCAACTCAAGACGCTACACAAGCAGTAGCGGATAAAGCAGCGGAAATGAAAGATGCAGCGGCAACTAAAGTTGAAGCAGCCGCTGAAGCTGTAAAAGAAAAAGCAACTGAAGTAAAAGAAGCAGTTGAAACTAAATAATTCTTGCTAAGGTATCTCCAAACCAAAGCAAAAAAGCCCGCAATTTTGTGGGCTTTTCTTTTGGAAAATTATTCTATTTGATCGTTTTAATGTGAATAACTTGTGAGTATTAAAAAGCCGGATATTTCTATCCGGCTTTTATGTTTTAATTACAACGCTTCAATCGCTTTATATTGCCCTTGCAATTTCTCTAAACCATTTTGGTACTCTTGCATTTTTTCACGCTCTTTAGCAATGACTGCTTCCGGTGCTTTTGCCACAAAGGCTTCGTTGCTGAGTTTGTTTTCAATGCGAGTGATTTCACCACGCATTTTCTCGATTTCTTTGGTTAATCGAGCAAGCTCTGCTTCTTTGTTGATAAAGCCAGCCATTGGGATAAGTACTTCTACGTTACCCACTAATTTCGCTACTGAAAGTGGGGCAGTTTCGTCCGCACTTAGCACTTG
Source organism: Actinobacillus suis ATCC 33415 (assembly GCF_000739435.1). Taxonomy (NCBI): domain Bacteria; kingdom Pseudomonadati; phylum Pseudomonadota; class Gammaproteobacteria; order Pasteurellales; family Pasteurellaceae; genus Actinobacillus; species Actinobacillus suis. Next base: position 2,314,593 of record NZ_CP009159.1, read on the forward strand.
TACGCTGTCTAATTTCGCCATCGCTTTTAACAAGCGGTCATTTTCCGCTAGAATTTTGCGTTGCTCGTCAGATACGTTGCGAACAAGGAATTCTAAGCCTTTGCTTGGTGCAATGTTGCTTTCCGCACGAATGTTACGCACAGCGATGATTAACTCTTTAATCCAGCCGATTTGCGCTTCCGCCGCTTCGTCTAATTCGCTTTCCACGACTTTCGGTAACGGTTGTAACATAATGGTATCCGCATCAATGCCCGCAAAGCCTTTCACTTTCTGCCAAATTTCTTCGGTGATGAACGGCATAATCGGGTGTGCTAAACGTAATAATTTTTCAAGCACACGCACAAGCGTTTGGCTTGCGCCACGTTTTTGCGCTTCGGTACCATTTGCAAATACTGGTTTGGTTAATTCTAAATACCAGTCGCAGAACTCATTCCATGTGAAGTCGTAAATTGCGTTTGCCGCTAAGTCGAAACGATATTGGCTTAATGCGTCACGGAATGTGCCAGCTGTGCGATTGAACGTAGATTCAATCCAGCGATCCGCTAAGCTATATTCCACTTCGCCTGCTGATAAATCTAATTTATCATTAGTTAATACGAAACGGCTTGCATTCCATAATTTATTACAGAAGTTGCGGTAGCCCTCTAAACGTTTCATATCCCAGTTGATATCACGACCGTTACTTGCTAATGCCGCAAGGGTGAAACGCAATGCGTCCGTACCGTGTGCAGCGATACCGTTCTCAAACTCTTTGCGAGTCGCTTTAGCAATTTTTTCTGCAAGTTGTGGTTGCATCATATTGCCAGTACGTTTTTCGAGTAAATCCTCAAGTGAGATACCGTCAATCATATCGATTGGGTCAAGCACGTTACCTTTCGATTTCGACATTTTTTGACCTTGCTCATCACGAATCAAACCCGTTACATACACGGTTTTAAACGGAACTTGTGGTTTGCCGTTTTCATCTTTCACAAAGTGCATTGTGAACATAATCATACGCGCAACCCAGAAGAAGATGATGTCGAAACCGGTGATTAACACGTCAGTCGGGTGGAACATTTTCAGTTCTTTAGTTTGCTCTGGCCAGCCTAAAGTTGAGAACGTCCACAAGCCTGATGAGAACCAAGTGTCTAGCACGTCTTCATCTTGGCGTAACGCAAGATCTGCCGGTAAATTGTGTTTTTGACGCACTTCTTCTTCGTTACGAGCCACATACACATTGCCTGCTTCGTCATACCACGCTGGGATACGATGTCCCCACCATAATTGGCGAGAAATACACCAGTCTTGAATATCACGCATCCAAGAGAAGTAAAGGTTTTCGTATTGTTTTGGTACGAATTGAATTTCGCCGTCTTCCACCGCTTTGGTTGCTACTTCCGCAAGTGGTTTCACACTCACATACCATTGGTCAGTTAGCATTGGCTCGATTGGCACACCACCACGGTCGCCGTAAGGCACTTTCAAATCGTGCGGTTTGATTTCGTCTAATAAACCTAACGCTTCAAAATCCGCCACCACTTTTTTACGCGCAGCGAAACGCTCTAAGCCTTGATAATCCGCAGGGATTTTCGCTTCATAAGTCGTTAGTGGTTTACCGTCTGTGCCGATAATTTCCGCTTCCGCACGGATATCCGCATTCATCGTCATCACGTTTACCATTGGCAAGCTGTGACGTTTACCCACTTCATAGTCATTGAAGTCGTGTGCAGGGGTAATTTTTACCACACCCGTACCAAACTCACGATCAACGTATTCGTCTGCTACGATTGGAATTTCACGGTTTGCAAGCGGTAATACTACCGTTTTACCAATTAATGATTGGTAACGTTCATCTTCAGGGTGAACCGCCACCGCTGTGTCGCCTAGCACAGTTTCAGGACGAGTGGTCGCCACCACTAAATAATCTTTACCGTCAGCGGTTTTCGCACCGTTTGCCAACGGATAGCGGAAATGCCAAAGTGAACCTTTGCTCTCTTTGTTTTCCACTTCTAAATCTGAAATTGCGGTGTGAAGTTTCGGATCCCAGTTCACAAGGCGTTTACCACGATAAATTAAGCCTTCTTCGTGTAAGCGAACGAACACTTCTTTTACCGCATTCGATAAGCCTTCATCCATCGTGAAACGTTCACGATCCCAGTCGATTGAGTTACCTAAACGGCGCATTTGTTGGCTGATTGTGCCGCCTGAATACGCCTTCCAATCCCAGATTTTATTGATGAAAGCCTCACGCCCATAATCGTGGCGAGTTTTGCCTTCTTCCACCGCGATTTTACGCTCCACCACCATTTGGGTTGCGATACCCGCGTGGTCTGTTCCGGTTTGCCAAAGGGTGTTATTACCTTCCATACGGTTGAAACGGATTAAAGTATCCATCAAAGTTTGTTGGAAAGCGTGCCCCATATGCAATGAACCGGTTACATTCGGCGGTGGAATTGCGATACAGTAACTTGGAACGTCAGGATTCTCAGTCGGCTTAAAATAGCCCTGTTCTTCCCAGTGTTTATAAAGTGCTTGTTCTACTGCAGACGCATCGAAACGGTCTGCCATTTGGAGGTTTTGGGTCATTGTTTTTCTCTTTGATATAAATTTGTGTAGGTAGCTTACAACCCACGCACGGCAAGCCGTACGTGGTTAGGATCAGCCTTCGGCTGAGTGAGCCACGCTGTGGCTCGGTATTTTTTCTAACTTTCAGCCCTAGCAGGGCTGAGTTATGCTTAACCTAGTACGGCTTTGCCGTGCTAGGATTTATCGGCATACTCAATCACTTCTTCACGTCCATCCACGCTTTAAATTGAATTTGTAGTTGGCGTTGTTGTTCTCTAATTTGTTCAATTTTGGTCATTTGATTTCTCCAAAATTTGTAAAATTTTATGGAAGTTCAACCGCTTGCAACCCACGCACAGCAAGCCATACGAGGTTACGATCAGCCTTCGGCTGAGTGAGCTACTCTGTAGCTCGGTTTTCAAATCTCCCCCCAGCCCCTCTTTACTAAAGAGGGGAGTTGTCTTGTGGTAATGTGGAGAACGCTATTCTTCCCTAAACCAGTTCCCCTCTTTAGCAAAGAGGGGTTAGGGGAGATTTGTCCAATACCATATCCAAATAAGGTATGCTGTTTTTCTGGTAAATCGCCGAAACCGCTTAAAATTTCTAGCCCTAGCGGGGCTGAACTATACGTAACCTAGTACGGCTTTGCCGTGCTAGGATTTATCGGCATGTTTTATGACTTCTTCGTGGCCATCAGGATAATGTCGAACAATATTTCCATTCGGTCGCTGAAACGTTAGCACTTCACGCTTTTTCTTATCATCCATCCACGCTTTAAATTGAATTTGCAGTTGGCGTTGTTGTTCTTTAATTTGTTCAATTTTGGTCATTTTCTTTCTCTAAAATTTGTAAAATTTTACGGAAATTAAACCGCTTGCTCAGCTGTGCTAGGCATCGGCATTGCCTTAACTTTTAGCCTGTTCTTGATTTGCCGGTGTTTGATGGCATTCTTTTAATTTAAACACGTGTTGGAATTCCGGATCTCGAGCTTTCTCGTAGAATGCGTGGAATTTTCGAATTTCATCTTCTAAGTTAACCGTACGAATAATTTGTTCTTGGATATAATCGTGTTTATTTCGGTTTGCTTCTAAATAACAGGTGATGGTTACCGTTTCGAATTCAACTTGTGCGCTGAGTTGCAGATCTTTATAAGGAATGCGTAGCGCATGGAAATTGTCTTGTACATATAGCCTTAGGTGTTCGCTAAGTTGTTCATTAAAAAAGTTGAAGAATTTATAGTTATTGACATATTCGTAATAGTCTATGTCGAAAATATTTTCACAGCTAAAGCGAAAATACATCATTTCTCTATCAATTTGGCGATATACATAATATGCCGCACTCAATAATAAAATGATGAGAATAAGGTAATAAAGATTGTCCATCATCAATTCTTTCCATACATACAATTGTTAACGTGTTAACGCCATATCCAAATGCGGGATGTTATCTTCCAAATAAACATCGGAAATCGCATTAAAACCGAGTGATTGATAAAACTGGGCTAAATGAGATTGTGCTTGGATATATATAGTGTGCTGCGGCCAAGTTTGTTTAGCGTAAGCAATTGCTGTTTGCATTAATTCACGAGCTAAGCCAGAACCTCGAGCTTCAATTGCAACCAGCACTCGACCGATATGTACGCCATCTTCTTGCAGGAAGATACGGCAATAAGCGGTCAAATTCTGTTGTTTTTTTGCGAAATGGTGATAAGCGATAAGATCTTTATCATCCACTTCTTGATAGGGGCAATCTTGTTCAACCACAAAAACGGCAGTGCGTAATTTGTAGATTTCAAATAATTCCGTTGTGGAAAGTTGTTCGAACGATTTGGTTTGCCACATATTATGCTTGTACTGTTTCAAGTTGCCAGCCAAGTTGGCGATATTGTTTGTAACGTTCGCGCGCTTGGGCTTTCTCTGCCTCATCCGCCGGTACAAAATCAATAATTTGATTAAAGCTATTAATAAAGTCCGGTAGATTTTTCTGGAGCGAAATAAGCAAATCACGACGCTGTGCATTGCGTTTGCCAGGCCATGATATTTCTATTGGCGTGGCATATTGGGTAACTTCGCCAGAAAGATTATGCGGTACAAAAGAATCGGGATCTCTCGCCCATAACGCTTCATCAATTTTTAGGGCTTGTTGTTCGGTTTCGCAGGCGATCAGCACTCGTTTGCCGAGTTTCCAAGCCTGAGCACTTAATTCACAAGCCATTGCTTCGGCGGCGCTGAGATCTTCAGAAGACGCTTGGCTCAGTAAATAAAATTTAACTTGTTTCACCTAACTGCCCTAATAAAATAATCAAAAATAACAAAAGGGATTAATTTTAGCCGAAAATGTGGAAAATTTGAAATGTAAGCGGTCATTTTTGCAATATTTTTTGCAAATTTAACCGCTTGTTGTTTGAATTTAGTGAAATCTATCTGAAATGAAGTTTGTGTTAAGTGAAATTTGTGATGCTTTGCCTATTGAACCAATCTTAGTTTTGCGGTTCTAACTTTGTGATTTGGCTATTTCAATCACCTTATAATGGTGTAAAATATAGCCTCCCTTAAACCTAACTTTAGAGGACTTTACCATGGGTTTATTTGATTTTGCAGCGAATATCGGCAAAAAACTTTTTAATAAAGAAGAAGAGGCATCACAAGCCGTAACGGAACATTTAAATGAAGACAATCCGGGCGTTGAGAATGTACAAGTAACCGTTGAAAACGGTGTAGCAAATTTAAGCGGTGTGGCGGCAACGGCAGCTGCGGTAGAAAAAGCGGTGTTAATGGCGGGTAACATTGAAGGTATTTCAGAAGTGAAAATCGACGGTGTTCAAATTGCTAACGGCGAAGCGCTTGCAGGTGATGACGAATTCTATGTGATTCAAAAAGGCGATACTTTATGGGAAATTGCAACCAAAGCTTACGGTAACGGTGCAAAATATAAAGCGATCGTTGAAGCGAATAAAGAAGTGATCAAAGACGAGAACAAGATCTTCCCGGGTCAAAAAATTCGTATTCCAAAAAGCTTATAATCTTTTAGGAAAGAAGGCGTAACCTAACGCTATTGCAAAAAATCAGTAAAATCGCACCGCTTGTTCGGTAAATTTTGCTGATTTTTTCATTTCTGCGCCATCATTTGGCAGATGTTCTGCGCAATATTCCTCGACAGCCCATTGACATAACGTTACAATGGATGTCTATTTCTGTATCTTTTATATACCCACAACTTGAGGTTTAAGAATGTCAATTTCTATTGAAACTTTAGAAGGCTTACAACGCCGTGTAACTATTACTGTAGCTGCAGACAAAATCGAAGCAGCTTATAAAGAACAATTAAAAGGCTATGCGAAAAACGCTCGTGTAGATGGTTTCCGTAAAGGTAAAGTACCACACGCAATTATCGAACAACGTTTCGGTTTAGCGGCTCGCCAAGATGTATTATCTGATGAAATGCAACGTGCATTCTTTGATGCAGTAATCGCTGAGAAAATCAACCTTGCAGGTCGTCCTACATTCACTCCTAACAACTACCAACCAGGCCAAGAATTCAGCTTCACTGCGACTTTTGAAGTATTCCCAGAAGTTGAATTAAAAGGTTTAGAAAACATCGAAGTTGAAAAACCGGTTGTAGAAATCACAGAAGCTGATTTAGACAAAATGATCGATGTTTTACGTAAACAACAAGCGACTTGGGCTGAATCACAAGAAGCTGCAAAAGCAGAAGACCGTGTTGTAATCGACTTTGTTGGTTCTGTTGACGGTGAAGAGTTTGAAGGCGGTAAAGCGACAGACTTCACTTTAGCAATGGGTCAAGGTCGTATGATCCCTGGTTTCGAAGAGGGTATCGTTGGTCACAAAGCTGGCGAACAATTCGATATCGATGTAACTTTCCCTGAAGAATACCACGCTGAAAACTTAAAAGGTAAAGCGGCGAAATTCGCAATCACACTTAAGAAAGTAGAAAACATCGTATTACCTGAATTAACAGAAGAATTCGTGAAAAAATTCGGTTCAGCAAAAACTGTAGAAGATTTACGTGCAGAAATTAAGAAAAATATGCAACGTGAACTTAAAAATGCAGTAACTGCACGTGTTAAAAACCAAGTAATCAACGGTTTAATCGCACAAAACGAAATTGAAGTACCGGCTGCAGCAGTAGCGGAAGAAGTTGATGTATTACGTCGTCAAGCGGTTCAACGTTTCGGTGGTAAACCGGAAATGGCTGCACAATTACCGGCAGAATTATTCGAAGCGGATGCAAAACGTCGTGTTCAAGTAGGTTTATTACTTTCAACTGTAATCGGTACTAACGAATTAAAAGTTGATGAAAAACGTGTTGAAGAAACGATTGCAGAAATCGCTTCAGCTTACGAACAACCGGCAGAAGTTGTTGCTCACTACGCGAAAAACCGTCAATTAACTGAAAATATCCGTAACGTGGTATTAGAAGAACAAGCGGTTGAAGCAGTACTTGCAAAAGCGAAAGTAACTGAAAAAGCAACCTCTTTCGATGAAGTAATGGCTCAACAAGCTCAGGGCTAATTCTCAAATACAAAGCTCTCCGTTTTGGAGGGCTTTTAATTAGCATTTTATAAGCGGTTGATTTTAGAAAAAAATTTGCAAAAATTTCTCTAAAAATAACCGCTTTTATTTTAACCAAAAGAGAATTTAGTCATGGATTTAACCTTTACTCAGCAACTTCAACAATTTGTTAGCGCTCACCCGATCCTTGTGTTTGCGTGGATTGCGGTATTTGTTGCAGTGCTATTTAGTCTTTATAAAGGCGCTACCAGTAAATTTAAAACAATCGAACACGCACAGGCGACCCAACTTGTGAACAAAGAAGACGGTGTATTCCTTGATTTACGTTCAGAAGATGAGTTCCGCTCAGGTCATATCGTAGATAGCCACCATATTCTGCCAAGCGAAATCAAAGCGAATAATGTTCACCCGATTGAAAAATATAAAGATCGTCCGGTGATCTTGGTTGATACTAATGGTTTTTCTGCCGGGACAAGCGCAGATTTACTTGCAAAACAAGGCTTTAGCAAAGTATATGTGCTAAAAGAAGGTATTTTAGGCTGGCGTTCGGCAAACCTTCCAACCGTTAAAAAACATAAATAATTTAGTTAATTAAGGAAATATTATGGCTGAAGAAAATCAAGTTGCTGCTCAAGAAGAACAGCTCCCATTTGAACTTCAAATTCAACGTATTTATATCAAAGACGTTTCGTTTGAAGCACCGAACTTACCAACTATTTTTCATCAAGAGTGGAAACCGCAATTAGGCTTTGAGCTTGATACTGAAACAAAACAGTTAGATGAAGACCTTTATGAAGTGGTATTACACATTAATGTTTCAACCACATTAGAAGATAGTGGTGATACTGCATTTATTTGTGAAGTAAAACAAGCGGGTGTATTTACAATTAAGGGCTTAGAAGGCCTTCAATTGGCACATTGTTTAGCATCACAATGTCCTAACGTGCTTTATCCTTATGCACGTGAATTAATTGCTAGCCTAGTAAACCGTGGTACATTCCCTGCATTGAATTTATCACCGGTAAACTTCGATGCACTGTTTATGGATTACTTACAACGCCAAGAAGCAGAGCAAAACGCAGAAGCGCCAGCAGTAAACTAGTCTTTTTTAAAGGTATGCAATTTTGCATACCTTTTTCTTTACCTCTCCAATTCTGCTTATCACAACGTAAAACTTTGTATAGGTTTAAGTTGCCTGAATTGACGGATTCACATCAAATGATATATTGAGCCTTTCTATTTTAGTTAGTCCATTTTGATTCCAATCTCTAAATACTTCATTGCATAAGGATAATATTAATGAGTGAAATATATTCCGCGCCTGTCACGGTTTTAGGTGCAGGTTCTTATGGTACAGCACTAGCTATTGCGCTGGCTCGTAATGGTCATAAAACTTATTTATGGGGACACCAGCCGGAAAAAATGGCAATTTTGGCCGCGGAACGAATGAATAATGCTTTTTTACCAGATATAGCTTTTCCGGACGCTTTGGAAGTGGAAAGTGATTTAGCTCAAGCGCTTGCCAAAGCAAAGGATATTTTGATTGTTGTGCCAAGCCACGTGTTTGCTGATGTATTGATGCAAATTCGTCCATTATTGAATGCTCATCATCGTATTATGTGGGCAACGAAGGGATTGGAACGTAATACCGGAAGATTATTACAAACGGTTGCCGAAGAAATTCTTGGTACTCAATATCCGCTAGCGGTACTTTCCGGCCCGACTTTTGCAAAAGAGTTAGCACAAGGTTTACCGACTGCAATCGCTTTAGCCTCAAACGATAAGCAATTTGCTGACGAAATGCAGCAGCGTATTCACTGTTCCAAGGCTTTTCGTGTTTATTTAAATAGCGATATGATTGGCGTACAATTAGGCGGTGCGATTAAAAATGTGATTGCAATTGGGGCGGGTATTTCTGATGGTATGGGATTTGGAGCCAATGCCAGAACAGCGTTAATTACCCGTGGTTTGGCGGAAATCAGCCGTTTAGGCGCATCACTTGGTGCAAATGCTAACACTTTTATGGGAATGGCGGGGCTAGGCGATTTAGTGTTAACTTGTACCGATAATCAATCACGTAACCGTCGTTTCGGCTTAATGCTTGGGCAGGGTAAATCTGCTGAGGATGCAATGGCGGAAATCGGGCAAGTGGTAGAAGGTTTTTACAATACCAAAGAGGCGTATTTACTGGCTCAAACCCAAGGGGTTGAAATGCCGATTGTTGAACAGATCTACCAGATGTTATTTTGTGGTAAAAATGCACATGATGTTGTTGCAACTTTATTAGGGCGTGAACGCAAAGGCGAATAAAGAGGTTTTACATGAACGAAAGCGAACTTAATCAAATTTGGCAGAATATCCGAGAAGAAGCGCAGGAATTGGTTGATAGTGAGCCGATGCTTGCCAGCTTTTTCCATGCGACTATTTTAAAGCATAGTAATTTAGGTGGCTCACTGAGTTATATCTTAGCCAATAAACTGGCTAACCCAATTATGCCAGCGATTGCGTTAAAAGAAATTATTGAAGAAGCCTATCAGGCTAATCCTCAAATTATTGCTAGTGCTGCCTGTGATATTGATGCGGTTCGTACTCGAGATCCTGCGGTAGATAAATGGACAACACCACTGTTGTATTTAAAAGGCTATCATGCGATCCAAAGTTATCGAGTCACCCATTACCTTTGGCAACAAGGTCGTAAGGCATTGGCAATTTATCTACAAAATGAAATCTCTGTAGCATTTGATGTTGATATTCATCCGGCAGCGAGATTAGGCTGCGGCATTATGTTTGACCACGCAACAGGTATTGTAGTGGGTGAAACTGCTGTGATTGAAAATGATGTCTCGATTTTGCAAGGCGTTACGCTTGGTGGTACGGGTAAAGAACACGGTGATCGTCACCCGAAAATCCGAGAAGGCGTGATGATTGGCGCCGGTGCAAAAATCTTAGGTAATATCGAAATTGGACGCTATTCGAAAATTGGGGCGAATTCAGTTGTATTACAACCAGTACCGGATCATGCAACCGCTGCAGGTGTACCAGCTCGTATTATCGGACAATCTTCCGTACAAAAACCGGCGTTTGATATGAACCAATATTTTGAAGATATCGAAGGGACTTATGGAGATGGTATCTAGGCTAAAAAGTAACCACGATTTTTAGGGATTAAAAGGGCTGAATCCGGCAATATTCTGGATTCAGCCCTTAATGTTAGAATGCTATGGAAAGTCGTAAGACAAGCGGTCAATTTTAAATGCTAAATGACGAACCGCAGCCACAAGTTGAACTTGCATTCGGGTTTTGTACTACAAAGCGAGAACCGTCCAAGCCTTCGGTGTAATCAACCGTGCCGCCGATTAAATATTGCAGACTCATTGGATCAACCACTAAGCCAACATTCTGATTCTCAATAGTTAAATCACCTTCATTAATCTGGTCGTCAAAGGTAAAACCGTATTGGAAACCACTGCAACCACCACCCGTAATATACACTCGTAAACGAAGATTCGGGTTATCCTCGCCCTCAATTAAACTCTTAACTTTCTTCGCCGCAGCATCGGTAAAGATAAGAGGGATTTGAATATCGTTCATTTTTTCTTCTCACACCAAACTCTAGGTAAGTCTTCATTATGTACTAAGATTAAGCATTGGGCAATAGGTTTAGAGGCAAAATAGTAGTGAGGCTACCAGAATAGATTTTGTCAAAATAATGGAATTCTTGTATAATTTACAACACATATATTGTCCATTTTAGTACAGCGTACTTATGGAGTAACAAGAAGTTATTTACAAATAAACAATTAAACATTTGGTCGAATTATGCAAAATTTTAAAGGAAAATTAAGAAAAGCAATAAATGATCCAGTTTGGGCATTTAAACGTTCATTATCTTTAACTAAAGAATATTATCATTCTAAAAATCTAAAATATAGAAAATATATTCCATTAAAACATAATGGAAATTTCGGATATACAGTCGTATCTGCGGTATATAATGTAGAAAAATATTTAGATGAATATTTTGAGAGTTTGGTTAACCAAACTTTGGATTTTAAGAAGCATATTCATCTTATTTTAGTTGATGATGGTTCGAAGGATTCATCGGCAGAAATAATTAAGAAATGGCAAGAGAAATATCCAAATAATATTACTTATTTATATAAAGAAAATGGTGGTATCTCTTCAGCTAGAAATTTTGGCATGAAATATGTTAAAACTGAATGGGTAACATTTATTGATTCAGATGATTTTGTATCACCGAATTACTTCCAGCTAGTAGATGAAGAACTATCTAAAGATAGCTCTTTGGAAATGGTAGTTGGAAATTTATATTATTATCATGATAAAACTAAGGTTGCATCAGATACACACCCTCTTAAATATCGCTTCAAACATAATGTAACAAAAGTTCCCGTTACTAATATGGATAACTATATTAATTTATTCGTAACAGTAACATTCTTTAAAACTCAGCATTTAAAAGACTCAGGGATTGAATTCGATTCACGAATTAAGCCTCATTTCGAAGATGGAAAATATTTAGCAGACTACCTTTTATATGTATATAAAGGAAATATTGCCTATATTAAGAATGCTATTTTTTATTATCGTAAACGTGGAGATGGTAATTCTACGATTGATACTGCATGGCTTAAGAAAGAGAAATTCTATGATCTGCTGCAATATGGATATATTAATTTACTTGAGGAGCATAAAGCTAAATTAGGTTTTATTCCTAAAAATATTCAATATACCGTATTAATGGATTTATCTTGGCATGTGAAAGAGTTATGGAATAATCCGGGTAGAATGGATTTAGCATTGTTAACTCCTTTTGAAAAAGAACGCTATTTTTCTTTAATGAAACAATGTTTTGCTTTTATTGATAGCCAATATATTAAAGAATTTAATATGATTGGGATATGGGAAATGCAAAGAGTTGGTATTCTTGGTCTTAAGGATGATAAGCCGGATAATTATACAGCATTTGTAGAAAATATTGATATTGCTAAAAAACAGATTCTTGTTTGTTATTTTGTGGCAAAAGATACTCTTGCTCAATTTAATTTAAATGGTATAGACACAATTCCACAATTTATTAAATCAAAAATGAACACAGTGGGTTATATGCCATTTGTAATGGAAAAGCGTTGTTGGGTTCCATACACAGATGAGTCAGAAATCCTTTCGGTAAATATTGATGGTAAGTTATCAAGCCTATCTATTTGGAATAAGCATTATAAACAACTCTCAATTGGTGAGATATTAAAGAAATTCCATCAACCAAGTAAAAAGTATGCATCTGATAATAGCTGGGTCCTTATGGATAGGGATGTACAGGCGGATGATAATGCAGAACATTTATACCGTTATATTAGTAAACATTATCCTATGCAAAAATGTTACTTTGCTTTAAATAGAGATTCTCATGATTGGAATAGATTAGAAAAAGAAGGATTCAATCTACTTGAGTTTGGCTCGGATAGTTTTGAAAGACAGCTAAGAAAGGCATCTAAAATTATTAGTAGTCATTTTGATGGATATATTCAAAATTATTTTAAAGATGAATATGAGCATTCTAAAAAGTTTGTATTTTTACAGCATGGCGTAACTAAAGATGATATGTCAAATATTCTTCTTTATAAAAGAAATATGCTTTGTATGTTGACTGCAACACATGCTGAATATGAGTCGATTATTAAAGAAAATAGTGGATATCAAATTGGTCTAAAAGAAGTCGCTTTGACTGGCTTCCCTAGACATGATGCTCTTTTAAAAGAAAATATTACTGATAATCAGCAAATTTTAATTATGCCAACTTGGAGAAATTATATTGTTGGAGAGGCTCTAGAAAATAGTAATAAAAGAGCTATAAACCCAGATTTTATGGGAACTGACTATGCACAACATTGGTCTTCTTTGCTAAGAAGCCCAAGGTTAGAAAAGTTAGTTAAAGATCATGGTTATAAAGTTGTTTTTGCTCCTCATAAAAATATTGAACCATATTTATCTCAATTTCAAATTCCGGAGTATATTGACGTTTGGTCTGCAGGAACATCAGAATTAAGTATCCAGCAATTATTCCAGTCTTCTCAATTGATGATTACAGATTACTCATCAGTTGCGTTTGAAATGGGATTATTAGAGAAAATGGTTTTATATTACCATTTTGATCAGGATAAAATCTTTGCTGGAAATCATATTGCTCAGAAAGGATATTTTTCTTATGAACGAGATGGCTTTGGTCCGGTGGCAACTACTGAGGGTAAGGTATTAGACAATTTAGAGCAATTATTACTTAATAAAGGTAAACCATTTGAGCCGTACTTATCTCGTATTATGCAAACTTTTCCATTTAGGGATGGAAATAATTGTGAAAGAGCTTTTCAAGCTATCAAAAATCTCGATGTTTATGATGATAGTATAAATTTGGACCTCTTAGAGCAATATACTAAATTAGCATATACTGAAAAGGCATGGTCATTATTTAATGAGCGTTCTAATAAATTATTAGAATTAGGAAATCAAGAACAGCAGCAGTTTGTTATTGAATCAAAATTAAATGCTTTACAGACTCAATTAATAGATTTAGTAAATAATTGTGGTATTGAAAAATCACATTTAAGTACTATGAATCCTAATATTGATCCTAAACAGCGTAAATTATTAGATTTATTAACAGAAGTAGCTAGTTAGGTGGCTTGAAAGGGGCTGTTTTAGTCCCTTTTAAAATTTACAGAAAGTATATTGTTATGATTAATAATTTAATTGGAAAATTCCAAAGATTCTATGCATTTGATGAGCTACTAAAACAATTAGTATTTAGAGATATTAAATTAAAGTATAGAAGAAGTTATTTAGGATATCTATGGAGTATATTAAATCCATTGATGCTAATGATTGTGCAAATTATTGTGTTTTCAAATGTATTTAAGTTTGACACTCCTAATTTTCCTTTATATTTAATATCAGGCCAGATTATCTTTAATTTTATGGTTGAGGCGACAAATAATGCAGTTTGGTCGATTAGAGGTAATGCATCTCTAATAAAGAAAACCTATGTGCCAAAATATATTTTTACTATTTCTAAAGTAGGAAGCTCACTTGTTAACTTAGTTTTTTCCTTAGGAGCATTACTTTTAGTAATGATCGTTACTAATGCTGCGTTTTCTCTAAATTTATTATTTTTTCCATTTATACTATTACAATTATTTATTTTTGTATTAGGTGTTAGTTTATTTCTCGCTGCGTCAACAGTATTCTTTAGAGATATTCAATATTTGTGGGGGGTATTTATTTCTATGTGGATGTATTTAACACCATTATTTTATCCAGTAAGTATTATACCGGAAAAATACCAATCTATTTATAAAGGTATTAACCCTATGTATTGGTATATTGAGCAGTTTAGAGATATTGTTTTATATGCTAAATTTCCATCTCTACTAGCAATTAGCATTGGAACAATTACAGCTTTATTAGCACTTATAATCGGTGCATGGTATTTTAATAAAAGACAAGACGAATTTATTTTATATATATAGTTATGGAAAAAGATACTGTTATTAAAGTTACAAATGCAACAGTGCGTTTTAACAAAGCTACAGAAGATTATAATGGTCTCAAAGAGTATTTTATAAAAATGCTTAAAGGACAATTAATGTTTCAAGAGTTTTTCGCCCTGAAGGATGTCACTTTCGAAGTAAAAAGAGGGGAGTCTTGGGGATTAATTGGGACGAATGGATCAGGTAAATCAACTTTGCTAAAGCTTATTTGTGGGATTCTTAAGCCTTATAAAGGAACTGTTGAGGTTAATGGTAATATTGCTCCATTAATCGAATTAGGTGCTGGCTTTGATGGCGAATTGACCGCCCGTGAGAATATTTATTTAAATGGAGCTTTATTAGGGCATAAGAAAGCTTTTATGGATCAGCATTTTGATGAAATTATCGAGTTTGCAGAATTACAAGATTTTGTTGATGTACCTTTGAAAAATTTCTCTTCAGGGATGTCTGCTCGCCTAGGCTTTGCTGTAGCAACAATTGTGAAACCAGAGATCCTTATTGTAGATGAGGTGTTAGCTGTTGGGGATGCAGCATTTCAAGAGAAATGTAAGAAAAGAATGGAACAGATGCTGTCTGGTGGCACGACATTATTATTTGTATCTCATTCAATTCATCAAGTTAAAGAACTTTGCCAGAAAGCAATTTGGATTGATAAAGGTGTAATTAAAGCTTGTGGTAATGCAGATGATGTCATTCCATTATATGCAAAATAAGGAAGATAAATAAATGTCAAATCCGATTTTAGTTAGTATTGTTGTTGTTGCATATAATGTTGTTGAGTATTTGTCTCAAGCGATTGATTCTGTTCTTTCACAATGGGATGATAATTGTGAGCTAATCATTGTCAATGATGGTGCTACGGATGGAGCTTATTCTTTATTAGAAGAGTATAAAGCGCGTATTGCTTCGGATAGGTTTGTACTCATTCATAAAGAAAATGGGGGGGTATCGGATGCAAGGAATGTTGGCGTTAAAGCGGCTCAAGGTGAATATATAGCATTTCTTGATGGAGATGACTTTTTAGTACCAAATAGACTAAAGTTAATTAAGAATGTGTTACAAGAGAATTTACCTGATTGTCTTGTCATTAATTTTAATTATTATACGGACTCTAATATAGAGTTCAATCCTATTCAGAGTTCATTTAAAGAGCGTAAGCTAATGAGGAACTCAGATGATAAATCAGATTTCTTAGTATCTGTATATAAAGATGCTCAGCTTTATCCATGGAAATATATAATTAGAAGAAATATTCTAAATAAATACCAATATCCTGTTGGTAAAACCTATGAGGATGTAGCTTGTTTGCCTCTTCAAATACTAGACTGTGAGACACTATATTACCTGCCTTTAGATTTCATTCAGTATCGTCAACGTTCTGGTAGCATTATGCGGGTGAAAAGCGAGGAAAATATTTTGAGCTTATCTTCGTCTTTGTCGACAGTAACAAGTAGTATTCGCAAGAGATATAACGATAAGATTCCGAAGCACTTGGCATTAGAACATTCTATTTTTAGTTTATATTTATTTACTTGGGCTTGTGGTGATTCATTAGCAAATAGAAATTTAGATGTCAGAGTATTATATAATAGATATAAAAGTGATTTTGATTATTCTAATTTAGTTCTTATTTCAGAATTAAAGTCGGCAATGGATAGAGATAAAAAGAATTGGCGCAAGTTTTGGCTTTTCTATTATATTCCAAATTCTTTTTATCTTGCTCATTACCTTCGTCATCATTTTAATAAAGCATATAAACTTTTAAATAAAGTTCGAGAATTGGTTTATAAAACATAATATGAAATTTCTCCTAGTCGGCGCAGGCTTTTCAAATGCAGTTATTGCTCGTGAACTTGCAGAACAAGGTTATCAAGTAACCGTTATTGACCAGCGTAATCATGTGGCGGGTAACTGCCACTCTGAACGTGATGCTGAAACGAATGTGATGGTTCATGTTTATGGCCCACATATTTTTCATACAGATAACGAACGTGTGTGGAATTATGTAAATCAATTTGGCGAATGGATGCCGTTTGTTAATCGTGTAAAAACCATTAGCCAAGGTGCAGTGTATTCATTGCCAATTAATTTGCATACGATTAATCAGTTCTTTGGTAAAACTTGTTCACCAAGTGAAGCGAAAGCGTTAATTGAAAGCCAAGCGGATATGTCGATTACCGATCCGCAAACGTTTGAAGAACAAGCGATGCGTTTTGTCGGTCACGATTTATATAAAGCGTTTTTCTACGGTTACACCAAAAAGCAATGGGGTGTAGAGCCGAAAGAGTTACCGGCAAGTATTTTAAAACGTTTGCCGGTGCGTTTTAATTATGATGATAACTACTTTGCGCATAAATTCCAAGGTATGCCGAAAGACGGCTATACTGTGATTGTGGAAAATATTTTAAAACACGAGAATATTGAAGTACGTTTAGCGACACCATTTACTGAAAGTATGAAAGCGGAATTCGATCATATTTTCTGGTCTGGGCCTCTAGATGCGTATTTTGGCTTTGAGCTAGGCCGTTTAGGTTATCGTACGCTAGATTTTGAAGCATTCCGCACTGAAGGTGATTTCCAAGGTAATGCAGTAATTAATTATGGTGATGAAGAGGTTCCTTATACGCGTATTTCGGAACATAAACATTTCGCACCGTGGGAAAATCACGAAAAAACGATTTGCTATCGAGAATTTAGCCGTTTATGTGAAGAAAAGGATATTCCATATTATCCGATTCGCTTAGTAAAAGATAAAGCCTTATTACAACAGTATGTTGAAAAAGCGAATAAAGAAACGCAAGTTACCTTTGTTGGTCGTTTAGGGACATATCGTTATTTAGATATGGATGTAACCATTAAGGAAGCTTTAGAAACTGCTGATGATATAAAACAAGCGTTAGCGTGTGAGCAGAATTTACAACCATTTTATGTAAATATGGATGTGTAAAATTCTTTGGAAAATAGACCGCTTATTTTGAAGCGGTCTTTTATTGATAGATTAACTTATGCAGAATAAAGCCATTTGTGCAGTTGTAGTTACGTACAACCGCAAAGAATTATTACTAAATTGTTTACAAGCGTTGCAAGCTCAAAGTTATCCTCTGGCTCATATTGTAGTGGTAAATAATGCCAGTACGGATGGGACAGTGGATTTTTTGCGTACTAAAGGTTGGCTAGATAATGATAAGTTTACACTTTTAACGCTTGATATTAATCAAGGTGGGGCAGGTGGTTTTTATGCTGGTATTGAGTTTGCTTATCAACGTGGCTTTGATTATATTTGGTTAATGGATGATGACGGTTTACCCGAAAAAGATAGTCTGGCTGAGTTAATGCCGTACGCAAATGATAATACTTATATTGGTCCTTTAGTATTAAATAATAAGAATCCGAAGGAACTTACTTTTACTCTACGTTTACCAAATAGTAAAAAAGTATTAATGGGTTTAGAGGATGTAGAAAAAGCAACTGTTGATAATATTATTCCTGATATTGTTATGCCATTTAATGGGATTTTATTTTCAAATAAGATGGTGGAGGAAATAGGCTTTCCTAAAGCATCTTATTTTATTTGGGGTGATGATATGGAATACACTTGGCGGGCTAAGAAAGCAGGCTTTAAGGTATTTACGGTAACTTCCTCTAAATTTTATCATCCTAAGGAATTAACATTAGGTACACCAATGTTTTTTAATTTATTAAAATTTAATGATACTGAATCTAAATTAAAACTCTATTGTATGTGCAGAAATAATCTTCGTAATCTGATTGATTATAAAGGGAGTTTAATTGCTGCCTTATTTTGTATTAAGGTAGGTTGGTTTTTTCTCTTCACTAAACCAAATTTAACCAAATTGAAAATTGGGTTAAGAGGTATTTGGCATGGTTTAGCCAAGAATTTCTCCCATCATAGAGAATACTTATAAATATTATGAGCAGAGTTAAGATTCTAATTGCAACTCATAAACAGTATGAGTTTCCTAATTCAGCTTCTTATGTACCAATCTATGTCGGAAAAGTACTTCATCAGCAGCAACTAGATATTCAAGGTGATGATACAGGCAATAATATTTCTTCGAAAAATGGTTCGTTCTGTGAATTAACCGCTTTATATTGGGCTTGGAAAAATAATGTATTCCCAGAGAGTGATTATATAGGATTAGTTCATTACCGCCGATATTTTAAAGGTAAAGAGGTTGTGTTAAAAGGGAATACAATTGCTTCGGAAAATGAATTATTAGTAGATTTAGCTCAATATGATGTAATTGTTGCTAAGAAGCGAAATTATTATATTGAGACGATTTATGAGCATTATAAAAATGCACATCATATTAAAGATCTAGATTTAACTAAAGAAATTATCAAGCAAGATTTTCCTGAATATATGATTGCATTTGAGAAAGTAATGTCAGGAAAAACACTGCATCTATTTAATATGTTTGTATTAAATAGAAAGCATTTCACACAATATTGTGAATGGCTGTTCCCTATTTTATTTAAATTAGAGTCACAAATTGATATTACTCATTATGATAATTATCAGAAACGTGTTTTTGGATTTCTTGCTGAGCGTTTATTTAATGTTTGGCTTGTACATCATGGTTTAAAAATAAAAGAAGTTAATGTGGTTTCACTAGAAGGTGAAAATTTATTTAAAAAAGCATTAGGCTTATTAAAAAGAAAATTTCTAAAAAATAAAAGGTAACTAAAATGAAAAAGCAGATGTTATGTAAATACATTCTTGCATTTACTGATTTTTTGCTCTTTTCGCTTTCTTTTTTACTTTCCTTAGAGTTATTGCAGCTATGGACTGGGGATTTAGATAAATACTTTCCCTATGATCAAATTGAAGATCGAGTAATTATCCATCTTTTTCTTGCAGTAATTTGTGTTGCTTGGTTTGGTATTAGGCTAAGGCATTATACTTATCGTAAGCCCTTTTGGTTTGAGTTAAAAGAAGTCGTCAGAACACTAGCAATTTTAGCGGTGATTGAATTAGCGACCATTGCGTTTTCTAAACTTTATTTTTCTCGCTACTTATGGGTTTTAACATGGTCGATTGCATTAGTGTTTGTGCCATTAGGACGTATCTTAGTTAAAAACTATTTGATTAAAACCAAGCTATATTTGAAAGATACCATCATTATTGGTGGTGGAAGAAATGCGATAGATGCTTATTACGCTTTGATGAGTGAACCTTATTTAGGGTTTAAAGTAAAATATTTTATTGCATTGACTGAAGCTCCTGAGTTAAAGCAGCTAGGTGTTCCGGTTATTAATGAAACACGGCAAAGTTTGTGGGAGTTAGTAACAAAAAAATCGGATCAATTTATTATTGCATTGGAAGATAATGAAAATGATCAGCGTGATAGCTGGTTAAGATATTTATCTAAGCAGTGCTATCGTTCGGTATCAGTAATACCTACGTTAAGAGGATTACCGTTATATAGTACGGATATGTCATTTTTATTTAGTTATGAAGTTATCCTACTACGAGTAAATAATAATTTAGCCAAGCTCTCTTCTCGAGTGTTAAAACGAGCAATGGATATTGTTGGTTCTATTTTATTGATTATTTTTACCTCTCCTATTTTAATTTGGCTTTATTTTACGATTAAGAGAGACGGTGGTAATGCAATTTATGGCCATTTGCGAATCGGACAAAATGGAAAACCATTTAAGTGCTTAAAATTTCGTTCGATGGTGTTGAATTCTGAGCAAGTGCTTAATGAATTATTGGCTTGTGATGAAACCGCCAAAGCTGAGTGGGAAAAAGATTTTAAGCTGAAAAATGATCCTAGAGTGACAAAGATCGGCGCTTTTATCCGTCAAACAAGCTTAGATGAGCTACCACAGTTATTTAATGTTCTTGTCGGACAAATGAGCTTAGTTGGGCCTCGGCCGGTTGTAACAGATGAGCTTGTTTATTATAAAGAGAATTTAGATTACTACCTGATGGCAAAACCAGGTATGACAGGTTTATGGCAGGTGAGTGGTCGTAATGATGTGGATTACGATACACGTGTTTATTTTGACTCTTGGTATGTGAAAAACTGGTCATTATGGAACGATATTGCGATTCTTTTTAAAACAATTACTGCGGTGCGTAAGCGAGCAGGAGCATATTAGAAAATTAAAAGCAGAAAGATCTTCTTTCTGCTTTTTTATTGCTCATATAAAATAGAATATATCTTTAATTTGTGATGTATTTATGAAAACGATCTTTATTACCGGCGGAGCAGGATTTATTGGATCAGCTGTAATTCGCCATATTATTAATCATACTCAAGATGTTGTCGTTAACATTGATAAACTAACCTATGCCGGAAATCTTGCCTCATTGGAAGGTGTGAGTAACAGTTCACGTTACCATTTTGAGCAAGTGGATATTTGTGATAGCGGTCGAATTTCGCAGCTTTTTTGCAAGTATCAGCCGGATGCTGTTATGCATCTTGCAGCGGAAAGCCATGTTGATCGCTCGATTGACGGGCCATCTGCGTTTATTCAGACGAATGTTATTGGCACTTATACTTTACTTGAAGCAACTCGTAACTATTGGAACGGCTTGAGTGTAGCTAAAAAAGCCGCTTTTCGTTTTCATCATATTTCAACAGATGAAGTTTATGGCGATTTACACGGCATGGAAGAGCTATTTACCGAGCAAACGCCTTATGCGCCAAGTAGTCCGTATTCAGCTTCGAAGGCAGCGAGCGATCACTTAGTTCGAGCTTGGTTTCGTACTTATGGCTTACCGACACTCGTCACGAATTGTTCAAATAATTACGGTCCTTATCATTTTCCGGAAAAGCTGATTCCACTGATGATTCTAAATGCGCTAGAAGGGAAACCGCTGCCGGTTTATGGCGATGGTTTGCAAGTTCGAGATTGGCTGTTTGTAGAAGATCATGCTCGTGCGCTTTATAAAGTAGTGTGCGAAGGTAAAGTGGGCGAAACCTATAATATTGGCGGTCATAACGAAAAGACAAATATTGAAGTTGTGCGTGCGATTTGTCAGTTGTTGGAAGAATTTATCCCTAATAAACCAAGTGCTATAGAAAAATATGAAGATTTGATTACTTATGTCACCGATAGACCGGGGCATGATGTTCGCTATGCAATTGATGCGAGTAAAATTGCTAATGAATTAGATTGGCAACCACAAGAAACGTTTGAATCTGGGTTACGTAAAACGGTGCAATGGTATTTAACGCATCGAGATTGGTGGCAAGCAATTTTAGATGGCACATATAACCGTGAGCGTTTAGGGTTGCGGGAGGAATCATGAAGGGGATCATTTTAGCTGGCGGATCCGGTACACGTTTGTACCCGATTACGCGAGGTGTCTCTAAGCAATTACTGCCGGTATATAATAAGCCGATGATCTATTATCCATTATCGGTGTTAATGTTAGCTGGCATCCGAGAAATTTTAGTGATTACCACACCGGAAGATAATGAGAGTTTTAAACGCTTATTAGGAGGTGGATCTGATTTCGGCATTCAGCTTTCTTATGCTATTCAGCCAAGCCCAGACGGTTTAGCGCAGGCATTTTTAATCGGTGAAGACTTTATCGGTAAGGATAATGTTTGCTTGATCTTAGGAGATAATATTTTCTACGGTCAGGGCTTCACACCAACATTACGTAAAATTTCTGAGCGTGAATACGGCGCAACGATTTTCGGTTATCAAGTGAAAGATCCCGAACGATTCGGCGTTGTGGAATTTGATCCAGCTTACAGAGTTCTGTCTATTGAAGAAAAACCAGCGCAACCAAAATCGGATTGGGCGGTCACCGGTTTATATTTTTATGATAATCGAGTAATAGATTTTGCCAAAAAAGTCACCCCATCAGTACGAGGTGAATTAGAAATTACCTCGATTAATCAAATGTATTTACAAGACGGATCTTTAAATATTCAGTTACTTGGGCGTGGCTTTGCTTGGTTGGATACCGGTACGCACGATAGTTTGCATGAGGCTGCTTCATTTGTGAAAACGATTGAGCATGTGCAAAACCTACAAGTTGCTTGCTTAGAAGAGATTGCTTGGCGTAATAATTGGTTGAGCTCCGAGCAAGTTGAAGCTTTAGCGAAACCTATGGCAAAAAATGCGTATGGGCAATATTTACTAAGATTGATTCAGACAAGCAGAGATATTTAGGATCATTTAAGATCCTAAAAGCCTTATGATTGAGTTAATGAACAAAAATAGATGAAAAAATAGTAAGTTTTGAACCATTTTCTAGGTGAAATTACCCTTTACTTTAAAGGCTAGCTGCGGTAAAATGCGCTACCTTTTTTAGTTCTATGTCGCCAAAAATTGATGTGCGACTTTATTTAAACATATATTTCCTGAGGTGATGGCATATGCCAGTAATTAAAGTTCGTGAAAATGAATCATTTGACGTTGCATTACGTCGTTTCAAACGCTCTTGCGAAAAAGCAGGTTTATTAGCAGAAGTTCGCGCTCGTGAATTCTACGAAAAACCAACTACAATTCGTAAACGTGAAAAAGCATCTTTAGCTAAACGTCACGCTAAACGTAATGCACGTGAAAATGCACGTAACACTCGTTTATACTAATTAGCAGTCTGCTATTTAGCTTAAATTAACTAAAACCGTGAAACCTTTTGGAATCACGGTTTTAGTGTTTTTAGTGAACCCACCTATGTAACCTATTAGTAAATAAGCGGTCAAATTTTCATAATTTTTTGCAAAATTTAGCGTAATTTTAACCGCTTGCCACTATGACAAGGAGAATCAATGAAAGGCACAATTCCTCGTTCGTTTATTGATGATCTTGTTGCGCGTACTGACATTGTTGAGCTGATCAATAGCCGAGTCAAACTCAAGAAAGCAGGGAGAGATTATCAAGCCTGTTGTCCGTTTCATCACGAAAAAAGTCCTTCGTTTACCGTAAGTCAATCTAAACAGTTTTATCACTGTTTTGGTTGCGGTGCACATGGTAATGCGATTAGCTTTTTGATGGATTACGATAAACTGGAATTTCCGGAGGCAATTGAAGAACTTGCGGCGATGCAGGGTTTGGAAGTACCGCGTGAAAATGTGATCGCTCGTGACGGCAAGCCTCAGGCAAGTTATAAAACTAAACGTAATTTATATGAGCTGTTAGAAGCGATTAGTCAGTTTTATCAACAAAACTTAACTCAAGATATTCCTAGCCAAAGCTACTTACAAAGCCGTGGATTATCACCGGAGATCATTGCTCGTTTTGAGATCGGCTTTGCACATAATTCAATGGATTCGGTATTACGCAAATTCGGCACGAATCGTGATGAAGTACAGAAATTGTTCGATACGGGCATGATTACGCAAAATGATAGCGGTCGAATTTATGATAAATTTCGCAATCGAGTAATGTTCCCGATTCGTGATAAACGTGGACGAGTGATAGCCTTTGGTGGGCGAGTGATGGGGGATGAACGACCTAAATATCTGAATTCACCGGAATCGGCGACTTATCATAAAGGTAATGAACTGTACGGTTTATTTCAAGCGTTGCAACAGAATGAAAACCCTACCTCACTCGTTGTGGTCGAAGGGTATATGGATGTGGTTGCATTAGCGCAATTCGGGGTAGATAACGTGGTAGCGTCACTCGGTACGGCAACTACCGGTGAGCAAATTCAGCAAATGTTCCGTGTCACCGAACAAGTGATCTGTTGTTACGACGGTGATAGAGCCGGACGAGAGGCGGCATGGCGAGCGTTTGAAAATGCATTGCCATATTTGCATGACGGGCGTCAGCTGAAATTTATTTTCTTGCCGGACGGCGAAGATCCGGACAGTTTTGTTCGAGCGCATGGCAAGCAAGGCTTTGAGGCATATTTGCAAAATGCGATGTCGCTTAGTGATTTTCTGTTTGATTCACTGATTGCGCAGGTCGATCTCTCTAGCAAAGAAGGTAAATCGAAATTGGCGGCATTAGCCGTGCCGTTGATTAACCGTATTCCGGGGGAAATGTTGCGTGTTTATTTACGCAACATTCTTGGACAAAAGCTTGGGATTTTAGATCCGGCGCAATTGGAGGCAATGTTGCCAAGTCGAGTGCAATCCGTACAGAAACCGGCGGTACAACCATTGCAAATTAAGCGAACGCCAATGCGTTTATTAATCGCTTTATTATTGCAAAACCCTGAATTAGTGAAATTTGTGCCAGATATTTCAGCCCTTAAAACGTTGGATGAACCGGGCTTTGAGTTATTACTGGAATTGGTTGATGTTTGCCAACAAAAAGTCGGTGTATCAATGGGGGCTTTACTCGAACATTGGCGAGATAAACCGAATTATCGCACTCTTGAGTTATTAGCGAATTGGGATCATCTGGTGACACCGGAAAATATTGAAAGTACCTTTATCGAAACACTTGATTTTCTTTATGCAAAATTAGTGGAAAAACGGATCGAAGTATTGATTGCTAAAGATCGCACAGTAGGCTTAAATGCAGAAGAAAAGCAAGAATTGGTGATGTTAATTGCACAGTAATTAAGCGGTCATTTTTAAGAAATTTTTTGCAAAACTATCAAGAAAATTGCAATTAATGGTATAATCCAACACTATTTTTGCTCGCACACAAAACGGATACACATTATGGAACAACAATTAGAACAGCAATCTCAATTAGAACTTCTGATTGCCCAAGGGCGTGAACAAGGTTATTTAACCATTTCAGAAGTGCACGACCACTTACCGGAAGAGTTGGTTGATGCGGAGCAGATCGAAGATATTATTCAAATGATCAACGATATGGGGATCAAAGTTTTAGAAACCGCCCCGGATACTGACGAGTTAATGCTCGCAGAGAATATCGCTGATGAAGATGTCGTGGAAGAAGCGACTAAAGTACTTTCAACGGTAGAATCGGAATTAGGTAGAACAACGGATCCGGTTCGTATGTATATGCGTGAAATGGGTACGGTGGAATTACTTACCCGTGAAGGCGAGATTGATATCGCAAAACGTATCGAAGAAGGTATCAATGAAGTGCAATGTGCGGTTGCAGAATATCCGGAAGCCTTAACTGAATTAATCGGCTTTTATGCGCAAGTTGAAGAAGGCACAATGCGTTTGTCTGACTTAGTGACGGCGTTTGTTGATCCGAATGCGCAGGAAGAAGCAACGGTGGAAGATCTAGAAGCCGTGCTTGATGATGAAGATGCGGAAGCGGTGGCCGATGTGGATGATGAGAGCGAAGAGGAAGAAAGCGATAGCAGTGCGGATACGGGCGATGACAACTCAATCGATCCTGAGCTTGCTCGTGAGAAATTCTATGCGTTACGTGAGCAGCACGAGAAAGCATTGCAAGCGATTCAAAAACACGGTCGTGGTCATAAAAAATCAAGAGAGCACATCCAAGCGCTTTCAGATATTTTCCGTGAGTTCCGTTTAGTACCGAAACAATTTGATTTACTTGTGGAATCAATGCAAAAAATGATGAAACAAGTGCGTGCGGAAGAACGTCAGATTCAGCGTTATGCGGTTGAATATGCACAAATGAAAAAAGCCGATTTCTTAAAATTATTCCAAGGTAACGAAACTTCGGAAGAATGGATTGAAAAAGCAATCAACGCGAAAAAAGGCGCAGCACCGAAATTGGCTAACTACGTTGATCAAATTCGTGTCAATATCGCAAACTTACAACGTATGGAACAAAGTACTGGTTTAACGGTGGCACAGATCCGTGAAATCGGCGGTCGTATTGCAAATGGTGAGTTAAAAGCTCGTCGTGCGAAAAAAGAGATGGTCGAAGCGAACTTACGTTTAGTAATCTCGATTGCGAAGAAATATACCAACCGTGGCTTACAATTCTTAGACTTAATTCAAGAAGGTAACATCGGTTTGATGAAAGCGGTAGATAAGTTTGAATACCGTCGCGGTTACAAATTCTCTACTTATGCAACATGGTGGATTCGTCAGGCGATTACCCGTTCAATCGCAGACCAAGCTCGTACCATCCGTATTCCAGTGCATATGATTGAGACCATCAATAAACTTAACCGTATTTCTCGTCAATGCCTACAAGAAATGGGACGTGAAGCGACTCCAGAGGAGTTAGCGGAGCGTATGGGAATGCCGGAAGATAAGATTCGTAAAGTGCTGAAGATTGCAAAAGAGCCAATCTCAATGGAAACCCCAATTGGTGATGACGATGATTCACATTTAGGTGATTTTATTCAAGATGAAAGCCTTGAATTACCGTTAGATTCGGCAACAGCAGAAAGCTTACGTATTGCAACTAATGAGGTGTTAGAAGGCTTAACACCACGTGAAGCGAAAGTATTACGTATGCGCTTTGGTATTGATATGAATACTGACCACACACTTGAGGAAGTTGGTAAACAATTTGATGTAACGCGTGAACGTATTCGTCAGATTGAAGCGAAAGCGTTACGCAAACTTCGTCATCCAAGCCGTTCAGAAACGTTACGTAGTTTCTTAGACGACTAATAAAGTAAATGAGAAAATGCCCAACCTTAAGAGTTTGGGCATTTTTATTTATATCCGCAAATTGGAACGCTACCTAAATAAGCTAAGATGCATAGGCTTACTTTTTATAGCGTTTCATTATAAAATAACCACTTTTTATCACATTAAGGATTTACTTTTATGACATATCCAGCTTGCCCGCAATGTAAGGGCGAAAATACTTACCATGACTCAATTCAATTCGTTTGCCCTGATTGTGCACATGAATGGACGGGTGAGGAAGTTGAAGAGCATGATGAAGATCAGTTAATCGTTAAAGACAGTAACGGTAATTTATTAGCTGATGGTGATGATGTTCTTTTAATCAAAGATTTAAAATTAAAAGGTTCTTCAGAAGTACTGAAGAAAGGAACTAAATTCAAAAATATCCGTTTAGTACATGGTGACCACAATGTTGATTGTGGCAAAATTATGCTTAAATCGGAATTCTTGAAAAAAGCTTAATTGGTTATTGAATTTTGTTTATTGTAAACGCTCACCTTGGTGGGCGTTTTTTATTTCATAGTTTATATGTATTATTGATATAGATTTTATAGGTTAAGACTATTGATAAATCTCAAAAAATAGATACCTATTTTTATGAGATAATGTAACCTCACACAAATGGAGGTTACCGATGAAAAAATATTTACTTTCAGCCTTAGCTGTTGCTGGCATTGGCTATTTTTCTCTCGTGGGATATGCGTATTGGTTCGATAAAGAACAAGCGCCTAAATTACTGGCTGCAGCCGGATTACCGGAATCACACCAAGCCGTTGCTAGCGTGATGTTTGAAAATGGCTGTCAATACTGTCACACACCGAATGCAGAATTACCTGCTTATTCAAAATTACCTATCGCAAGTCAAATGATGGCGGCGGATATTGAAAAGGGAACTCGCTTTTTCCGTTTCGATCGTTTAATTGAAGGGATGAAAGATCCAAGCAAGCTTTCGGAAGCTGATTTGGCTAAGTTGGAGCAAGTTATTCGCAATGATGAAATGCCGATTGCGAAATATATCCATGTTCACTGGGGCGCTCGTCCGGATGCGGAACAGAAGAAAGTGATTCTAGATTGGATTACTGCACAGCGCCAGGCACACTTCTTACCAAAAGCAGAAGGCACAGATGCAACGCGTTTAGTTCAACCGATTCCAGATCAATTAGCAACCAATCCACATAAAGTGGCACTAGGTGAGGGGCTTTATTTTGACGGACGTTTATCAGGTGACGGTTCAATCCAGTGCCGTACTTGTCACCAATTAACGCAAGGCGGGGTGGATAATTTACCGGTGTCGGAAGGGATTCACGGCTTAAAAGGCGGTATCAATGCACCAACCGTATTTAATGCGGCATTTAATAAATGGCAATTCTGGGATGGTCGTGCGAAAACATTAGCTGATCAAGCGGGCGGTCCGCCAACTAATCCGGTTGAGATGGGGTCAAAAACTTGGGATGAGATTTTGGCTAAGTTGAGCAAAGATGAAGACTTTATGCAACGTTTCCTTGCAGTTTATCCACATCTTGATCAAGCAAATGTGACAGATGCGATTGGTGAATTTGAGAAAACGCTTATTACACCAAATAGTGCCTTCGACCGTTTCTTAAAAGGTGATCAAAACGCATTAACTGACGTACAAAAACGTGGTTATGAACATTTCAAAAATGCGAAATGTGACACCTGTCATACTGGTACGGCAATGGGTGGACAATCATTTGAATATATGGGCTTATACGGCGACTACTTCAAAGATCGTGGTACGGAATTAACGGAAGCGGATCACGGTCGTTATGCGGTAACTAAGGATCCAAGCGATATGCACCGTTTCAAAGTGCCGACTTTACGTAACGTGGCGTTAACCGCACCATATATGCACGATGCAAGCGCGAAAGACTTAAAAGAAGCGGTTCGTATTATGGGTATTTACCAAAGCAATAAACAGTTCTCTGATACGGAGCTTAATGAGTTAGTTGCTTTCTTAGAATCACTAACCGGTGAATATAAAGGCAAATTACTAACTAATGAAAAAGTGAAATAATTTCACATAAACAAGCGGTGGGATTTCTGCAAAACTTTGCAAACATCCCACCGTTTTTTTATTTATTCAGCAATACTTCGATTTCTTTCGGTATCACTTTTGGCTCCGGCACAAATAATTGCTTATGTCGCTGTAGCTCACCTTTCTCCAGCACGATACTACTTTTAGGCACTTTAAATAACTTGCTTAAATATTTCAGCAAATGCGCGTTAGCCGCACCGTCGACCGGTGGTGCGGTAATCGCAATTTTGAGTTCATTATCGTGTAAACCGACAATTTGATCGCGGCTTGCCTTGGGTTGTAAAAAAATCCGCAGGCGGATGCCACACGGATTTTCAATACGTTCTACTGCTTCCATTTAAGCAATCGCCCAAAGCACGCCAAATATACTATAGAAAAGGTTATTTAGCAGAATTAAGCCGAACCCGAGTACCATCACCGAAAAATCCAACATACCGGTACGCGGTAATAATTTACGGATAAAGCCTAATACCGGCTCGGTGATTTGTGCCACCATATAATCTAACGGGTGATCACCACGTGTGACCCAACTCATTAAGGCACGAATTAAAGTGGTGAAAAACAGAATTTGACCGAAGGTTTTTACCACTCCCAATAAGCCCGCTAACACTGCCATGGCTACTGGTACACCTAAAATAAATTTCTCTAAAGCAAGTAATAGTAGTGCAATCAGTAATGCAGCGAAATTGATGTTTTTTACGGTTGGAATCACTTTACTTACTGGATTCACTAAGGGTGAAGTAAGGCGTAAAAGTGATTGGGATAACGGCATATAGGGATCAACACGGCAAAATTGAAGCCAAGTACGCAAAATTAATACAAAGCTAAAAAAGCCGATAATGATTGAAAGAACAGGGGCTAGAAATTCCATCTATCTTCCTCTTATAAATATCTTCTATAAACTATTCGGGCGGGAATACACCCGCCCTCATGATAGAAAGCGGTCGGAATTTGCAATTTTTTTGCAAAATTTAACCGCTTGTCGCTAAAGCATTAGCCTTGAACCGGATAATCCCACCAGATGTCGAATAAACCGCTTACTTCAACTTGAGTTAAGCCATTGTTTTCTAACCAAGTTTTTACTAATTGTTGGTGAGATTCATCACATTTACCTAATTTTTCTAAGCAAACTAAACCTTCCCAGTGTAAGTAACCGCTACCTTCATAAGCTAAACCGTTTGGTTTGATTACTTCTGCGATAAAACGGTCTACGGTTAAATCAATTTGATCAATACCTGTGTTTTCCGCAAATTGGAATTTTACTAAGAAGCCTAATTCTTGGAATTCTGCTAAGTGCATTTTTTTACGCTGACGCGCGTTGCGTTGAATAGCCATTTGTATCTCCCCTTATTTAATGAGAATGGATAGTTAAAATCAATCGTTAAACCGATTGTGCTTGTTTAACGAAATATAAGTCCCACACGCCGTGTCCAAGACGATGACCGCGTTCTTCAAACTTGGTTAAAGGGCGGAAATCTGGGCGTGGAATAAAGTCATTGGTTGTCGAGGTATTGCGTAACTCTTTGTCGAATTGACGTAGTACTTCCAGCATATGTTCTGCATAGTTTTCCCAGTCGGTTGCGAAATGGATAAAACCATTATCCCCTAATTTAGTTAGCACTCGAGTGATAAATTCCGGCTGCACAATACGGCGTTTATGGTGTTTCGCTTTTTGCCACGGATCCGGGAAATAGAGTTGTAGACCGCCTAATGCAGCGTCAGCAATCGCATCACGTAAGATTTCCGTTGCATCATGGCAAATCACACGCAAGTTTTTCACGCCTTTTTCTAAGGCATAAGCGATACAAGCGCCGACACCCGGCGTATGTACTTCAATACCGATATAGTTACGATCCGGATTTTGTTCCGCCATTTCAACCAATGAACGTCCCATACCGAAGCCGATTTCTAACACAACCGGATTGTTGTTACCGAAAATCTGCTCAAAATTAAAAGGTGTGTTTTGATAATCCAAACCGAGATTTGCCCAGTTGTTATTCATCATATCACGTTGGTAATCGCTCAAACGCCCGGTACGTAATACGAAACTACGTACTTTACGAAGATAACGACCGTCTTCGGTGAATTCGGCTTGTTCTACGGTTTTACGTTTTTTATCTGCAAAAGTTTGTTTTTCTGACATTTGTAAAAATTCTATCTTTTTTGACCGCTTGTTAGAGACGACATGGGTTAAAAACGAACAAGGGCAGAACCCCAAGTCCAACCGCCACCAAATGCTTCAAGGAGTAATAATTGACCGCGTTGAATACGTCCGTCACGAACCGCTTCATCTAACGCAACAGGAACAGTTGCCGCACTATTGTTACCATATTTCTCAACCGTTAATACCACTTGCGACATATCCATTTCGAGTTTTTTCGCTGTTGCGGCAATAATACGAATATTCGCTTGATGCGGTACTAACCAGTCTAAATCCGATTTTTGTAAATTATTCGCTTCAAGGGTTTCTTCCACCACACTTGAAAGCTGACCTACCGCTAATTTAAAGGTTGCATTGCCTTGCATTTGAATAAAGCCGGATTTCTCATTACCACGCTGTTGTGCCGGTAATGCCAACATATATTCAGTATCGGAAGACGAATGTAGGTGAGTTGAAATAATACCTTGTTCTTCACTTGCTTCAAGAATGACAGCACCTGCTCCGTCACCAAATAACACTACCGTACTACGATCGGTTTCATCCAATGCACGAGAGTTTAAATCAGAACCGATAACCAAGGCTTTTTTTACTTTGCCGCTACGCACGAATTGATCTGCGATACTTAACGCATAAACAAAACCCGTACAAGCAGCAGCAACATCAAATGCAATGGCATCCTGAATGTCTAACATGCCTTGAATTTGGCAAGCTGCACTCGGGTAAGCGTGAGAGTTAGTTGTAGTTCCCACGACAATCAGATCAATTTCATTGTGATCAATCTTCGCCATTTCTAGTGCTTTTTTAGCCGCTTGTGCCCCCATAGTTGCAACAGTTTCATCTGCAGCAGCAATACGACGTTCTTTCATACCGGAACGAGTAAAAATCCACTCATCGGTCGTATCTACCATCTTTTCTAAATCAGCATTAGTTCGAATTTGAGCAGGTAAATAACTACCTGTTGCTAAAATTTTGCTGTACATATTTTATTCTCTATAAATTTTGATGTAATTTGTTTAATCCTTGCCAAATTTTATCAGGAATTTGCCTTTGGATCTGCCCAATTGCATGATCAATTGCATAAAAATATGCATTAGTACTTGCACCACCATGGCTTTTTACCACCACAGAAGATAATCCAAGTAAGGTTGCTCCATTATGGCGATCCGGATTAATTTGTTGCAATTTTCGATAAGAGCGATAAAAAATAGCTCGTAATAAATAACGTTTAGTACTTTGACAAATAAAAGAACCTT
Source organism: Actinobacillus suis ATCC 33415 (assembly GCF_000739435.1). Lineage (NCBI taxonomy): Bacteria > Pseudomonadati > Pseudomonadota > Gammaproteobacteria > Pasteurellales > Pasteurellaceae > Actinobacillus > Actinobacillus suis. The sequence goes on from NZ_CP009159.1 coordinate 2,347,198, forward strand.
CAGAGGATCTTTTTAATAGTGAAAGAATATTTTTGGCGGCTCCTTCCACTGCTTTTAGAGCGATATTACCGGTAAATCCATCACAAACAATGACATCCGCCATATTATTCATCAGCTTATCACTTTCTAGAAAACCGATATAATTTAAATCATTGCGTAGTTGTAAACGTTTATCCGTATTACGAATAGTTTGCGTACCTTTGCTATTTTCTACGCCGATATTTAATAGTGCTAAACGCGGATAAACTAAATCTAGCATCACTTCGGCAAAAATATTTCCCATTTCAGCAAACTGGATAAGTAAATCACTATCTGCTTCTACGTTTGCACCTAAATCAAGCATGACGCTTGATTTTCCGTTCATGCTTGGAATGAGTGTGGTAAGCGCTGGGCGTTCAATATTCGGTAACGGTTCAATTAATATTTTAGCTAATCCCATCAATGCGGCAGTATTTCCACCGCTAATGCATCCTTGTGCTTCACCGTTTGCGACAGCTTCTAATGCCAAACGCATAGAACTTCCTTTACTTTGGCGTAATGCTTGCATTAAAGGAATATTTGCATCAATAGCATGGGGCGTATGAACAAATTGAATACGTTTTAGCTGATCGTTAGGGAGAGCATTCAGAAAAGGACTTGCTTGGCGCTGATCGCCAAATAGTATAAAAGATAGCATCGGATTCTGTGCCAATGCTAGAGATAATGCAGGGATAGTAACACGGGGACCAAAGTCCCCGCCCATCACATCTAACGCAAGGGTTAGACGATTCAACTGATACCTCGAAACTAACCGAGATTATTTGTTGATTACTTTACGACCACGGTAGTAACCGTCAGCAGTTACGTGGTGACGTAAGTGAGTTTCACCAGTTGTTTTATCTACTGAAACTGCTGCTGTTGTTAATGCATCGTGTGAACGACGCATATCACGACGTGAACGAGATTTCTTATTTTGTTGAACAGCCATTGGCTATACTCCTAGATCTAGTTTTTCTTTAAATTAGCTAATACAGCGAACGGGTTAGGTTTCTTCGCCAATTCTTCAGGCAATTCGCCAAACACCTGTTCACTCACGGACACTTCACAGTGTTCTTCACTATGCATCGGGACTAGAGGCAATTCGATGATAAACTCATCTTCAATCATATCTAGTAAATTTACTTCACCAAACTCGTTTACTTCGATAGGTTCATAAATTTCGGGCAAATTGTCCGCCTGATCCATATTAGACACTGGACTGAAACAAAATGAACAGTCGAGTGTTTGTGTAAACGGGTTACCACATCGTTGGCAATCAAATTCCACCTCAACTTTCGCCGTACCTTTAATGACGGTTAAGCGTTGCGGATCGATATATAACGAGAGAGTAACTTGTGCATCGCTTAGCACATTGCTCACAGATTCACCCAAACGACTAAGGAGACTACTGAAAATGTAGCCTTCGTAATCCATTCGACGCTGAGCGTCTTTATATGGGTCAATGGTGAGGGGTAGTTTTACCTTTTGCATAGGGTGTGCATATTACAGATAGAAAGCAAAATAGTCAAAGAGAAAATCGGATTTTTCTAAAATATGTCGGTATAGGGAAAAGATCTCTCACTTGGGTTTGATATAAGGTAAATTATGCTAATTTTTTCTAGGTAATTTGACCACTAACCATAGAAAAAAAGCTATAAAACTGGTACTTTTATCACCTAGCTGAAAATTATTCTTATTTTACGTTAAAAACGGGACAATGATGTTATTTGCTATTCTGGCGATCCTTGCTTATTTAGGCGCTTTATTATGGGTGGCTCCAACCGTAGCCAATTTAGAAAACCAAGCCAATAACCAAAAACCGAATATTAAAGCGGTCTTTGGTATTGGGTTGCTTGCGATACTTTTTCACGGTATTAGCTTGTCTCAAGAATTTATTTCGACTGAGAATGGACAAAACTTTTCGCTGTCGAATGTGAATTCATTGATGAGTCTTCTACTCAGTGCTTTTGCAACATTAGCTTTGCCTCGTTGGAGAACGATTTGGTTTCCGCTCATGGTCGTTTATACCTTTGGTATTTGTAGCGTGGCGGTTTCAAGTTTTGCGACAGGGAATTTTATTAAAAACTTAGCGGATAATCCGGGATTAGTATTCCACTTAGGTATTGCATTATTTTCGTATGCGTTATTCTTTTTAGCATTGCTTTATGCATTACAGCTAAAATGGTTAGATAAAAAACTGAAAAGCAAAAAACCGGTATTTTGCAGTATGTTGCCACCATTAATGACGGTTGAGCGTCATTTCTTTACCTTGACGTTAGCAGCACAGGCGATGCTGACGGTGACGTTAATTTCTGGCATGATTTATCTGCATAATTTCTTTGCACCAGAACAAATTCATAAAGCGATTTTTTCGTTTATCGCTTGGATTGTTTATACTATTTTATTACTCGGACAATGGAAATTCCGTTGGCGTGGAAATCGGGTGCTAATTTATTCAATTTTAGGTACAATATTATTGACTGTCGGTTATTTCGGTAGTCATGTGATTTCATAATCACGAGCGGAAGCGGTCGGATTTTCTGTATTTTTTGCAAATTATTTTTCAAATTTGACCGCTTAATTATTCATTTATATAGGACTTTTATTTTGGACAGTATTCCCCTGAGTACTCTTTTTATTTCACTCACAATTCTTTTATTCCTTTCTGCGTTTTTCTCAAGTTCTGAAACAGGACTTATGTCGCTCAACCGCTATAAAATGCGTCACCTTGCCGAAAGCGGTCACAAAGGGGCGAAACTTGCGGAAAAACTTCTCAACAAGACGGATGTATTACTCAGTCTTATCCTTATTTGTAATAATTTAGTCAATATTGCCGCTTCTGCGATTGCTACGGTGATTGGTATGCGTTTAGCCGGTGATGCCGGTGTGGCGATTGCAACCGGCGCGCTGACCTTTGTAATGTTAGTTTTCTCAGAAATTCTGCCGAAAACCATTGCGGCGATTTATCCGGAAAAAATCGGCTTTTTTGCCAGTTATGTCTTAACGCCGTTAAAAAAAATATTAATGCCGTTAGTATTTTTAATGAATTTAATCATTAGCGCTTTAATGAAATTATTACGCGTTAAAAAAGATGAAAATAAAGGACTGAGTGCGGAAGAATTACGCGGTGTGGTTTTAGAAGCCGGAAAATTTATTCCGACCGAACACCAAGAAATGCTAATTTCTATTTTAGATATGGAAAAAGTGACGGTCGAAGATATTATGGTGCCTCGCAACGACATTGGCGGTATTGATATTGATGACGATTGGAAATCAATTATGCGTCAATTAAACCATGCGGCACACGCCCGGGTGGTGCTATATAAAGGCAATATGGATAAAAATGTGCTTGGCATGTTGCGTGTAAGGGAAGCTTTTCGCTTACTGTTAGAAAAAGACGAACCAAGTAAAGAAACACTGATTCGAGCAGTGGATGAGGTTTACTTTATTCCGGAAGGGACACCTCTCACTACCCAGCTAATGAATTTTAAAACCAATAAAGAACGTATCGGCTTAGTAGTGGATGAATATGGTGATATTAAAGGCTTAGTCACTTTAGAAGATATTTTGGAAGAGATTGTCGGCGAATTCACCACCTCAACGGCTCCAAGTTTGGAAGAAGAAGTGAAGCAACAATCGGATGGCTCGGTCATTATTGAAGGCTCGGCAAATTTACGTGATCTGAATAAGTTGTTTGGCTGGAATTTACCGGTAGACGAAGTACGGACTTTCAATGGTTTAATTTTGGAACATCTTGAAAAAATTCCGGATGAAGACACTCAATTTGAACTGAACAATTTAAAAGTGACGGTGTTGGAGGTGGCGGACAATATGGTGAAACAAGCAAAAGTTGAGCCAATTTCCCCTCCAGAAAAAGGCTAAGTCGGTAAGCGGTCGATTTGTAAAATTTTTTGCAAAATCGACCGCTTGTTTTTTGTGGATTTGACTCGTACTACTGTTCTATTTTAGTTTGTTTTTTGAGCTAATGAAATTCAAATAGTTGTGCTACAAATTTAACAATGAATTTATATAAATATCTGAATCTATATTGATATTAGATGAATATACTAAAATATTGGTGTTTTTGTAGTTTAAATCACTGGTAAATTCTAAAAAATCACGTCTAAAATTTATTTTATTCTCTTTACTTCTTAACAATTCTTCGGCATATTGCTCGCCCTTGCGAGCTGTATTCGCAACCAATTTTCTTTTATTCAAATAAAAACTTAATGTGTTTAATATTTAACATTTGAGGTATCTCTCGTGTCTTCTAGCAACGCAACTCCAGCAAAACGTGCTACTTTTTCCGGCCGTAATGCTTTTATTCTCGCTGCCATCGGTTCTGCCGTTGGTTTAGGAAACATTTGGCGTTTCCCTTATACCACTTATGAAAATGGTGGTGGTGCATTTATTATTCCTTATATCGTAGCGCTTTTAACCGCAGGTATTCCGTTATTGTTTTTAGATTTTGCAATTGGTCACCGCCACCGTGGTGCGGCGCCATTGTCATTCCGCCGTTTAAACCGTCATTTTGAAGTATTTGGTTGGTGGCAAGTATTGGTAAATGTGATTATCGGTATCTATTATGCGGTCGTACTTGGTTGGGCGGCAGTTTATACCTATTTCTCTCTGACTAAAGCGTGGGGGGATAAACCGGTTGATTTCTTTGTCGGCGAATTCTTAAAAATGGGTGATATCGCAAATGGTATCAGCTTTGAATTTGTCGGTATGGTTGTTGGCCCACTTATTGCTGTGTGGATTATTGCTTTAATCGTATTGGCATTGGGGGTAGAGAAAGGAATTGCAAAATCATCAAGTATTTTAATGCCGGTATTGGTTACTATGTTTATTGTATTAGTGATCTCATCGCTATTTTTACCGGGTGCAACTAAAGGTTTAAATGCATTATTTACGCCGGATTGGACGAAATTAGCTGACCCGAGTGTATGGATTGCGGCGTATGGTCAAATCTTTTTCTCGCTTTCAATTTGCTTCGGTATCATGATTACCTATTCTTCATATTTGAAGAAAGATGCGGATCTTACCGGCACGGGGATGGTGGTTGGTTTTGCGAACTCGAGCTTTGAAGTATTAGCCGGTATCGGGGTGTTTGCGGCATTAGGCTTTATGGCAACCGCAGCCGGTCAGGAAGTGAGTGAAGTGGCGAAAGGCGGTATCGGTCTAGCATTCTTTGCTTTCCCGACCATTATCAATGAAGCGCCAATGGGAACATTACTTGGCGTGTTGTTCTTCGGCTCATTAACCTTTGCTGCACTAACATCTTTCATTTCAGTGATTGAAGTAATTATTGCTGCAGTTCAAGATAAATTAAAATTTAGTCGCGTAGCTTCAACATTTATTGTCGGTTTACCGATGATGGCAGTGTCGGTTGTGTTATTCGGTACGACAACCGGTTTACCAATGTTGGATGTGATGGATAAATTTGTAAACAACTTTGGTATTGTTGCGGTAGCCTTTGCTTCATTAGTAGCGATTGTGGCAAAAGGTAAACTGAGTACGCTTGGCCACCATATTAATAAGACTTCATCAATTAAGGTTGGCACTTTCTGGCGCTTATCGGTTGTAGTTACCACTGGGGTATTAGCCTTTATGTTATTTAGTGAAGCGATCAAAGTGTCTAACGAAGGATACGAAAATTATCCAAGTTGGTTTGTGAATAGCTTTGGTTGGGGCATGGCGGTTGCGTTAGTTATCGTAGCATTTATTCTGTCTCGCTTAAAATGGCATAACGAAACGGAATTTAATCCGGAAAACGAATAGGAGAAGAGTATGAGTACTCCAGCAATTATTATGATGAGTATTGCGCTTGTGATTATTTGGGGTGGTTTAGCTTTTGCGGTTAAACGCTTACCAAAAGAGTAAAAATTCACAAAAATAAGTAAATAGTGGACCGCTTGTTATTTTAACAAGCGGTCTTTTTTTACAGTGAAATTTCAAAAAATACTCTATTTGTGAAAATTAATTTCATTAATGAATAAATTAAGTTAAATGATAATGATTAATAATTAATCAGCTGAATCAGATAAATGAGATATAGATCACAAATCTAACAAATGTTATTTGTGTTATGTAAAGATCTATCTACAATTTACTCCGATTTTCACTCTATTTGAAAAGAAATTTCATAAGAATCCCATTAAGGAGTAAATAATGAGCATTGCTATTATCATAGCGACCCACGGTGTTGCGGCGGAGCAGCTTCTCAAAACAACGGAGATGTTGATCGGCGAGCAGTCAGACGTTGCCTATATCGACTTCGTGCCTGGCGAAAATGCAGAAACCATTATGGGTAAATATCAAGCATTGGTGGAAGGCGAATTATCACATTGTGATCAAGTGCTTTTCCTTGTTGATATGTGGGGCGGCAGTCCGTTTAATGCGGCAAACCGTTTCCAAGAAGGCAAAACCAATATGGACGTAGTAACCGGCGTGAATATTCCGATGCTGGTAAATGCGTGTATGGCTCGTGATGATGTTGAATCGCTAGAAGAATTGGTTGAGGTGGCATTAGAAGCTGGCTCGACAGGCGTGCGTTCATTAAATCACCAACCGGCGGTAGCAGAACCGGCAGCTCCTGCGACACAACCGCAACCGACAGAGCCAGCTCCACAACAAATTGTGGATGACGGTCGCCGTATGACGATTGCATTAGCACGTATTGATGACCGTTTAATTCACGGTCAGGTTGCGACCGTATGGACCAAAGAAAGCAAAGTAAAACGTATCATCGTAGTCAATGATGATGTTGCGAAAGATAAAGTACGTTCTACGATGCTGAAAAGTGTAGCTCCACTAGGTGTAACGGCTCACGTGGTTGATGTTGCGAAAATGATCCGTGTATATAACAACCCTGAATATGCTGACGATCGTGTAATGCTATTATTTACTAATCCAAGTGATGTATTAAGCTTAATTGAAGGCGGCGTTCCGTTAACTTCAATCAACGTAGGCGGTATCTCTCATAAAGAGGGTAAACAAATGGTTAGCCATGCGGTAGCAGTAGATCAGAAAGATATTGATGCATTTAAAGCGATTGATGCAAAAGGCGTTGAATTAGAAGTGCGTAAAGTATCAAGCGATAGCCGTCAAGCGATGATGGATCTATTGAAGAAAAATAACTTAATTTAAGGGAAATTATTATGGAACTCTCAGTATTACAAATCATTTTAGTGTTCCTTGCTGCTTGTATTTCAGGCGCAGGTTCAATCCTTGATGAATGGCAAACCCAGCGTCCTATCGTGGCGTGTACGTTAGTTGGTTTAGCGTTATCAATAGGTGCACCGGATTCTGCAGAAGTGATTAAAAATGCCATCATTATCGGCGGTACGCTTGAATTAATGGCGCTAGGTTGGATGAACATCGGTGCGGCAGTTGCACCGGATGCGGCATTAGCTTCTGTTGTTTCAACTATCCTTGTTATTGTTGGCGGTCAAGAAATCGCAACAGGTATCGCAGTAGCAATTCCACTTGCAGCGGCAGGTCAGGTATTAACTTATGTGGTACGTGCGATTACCGTTGGTTTCCAACACGCGGCAGATAAATCAATCGAAGATGGTAGTTTAGCTCGCTTAGACTGGTTACACCGTGGTGCGTTAATGCTTCAAGTAATGCGTATTGCTATCCCAGCACTTATTGTTGCGTTAACAGCAGGTACTGACGTTGTACAAACAATGTTAAATGCAATTCCGCCGGTTGTAACAACAGGTCTTAAAATTGCAGGTGGCTTCATTGCAGTAGTAGGTTACGCAATGGTTATCAATATGATGCGTGCAGGTCACTTAATGCCTTTCTTCTTCGCAGGTTTTGTTATTGCAGGCTTTACTGATTTCAACCTTGTTGCACTAGGTGCATTAGGTGCAATCATGGCATTGCTTTACATCCAATTACATCCTAAATACAACAAAAGCCAACAAGTTGTGGTAGCACAAGCAGCTGATAACGGCTTAGACAACCGCTTAGACTAAGAAGGAATTTACTATGACTACTGAAATCAAAAAAGTAACAAAAAGTGATTTGAATGCGGTTGTTCGTCGTTCAAACTTATTCCAAGGTTCATGGAACTTTGAGCGTATGCAAGGCTTAGGTTTTGCTTACTCAATGGTACCGGTGATCAAACGTTTATATCCGGACCAAAACTCACAAGAACGTAAAGATGCGATTAAACGTCACTTAGAATTCTTCAATACTCAACCATTCGTTGCTGCACCGGTATTAGGTGTGACGATTGCGATGGAAGAAGAGCGTGCAAACGGTAAAGAGATCGACAATGCGGCAATCAACGGTATTAAAGTTGGTTTAATGGGACCGCTTGCCGGTGTAGGTGACCCAATCTTCTGGGGTACGGTACGTCCGGTATTTGCAGCGCTTGGTGCGGGTATCGCATTAAACGGTTCAATCCTCGGCCCGATTTTATTCTTCGTATTATTTAACCTTGTTCGTTTAGCGACCCGTTACTACGGCGTAACTTACGGTTATAAAAAAGGTTTAGACGTAGTACAAGATATGAGTGGCGGCTTGTTACAAAAATTAACGGAAGGTGCATCAATCCTTGGTTTATTTATCATGGGGGCGTTAGTTCAGAAATGGACAAGCATCAATGTACCACTTGTCGTTTCTAAGATTCAAATGCAAGACGGTACGGAACAAACAACAACCGTACAACAAATTCTTGATAGCTTAATGCCGGGTTTATTACCGTTATTATTAACATTTGCTTGTATGTGGTTATTGCGTAATCGTGTGAACGCACTTTGGATTATCGTAGGCTTCTTTGTTATCGGTATCTTAGGTGCAGCAACAGGTACATTAGCTTAATATTGCTTTTCCACGGAAACCGACTTACTCTAATAATATAGATATAATTTGTGTTTCCGTGGTTTTATTTTACAAGCGGTAAAATTTGCGGATTTTTTTACAAAAATTCAATAAATTTTGACCGCTTATTTTTTGTGAACTCCTTATTATTAAGTGGCAAATTTCCATGACAAACATTATTCTTCTTATTGGTATCGCGGCAGTGCTTGCTTTTGCAATTTACGATCAAGTGATTATGCCTAAATTGAAAGGTGAAACGAAATTGAGCGTGCAATTACAACGCCAAGTGAAAGGAGATGCATGGATCTTAATGGGATTAATTGCACTGACTATCGTTTATGGAGTTCAACATGGAATTGAATCGCTCACCATTTATTTATTAGCGTTTTCAATTATACTTTGTGTTTATGTTACTTTTTTACGTTCGCCACGTTTATTATTAAAAGAACAAGGATTCTTTTTTGCCAACGTCTTTTTTGAGTATGCTAATATTCATCAAATTAACTTAGCTCAATCACAAATTATTGTGATTGATTTAAAAAGCGGACGACGCTTATTAGTACGTATTCAAACGCCTGAAGATATAGAGAAAGTTGTAAACTTCTTTGGAGGATACAAAAAATGATTTTTAAATTAAAAGGCAAATTTCAACATTATGATTGGGGTGGTTCAACTTTTATTCCGCATTTTTTGAAATTGGATGTGCCCGAACAAAAACCTTATGCGGAATACTGGTTAGGAACCCATCCCTCGGCACCCTCGGATATTTTATTTGAACAAAAATGGCTCCCATTGGATCAAGTTATTCAAGTTGCCCCCGAATTATTAGGTGAGAAAAGCCGAAGCCAATTTGGTGATAATCTTCCTTATTTATTGAAAATTTTAGATATAAAACAACCGCTTTCTATTCAAATTCATCCTACTAAAGCCGAAGCTGAACATGGTTTTGCCTTAGAAAATCAGCAAGGTATTCCTCTTTCCGCCCCTCAGCGTGTTTATAAAGATCGCAACCATAAGCCGGAGATGATGATCGCTCTTTCTGACTTCTGGGGATTACATGGCTTCAAACCGATCGCTGATATTAAAGCGAGTTTAGAACAGCATGATTCACTTAAACCGATTGCCAAAGCTTTAGATGAAAAGGGTTTACCTTCGGTTTATGCCGATATTATGCAAGCGGACAAGCAACAAATTTCTGAGTGGTTGTTACCGATTATTGAAGAAAAATTTGAAGAATACCAAGCCGGAAAACTGAAACCGGATAATCCGGATTATTGGATATGCTACATTTCTGATGCGATGAATTCACCGCTACATAGTTTAGACGGTGGTATTATTTGTTTTTATTTCTTTAATATTGTTTACCTCAAAAAAGGTGAAGGCTTATATCAAGGCGCAGGCTTACCGCACGCTTATTTGCGCGGACAAAATATTGAATTAATGGCAAATTCGGATAACGTTATTCGGGGTGGATTAACACCTAAACATATTGATATTCCCGCTTTACTGCATTCAATTGATTATCGTCCGGTTACACCTAAAATCATTCCGGCTTATCGAGAAACCGATGGCTTTATTCATCTTTACCCAACACCGGAAGCAAAAGATTTTGCCTTACAACACCTAGAGTTTAAACCTTTTGATGAAGAAAACTTTACCGCCGATTGTGCAAGTATTCTGTTAGTTATGAAAGGTAGCTTATATATTGATTTAGGCAGAGAGGCAATTCATCTACAACAAGGCGAGTCAATTTTTATCGCAGCAGAGAGCCAAGTGGATATTATTGCGGAAACAGACGGCTATGCAGTGATTGCAACCTTGCCGTAAATCTGACAATATATATTGTGATTAATATATGGCGTAATGTTTTTGGCTTTAACTATTGAGGTAAATTATGAAATACTCAACCTTACTTGCCAGTGCGGCAATGTCGTTGCTTTTAGCAATGAATGCTTATGCGGAAGGTAATCAAATTCAACCAACAGTTGAACATAAAACCGTGACAAAAAATGCCCCGCTTTCGGCAAAAGAAGCTAATCAAAAGCGCTTTAATGATAGTGTTGCATTACGTTTTTTCGGTTATGAGCTTACGCAAGATCCACAGGGTCAACCAATGCTTAGTTTCAAATATAGTATTGAGAATAAAACAAAACGTAACATTCGTATTGTGCAATGGGCGGTAAATTATATCCATGACGGTAAAATCATTTTGACACAGGATACGCCGGTCACGTTTAAAGATAATTTAAAACGTAGAACAACGGCTGAATTGGTGTTTTCTGTACCAGTAGCTGAATTACCAGTTCAAGCACAAGCAGTATTTCAAAATCCGCAGGCGAAGCTGAATGCACAATTTGATGCTCGCCAAATTGTCTTCTCAAACGGCGCAAAAATTATTGTAGCTAAATAATTTTTTTAGATAAAAAAGCGGTCGGATTTCATCTATTTTTTGCAAAATTCTGATGAAATCCGACCGCTTGCTCTTACATACCTAAGTGACCTAGCGCTCTCTCAAGCTTTCAGAAATAGATTCTTCCAGCGGACTTAATAAGTAACTAATCACACTACGTTCTCCTGTCTTGATCTCGGCAGTAACGCTCATCCCTGAGCCAAGTGCGATCTCTTTGCCATCTTTACTAGACAGCGTTTTCTTATCAATTGAGATAATGGTATTAAATACCAAACCAAGTTGCGGATGCTCAATTGCTTCTAAAGTGATATGTTTTACTTTACCCGTTAAATAACCATAGCGAGTATAAGGAAATGTCTCAACTTTGATCACGGCATCTTGTCCCACTTCAATAAAACCAATGTCCTTATTCTGAATTAAAGCGGTGACTTCAAGAACATCATCTTCCGGCGCAATCACCATTAATGTTTCTGCGGTCGTTACAACACCGCCAACCGTATGGGTTTTTAACTGTTGTACCGTACCGGAAACCGGTGCTCGAATGACTGATGCGACTTGGCGTTGCTCATTTTTTTCTAGCTCAAGTTTAAGTTGCTTTTCCGTTTCAACATTTTGCTTAAGCTTTTCAAGTACATCCGCTTTAAAGAGTTGCGTAATTAATTGTGCATCTTCTTTTGCTTGGCGTAAGTCACTTTCTACCTCATTTAAGCGAGATTGATAGACCGCAAGTTCATTGACGGCTTCAATATAATGGTTTTCTTGTGCTAATACATCGTGCTTTGATGCCGATCTTGAATTGAACAGTTTTTTAAGATCCTTCAATTTTTCCTGTTCTACTCGGCTTATCCCTTCATATTTACGAATATTAGCTAAAACCGTTTGTTTCTCAGCTTCTCGGCGTTGTAATACCAATTCCTTTTGATATTTTTGTTTTTGCCACGCTTCGAATTGTTCAACAATTAAATGACGAATCCGTGTCTTATCCTCTTCAGAGGCGTGACTAAAGTCATTATGTGTTAATTCGATTAATGGCAAATGATTCGTTTCAACGGCAGTTAATAGCGTTTCGTAACGATAACGTTCTAATTTTGCCAATGACAACGAGCTTTGGGTTTTTTGTTGATCCGCATCTGCACCAAGCGCAGTAAGGTGTAGCAACAATTCCCCTTTTTGTACAAATTGTCCATCTTGTACAAAAATTTCCTTCACCAGTGCATTTTCAATTGGTTTAATTTCTTTACTGCGTCCGCTAAAGGTAAGTTTTCCTGAAGCGCTAGCAACAATTTCCACGTGACTAACAATTGAAATGACCAATGCTAAAAACAAGAAAAGCATAATTAAGTAAGCAACCAATCTTGGCTTTTTTGAAACCGGTGTTTCAATTAGCTCTAAGTGTGCCGGTAAAAACTCACTCTCATCACTTTCTCGGTCTGGAGTGTCTAGTTGATGACGAATTTTCCAAACTTCTGACCAAACGGTTTTATAACGTTGGAGAAATTCCCATAATCCCATAAACCATGTTTTCATTTTTTTCTCCCTTACTCCGACTGTAATTGATGTAGATAGTGGTATAAACCATTCGGATCAGCGAGAAGCTCTTTATGTTTACCTTGTTCTACAATTTGTCCTTTTTCCATCACAATAATACGATCGGCATTTTTCACCGTGGATAAGCGGTGGGCAATGATAATCACAGTACGTCCCTTACAAATTTGGTGCATATTTCGCATAATGATATGTTCTGATTCATAATCTAATGCGCTGGTTGCTTCATCAAAAATCAAAATTTTTGGGTTATTCACTAAAGCACGCGCAATCGCAATACGTTGGCGTTGTCCACCGGATAAACCGGCACCTTGTTCACCTACGATCGTATTATAGCCTTCACGCAATTCTGAAATGAAATCGTGAGCGCCGGCTAATTTTGCCGCATGGACAATTTTTTCCATTGGCATACCCGGATCCGCTAAGGCAATATTATCTCGAATACTACGATTTAATAGTACGTTATCTTGTAATACCACCCCGACTTGACGACGTAGCCAGTTCGGATCCGCCAATGCTAAATCATGCCCATCTATTAATACCTGACCGTTTTCCGGAATATAGAAACGTTGAATTAATTTCGTTAACGTACTTTTACCTGAGCCGGAACGACCTACGATACCGATAACTTCACCTTGCTGAATTGATAAATTCACATCATTTAAAATCACTGGTGCATCCGGTTTGTAGCGGAAACGAATATTGCGGAAGTTAATCTCGCCTTTAATTTCCGGTAACGCTAATTTCCCTTGATAGCTTTCGGTTGGAGAGTTTAAAACGTCACCTAAACGAGTAACTGAAATTCCTACTTGTTGGAAATCTTGCCAAAGTTGCGCTAAACGAATCACCGGTGCAATCACTTGACCGGATAACATATTAAATGCGATTAATTGTCCGATACTTAAATCGCCTGAAATCACTAAATGTGCGCCTAGCCATAAGGTAATAACCATCACGACTTTTTGAATAAATTGTACACCTTGCTGTCCGATAGTAGCTAATGTGGTTACACGGAATCCCGCCGATACATAGCTGGCTAATTGCTTATCCCAGGTATTAGTCATTTGAGGGGTAACCGCCAACGCTTTAATCGTATTGATTGCAGTCACCGATTCCACTAAGAATGACTGATTGTCCGCACCACGTGCGAATTTTTCATCTAAACGGCGACGTAAAATAGGGCTGATAAAAATCGACCACCCCATATAAAACGGTAACGAGCCTAAAATCACAAGAGTAAGTTTAGGGCTGTAATACCACATCACTGCAAAGAAGATAAAGGAAAACATTAAATCCAACACGGAAGTAAGTGCCTGCCCGGTTAAGAAGTTACGAATTTGATCGAGTTCTCGTACACGAGCCACCGTATCGCCGACTCGACGATTTTCAAAATAAGAGATTGGGAGTGCTAATAAATGTCTGAATAATCTTGCTCCCAACTCCACATCAATACGGCTGGTACTATGCGCAAAAATATAGGTACGTAAACCGTTTAGCACAATTTCAAACAGCACGACGATCGCTAATGCCACCGTAATCACATTTAAGGTTGAAAAACCTCGGTGTACCAAGACTTTATCCATCACGACTTGGAAAAAAAGCGGTGTAATTAGTGCGAAAATTTGCAAAAAAATTGAAACAATTAACGTTTCAATAAAAATCTTACGATACTTAATTACCGCCGGTATAAACCAAGTGAAGTCAAACTTTGCCAGCTTACCTACGATGGAAGCTCTTGATGCAACTAAAATCAGTTTTCCTTGGTATAAGCTCTCGAATTCCGCTTGTTCCAAAATGCGAGGATTATGCGTTTCCAAATCAAAAATTAAATATTTTTTTGCTTCATTATCAATTTTAGTCAAAATAAAATGTTTACCGTCTTCTCGCCATACAAGTGCCGGTAGTGCGATAAACGCCAAACGATCAATCGCTTTTTTTACTTGTTTTGCTTTAAGTTCTAATGATTTTGCGGCTAATAGCCAAGCGGTTAGATCTAAGCCTTTTCCTTCAAGGTCGAATTTATGTTTTAGTTCTTCCGGATTTACAGCAATATTATGGTACTGGGCTAAAATCGTCAGTGCGTATAATCCGTAGTCTTCTTCCCGATAAAAATCCATTTGCTCCTCCATAAATAAAATAGCAATCCTACACACCTAATATATATAGGATTGCTATTAATCATTTAAAAATAATTATCTTAAGCAGATTGTGTTAAATAATTACTGAAAGCATTCGGTATGCTATTCGGTGAATTGCTGTAAGCTAATGGACCGCCTGATCCCACTAAAACTTGTCCGTGTTCACCGGTAAGTGCACCAGTAGATGAAATGATTTGTTCAATATCTTTTCTGAGTTGAGGAAGTGCATTATATCCTTCTCCATAATACAATTTTTCTTCTAACCCATTAAAGTAATTGATACCTCTTCCAGGAGCTGTCAGTTCAGTCAGATATTGGCTTAAAACATAAGCTCCATCTTTATCAACGATTTTTTCAATTTTATTATTTTGTCCTTCTTTACCTTCCTTGAACCAATCTTTAATCGTGAGCGCATTCCCATTGTAATCTTCATGGTAATACAGTGTTCCTCCGATTCTTTTATTCACAAGAAGATCATCACCGATTCTGATAAATCCTACATCTTTAAAACTAAGATCCGATAACAATAACGTATCATCATCACCGCCTTTCTCAATAATGATATGACGACCGTACTCCTTACTATAGCGATAAATATCCTTACCTAAACCACCGTAGATTTTGTCATTGCCTACACCACCGTCAAATAAGTTAGTACCATCGCTGCCATACAGAATGTCATTACCCGCACCACCTAATAATACGTTGTATTGACCCTCAAAGACCTGCAACTCATCGTCACCATCACCGCCATTAAGGAAATTATTACCTTTTCCGCCGATTAATCGGTCGTTTCCGTTACCACCAACAAGATGGTCGTTACCGTCACCGCCATGGATTACATCATTACCGTCGTCTCCGTATAAGATATCGTGGCCGTCATTACCGTAGATTTCATCATCGCCTTTCGCACCATGGAAAATATCGGTAAAGCGACTACCAAAGAATTTGTCTTTACGATTACTACCGATAATTTCTTCAACAGAATGTAATTCATCTTTAGCTCTGATACCGTTCCCAAGTTCGAATGGGCTTAACTCATAATCACGATATTCTAATTTTTCACTGCGTTTTCCAACTGAAATATCCTGAGTTTTAACCACTTCTTTTAAAACTTTTACATCAGCTTTAAGTTCTTTAGTGACAATATATTCACCGGCTTTCTGTGCACTTTGTCCGTCAAATGTTAAGTAACCTGTATCGGTTTTATCGTAATATGCTACATCATGTCCGTTACCCGCATATACGATAGATGAACCGGATGAAAGATATATACGATCATTTTTCTCACCCAAATGAGATTCAATGGTCACTTGACGTTTTTCACCTTTTTTATCTATCGCTAATTGGATAAGATTCGTATAGTCATAAATCGCATTATGTGACTGCACACCGGTTACCACCCATTTTTCTTTACCTTTAACGAATAATTCGGTCATATATTCGTATTTACCGGTTTGCTTACGCTCACGAATCTCTTCACCTGCGGTAAAGACCGGCGTAACAAATTTCAATAAAGTGGTTTTGTTAATTGAAGAAAGGTCGATTTTACCTTCAAGCGGATCAAACACTTTTTTATCAAAACGATCCGGTTCTTTCTCTAAAAGTTTTCCTTCTTCAAAGAAATCAACGTAAGCTTTACCGCTTTTCGTATCAGAACCTTTGCGAGTAATGCCGGCAAGTTCACCGATATTGACATCCCAACGCTGTTGCGTAATAGCAACGACACGCTCTACCGAATACTCTTTATTGTATTGTGATAACAATTCAAAGGTATCTTCTAAGAATGCGGAATGGCGGGCGTCATAACCGTTTTCAAAATAGTTTTTACTGTGTTTTTTCTCCCATTCGTCAATCTTATTCGCTAATTTCGTTGCAACTCGTTCGAAGATTGCCTGTTTAGAAGCATCTAAAATACCTGAAATAATACCGGTGATTGCACTAACTAAAGCTGCTACCGGCGCACCGACTAATGAGCCGGTTGCAGCAGCCCCAACACCTGCGGAAGCCGCACTTAACACACTGTTAATCGTGGTTAATGCCGCTTCAATCGCACCGGTTTCACGGTAGAATGAAGCTAATAAACTATCACCTTCATAACCGAACTTTTTAAAGCGCTCCGAATATTGTTCAAGCTGTTTCGCACGTTCAAACTTATCCGCAACATTTAAGAACGAAAGCGGGCTAATCGCTAATGCTACGACCGAACCGATTAAACCACCGGTTGCCGCAGTTGTGGATAAGCCTGCCGCCACACGTTGCGCAATAATATATTGAGAAACCGCTTTACCGATATTGCCTAAGATTTTAGTTGAGATTTCAATACCTGCCGCCGCTTTTGTACCTGCATCGGCATCTTTATTACTTAAAATGAATGAAGCCGAAACAACAGATAAGATACCTGATACGGCATCAAACCCAGGTCCTGCAAGGCTTAAATCTGGAAGGTTATTTAACTTACTTGCTAAACCGCTTAAGCGAGTGTTAGATAAGGCATTGCCCAATTTACCTAATTGTTCGGCAAACGCATCCACCGTACCCGTTGCACTTGCAATGTTATCCACTAACTGAGCGGCTAGATCCACACCTGCTTTAGCTAATTCCGAACCACTGACGTCCTCACCGTTTCTACGGCGACGAAGCAGGCTATCAAGATCCATACCCGCAATAGCCGTACCTAAGAAACTTTGTAAGGCTGAAAGTGCCGTTTGCGTTTTATTTAAACGTTGTCCTAATGCTTCCGATGAACCGCCGAGCGATTTACTTAATTTTTGGTTCTTATTCAGTAACTTATCAAACTGAGGTGCAAATAATGCGATGCCTCGTTCCGAGAAACCTAATAGTTTTTCCGTTGTACCGAATAATTCTTTCGCTAGTGCGGTACCGTTTTTTTCCGAGCGATGTACTTCGATCCCTAAAGCCTCCGCCGCTTTCACTAAATCATTAAGACTTGAGCCGGTACTAGCTTGATAATCTTTCGGAATATATAAAATTAATTTCTGCCCTGCTTGCTTCACCTGTCCCAAACCATTTTTTAATGCGCCGGCACCTGATTTAGCTGCACTTTTTGTATGTTGATTAAGTGAATCAATCAATCCTTTGACTCTATCGAGCTGAGAGTTAGCCATGTTGTCTCCTTAGCTATTTACTAATGAAAATTTAAAATTTTGTTTATTTTTTAGCTCACTCATTAATTCAAAGTGATATTGTTGAAAAATTTTACTTGCCAGTTTCTTATCAATTTTTCCTCCATGAAATTCTGAAATTTTCCCTACTCGAGAGTCCGGATCAACTCGAATAGCCCTAAACAGCTCATTCGGGAAGTTATCTCGCATATGTTTGTATAATGCGGCACTGTCTCCGAACGGTGCTATCCAATCTATAAACCATCGACGATCGCCGGAAGTCCAATCATCCGCAACTAGCGAGGCAACATCATCAAGGTATTTAATTTCATTTTCCAAATTCAAATTTGCCCAGCTACAAAATGCAATAGGAAAACCGTCACGCTTTAACAAAACATATTGATTACTCTCAATCGCAGGTAGCACATTAATTGCTAACAAAGAAAGCGGCCACTTTCGATGTAAAGGAGAACTTGCCCATAACCATGCCACCTCTCCTAAAACCTCAAATCCATTAATTTTTTTACTCATTCATCCCCCCAGATTTATAACAATATTGCCGTTTGTCTGACTTGATTGTAAATACTTACCGATAAAAATAAAAAAAAGTAAGTTTTTTGATTATTTATATAATTTACCAATTCATTACAAATGAGGTTTACATTATGATTTTATAACAATATCGCTCATTAATCTCGTATTTTGTGAACTGCTTCACGGTATTTTTTATTCAATTACGGTAAATTAGTTCCAATAAGAAAAATGCTTTCGATTATATTCGCGGCATTTTATTGATTTATGCTCAATATGAGGCTTTGATTATGAAATTTGGAAAACTTTCTTTAGCGGTTTCAACCGCATTACTCGGTGCGGGGTTAATGTTTAGTTCGGCGGCTCAAGCAAAAGGACGCTTAGTGATTTACTGTAGTGCAACCAATGTCATGTGTGAAAATGCGGCAAAAACATTTGAAGAAAAATATGATGTGAAAACCTCTTTTATCCGCAACGGTTCAGGCAGTACCTTTGCAAAAATTGAAGCGGAGAAAAATAATCCGCAAGCGGACGTTTGGTACGGCGGGACTTTAGATCCGCAATCTCAAGCGGGTGAATTAGGCTTATTAGAAGCCTATCGCTCACCAAATATCGACCAAATTATGCCGAAATTCCAAGATCCGGCAAAAGTAAAAGGTAACTTAAGCTCTGCGGTATATATTGGTATTTTAGGCTTTGCAGTGAATACCGAACGTTTGAAAAAATTAGGCATTGAGAAAATGCCTCAATGCTGGAACGATTTGACCGATCCGAAATTAAAAGGCGAAATTCAAATTGCCGACCCGCAAAGTTCAGGCACAGCCTATACCGCTATCGCAACCTTTGCTCAACTGTGGGGCGAAGATAAAGCGTTCGATTACTTCAAACATCTCCATCCGAACATTTCTCAATATACCAAATCGGGTATCACGCCGGCACGTAATGCCGCACGCGGTGAAACTACGGTCGGTATCGGTTTCTTACACGACTATGCGTTAGAAAAAGAACAGGGTGCTCCGCTTGAAATGGTTGTGCCGTGCGAAGGTACCGGCTATGAATTAGGTGGTGTGAGTATCTTAAAAGGTGCGAGAAACTTAGATAACGCTAAATTATTCGTTGATTTTGCCCTTTCTAAAGAAGGTCAGGAAACCGCATGGAAAAAAGGTCAAGCGTTACAAACGCTAACTAATACTACAGCGGAGCAATCTCCACTTGCATTTGATCTGACTAAACTAAAATTAATTGATTACAATTTTGAAAAATACGGTGCAAGTGACGAACGTAAACGCTTAATCAGCAAATGGGTTGATGAAGTGAAATTAGCGAAATAATTATTCGCCTTTTGATAAGCGGTCGTTTTTCGCAAAAAATTTGCAAAAAATCAGCGAAAAACGACCGCTTGTTTTTCTCTATTTTATACGTTGTTGTGAGGCTATATGGATTCTATTACAAATAAAAGATCGCTGTTTGAATCTAGCCACTTTTGGATTCTGCTCTCACTTATTGCATTTATTGTTCTGCCTTCCAAAGCACTGGATTACGGTTTATTGGAAAGTACTTCAGATGAATTTTTAGATGCAATGGGTTGGTCTTCCGTTAATTTGACGATACTTTGGTTTTTACCTTTAATCGGTTTCTGGTTACTCCCTTCCTTAAAACTTTCGACCGAAGCCCAGGCAAAAGCGGAATTAGGTTTAATTTCTTTCATACTATTATTCGCCTTTATTTCGGCAACGATTTATAAGGTCAGTATGGGCTATTCGGTTATCGTATTAATTGCAACCTTAACCGCACTTGCCACCTTTGCTTTTGCTAAACTCAAAATGATGCAAGGCGATAAATTTATTATTGCCGCATTGCTCAGTATCATCTTGCTGATTTTCTTTTTTATCGTTTATCCGACCGTTGCGATTTTTATTTCGATGTTTTATGACGGAGAAACGTTCGCACCGGAACAAGTGGTCAGAATTTTAGGGCAGGGTTATATTGTTCGAGTAATCAGTAACTCTTTATTCCTTTCCGGCTTTGTCGGCATTGTTTCAACCGTTTTCGGTTTAGCGTTTGCGCTTTATACTACTCGTATCGCTCACCGTACCGCCTTTATCGGGAAAATTTTCTCAATCCTACCGATTGTGACACCGCCGTTTGTGGTGGGTCTTGGCGTAACTTTAATGCTTGGTCGTTCGGGCTATGTGACCGAATTTTTAGATACCTATTTCGGCTTTAAAGATCATAACTGGCTGTATGGTTTTAACGGGATTGCGATTGCTCAGATTCTTGCTTTCGCCCCGATTTCATTTATGATTTTAGACGGTGCGTTAAAATCAATTCACCCTTCGATTGAAGAAGCGTCTTATACGTTACGAGCGAACCGCTATCAAACGTTCTATAACATTATTTTCCCGTTATTACGTCCGGCATTGGCAAATTCATTTTTAATCGTGTTTATCCAATCGCTCGCCGACTTCAGTAACCCGTTGGTTTTAGGCGGTAGCTTTGACGTAATCGCTACTCAAATTTATTTCTATATCGCCGGTTCGCAATTAGATTACGCTTCGGCAAGTACCTTAGGTTCAATGTTGCTGATTTTCTCATTATTGATCTTTATCGTTCAGTATATGTGGATTGGTAATCGCTCTTATGTGACCGTTTCGGGTAAATCTTATCGCGGCGATGTACAAGACCTACCAAGCGGTTTGAAATATACCATTATTGCAATGTTAGGTTTCTGGGTGGTGTTCAACCTTGCGTTATACGGCAGTATTTTCTACGGCAGCTTCACGGTCAACTGGGGGGTAGATTACACTTTAACCTTGAATAACTATGCAATGTTATTCGGACAAGGTCTAAGTGATGGGGCGTGGCCGTCTTTAATCAATACCATGATCTATGCCGGTATTGCCGCACCGTTAACAGCGTTATTCGGCTTACTCATCGCTTATATTGTGGTGCGTAAAGATTTCCAAGGTAAGAAAACGCTTGAGTTCTTAACTATGCTGTGCTTTGCCGTACCGGGTACGGTTGCCGGTGTGTCTTATATTCTCGCCTTTAATGATGCGCCAATGTATATTACCGGCACCGGTATCATCATTATTATTTCAATGGTAATGCGAGATTTACCGATCGGTATGCGTGCGGCAATTGCGGGACTTGGGCAGTTGGATAAATCATTGGATGAAGCCTCATTATCATTAAAAGGCAGTTCGTTAAAAACCATTTGGTTTATCGTCTTCCCATTATTGAAACCGGCATTGTTATCCGCATTAGTGACCAGTTTCGTACGTGCGATGACAACCGTGAGTGCGATTGTGTTCCTTGTGACCGCAGATACTCGTGTTGCAACCGCTTATATTTTAAACCGTGTGGAAGACGGTGAGTACGGGGTGGCTATCGCATACGGTTCAATCTTAATTGTTGTGATGATGGCGATCATTTTATTCTTCGACTGGATTGTCGGGGACACTCGTATCGCAAAATCAAAAGCGAAAAAAGCAGATTAATTCGTCCCGGGCGGTATTGTCGCTCGTGTATAAAAGGCAAAATATTATGAACAACGATTTCTTAGTACTGAAAAATATTACCAAATCTTTCGGTAAAGCAACAGTAATTGATAATTTAGATTTAGTGATTAAACGTGGCACGATGGTCACTTTATTAGGGCCATCCGGCTGCGGTAAAACCACCGTATTACGCTTAGTGGCAGGGCTTGAGAATCCGACAAGCGGTCAAATTTTTATTGATGGCGAAGATGTAACCAAATCTTCGATTCAAAATCGAGATATTTGTATTGTGTTCCAATCTTATGCACTATTCCCGCATATGTCGATTGGCGATAACGTCGGTTATGGTTTACGTATGCAGGGCGTAAGTAACGAAGAGCGTAAACAGCGTGTGAAAGAGGCATTGGAACTGGTGGATTTAGCCGGCTTTGAAGATCGTTTTGTTGATCAAATTTCTGGTGGTCAGCAACAACGTGTTGCATTAGCCCGTGCCTTAGTGCTAAAACCGAAAGTGTTATTATTTGACGAACCGTTAAGTAACTTAGATGCCAACTTACGCCGTTCCATGCGTGAAAAAATTCGTGAATTGCAACAACGCTTAGGTATTACCTCGCTTTATGTTACGCACGATCAGACTGAAGCATTTGCGGTTTCGGATGAAGTTATTGTGATGAATAAAGGCAAGATTATGCAAAAAGCACCGGCAAAAGATCTTTATTTACGTCCGAATTCTTTATTCCTTGCCAACTTTATGGGCGAATCGACTATTTTTGACGGTAGCTTAAGCCAAGGCACGGTCGCAATCGGAGATTACAGTTTCTCTCTTCATAATGCTGCAGATTTTGGTATTACAGACGGCGAATGTTTGGTCGGTGTGCG
The DNA here is from genome assembly GCF_000739435.1 of Actinobacillus suis ATCC 33415. Taxonomy (NCBI): domain Bacteria; kingdom Pseudomonadati; phylum Pseudomonadota; class Gammaproteobacteria; order Pasteurellales; family Pasteurellaceae; genus Actinobacillus; species Actinobacillus suis. The sequence goes on from NZ_CP009159.1 coordinate 2,370,179, forward strand.
TCCGGAGGCAATTCGACTTACTGCCACCGGTGAAGCTGGTCAATGTTGCCAAATTAAGAGTGCAGTTTATATGGGCAACCATTGGGAGATTGTTGCAGAGTGGAACGGTAAAGAAGTTTTAGTGAATGCAAATCCGGATCAATTTGATCCAGAATTAAAAGAGGCGTTTATCCATTTTACTGAACAAGGTATTTTCTTACTTAAAAAAGAATAATTTATAGACAATGGTAAGCGGTTATTTTTGTTAAATTTTTTGCAAAGATGGCCGCTTATTTCTCTATATGTTATACCTATTTATAGGTATGCAAATGTTACATAATGCAGCATTCTTTGTGTAAATTTTTGAAAATATGACATATAAAATTATCTTTGCTTTACATAAAACCGTTTCGATAGTGTAAGTTATGGTAAAATGTAATTTTCATCCACAAGAGGGCGCTATGTTCAAACAAATTGCATTGTCAGCACTCAGGCTGATAAATAATTATTTGCATCGGTTTAACGAATGGTTATTCCATACCAAACAGAAGTATGAAGATCGCTTCATTTTAGCTGATATTCTCAATAGTGAGATTTACTTGCAAAAGTATGGATTAGATAATTTTCATCGGCTGTTAGAGTACCAACCTCAATTAGTACGTTATATCAAAATAAAGGAGGAATATAATTTAAAAAGTAAGTTTATTGTTTATGAGAGGGATATGTTGCTTCCTGACGAGTTCGAATATTATATGCTTAAACTAACTAAAAATTTAAAAGAAAGCCTATTTTTTAGTGAGTTTAGTCATATTCAATTGGATAGAGTTGCTCAAGATACTGCTTTTACTTACGATTTAGAAACAACATTTAAATTTATTAGGGAGAAAGGCGATAGGCTTAATATTATTTTTATCGATGATAATATGGCTTACGTTTGTATTACTTAATACACGATAAAATTTTTAAAAATTAATTATTCTAACTTAATCGATATAACGAATTTTTACGATAATTAGATGCTTATCATTGTCAATAGAATAAGAAATAAGGACATTTATTTAAAGCATGGAAACACAATCGTTTTATCTTCAATTGATAGCTGTTAAAGTGAGAATCGCATAGTAATTTATACCAGAGTTAATGGTGTTTTTAGTATATTAGACTTATTTTCTAATATGGTTTAATTAGGAATACATAATAAAAAAGGAAGCTTTTAAGCTTCCTTTTTTATTTATAGCGAACTTATTTCACTGTTACACGTGCAAATTTACGTTTACCAACTTGGTAAACAAAAGTACCTTGTTGTGCATTTTGACGAACGTCTTCGACTTTTTCGCCATCAATTTTTACGCCACCTTGCTGTGCTGAACGAATCGCCTCTGAAGTTGATGCGACTAAACCGGCTTCTTTTAACAAGGTTGCTAAACCGATTTCACCTTCAAACGTAAATTCCGGCATTTCATCTGGAATTGCACCTTTTTGGAAACGATTGATGAATTCTTGTTCTGCAGCATCTGCCGCCGCTTGATCGTGGAAACGTGCAATTAACTCTTTCGCTAATAAAATTTTCACATCACGTGGGTTTTTACCGGCTGCAACGTCTGCTTTTAATTGGGCGATCTCATCTAATGGACGGAATGAAAGTAAATTATACCAATCCCACATTAATTCGTCTGAAATCGACATCACTTTACCGAACATATCGCTTGGTGCATCTGTTACACCGATATAGTTACCAAGTGATTTTGACATTTTTTTCTCGCCGTCTAAGCCGACAAGTAGAGGTAATGTCATTGCTACTTGCGGTTTTTGACCCGCTGATTTTTGTAACTCACGGCCAACTAATAAGTTAAAGGTTTGGTCTGTACCACCTAACTCAACATCCGCTTCTAAAGCCACAGAGTCATGGCCTTGGAGTAACGGATAAATAAATTCGTGGATTGCAATAGATTGGTTATTGGCAAAACGTTTTTTGAAATCGTCACGCTCAAGCATACGTGCAACAGTGTAATTAGATGCAAGGCGAATCATACCTTCGGTACCTAATTTACCTAACCATTCGGAGTTGAATACCACACGAGTTTTATTTGGATCTAAGATCTTGAATAATTGTTGTTTGTAAGTTTCCGCATTACGTAATACGTCTTCGCGCGTTAACGGTGGACGAGTTGAGTTTTTACCTGAAGGGTCGCCTACCATACCGGTAAAATCACCGATTAAGAAAATCACTTCATGACCAAGCTGTTGGAATTGGCGGAGTTTATTTAAAACAACGGTATGGCCTAAGTGAATATCGGGGGCTGTCGGATCTGCGCCTAATTTAACGCGTAACGGACGATTTTCTTTTAACTTTTCAATTAAATCTTCTTCAGAATAAATATTTTCAACACCGCGTTTCAGTTCGGCTAATGTTGCTTCAATAGATTGAGCCATTTGCTTGATTCCTTATATCTTGTTTTAAATATGAAAATAGAATCTATTATAACGAGATACGTTGTGATTGATAAGGCTTAATCGGCAATAGACGAAAAAAAACGCCTCATTTTGTGGGGGAATGAGGCGTAAGAGTTGGAGTGATTACCTATTATTTTTGAAGTGAGTTAATGATAATAATTCTCAAGTAATTAAGCAAGAGGCTTTACAAATTCTTACAAATGAGAATCTTTATCATTTAACTTTGGTGATAATAGAATTTTTTAAATGTTGATTCAAGCTAAAAACAAACTAACATAGATCCAAAAGTTACAAGTATTTGCGTAATGAAACTTTTACTGAGGTTTAGCTTTCTCGACAATTTAGCCAAGGTACTCGAACACCATTGATATTGCGATAATAAGCAGAACTTTGCTCACGTGCAATGAGGTCAACATAGCTGCCTTGAATTGGATTGTATGAGCGATAAGTTACTTCAAAACGAGAACCTCGTGCATTGAGCGTTTTATTTTCAATATGATCAAACGGTTCAATTTTCCCGCCGTCTAATTGGAAGTAGAAGCCGAAGTTATCTTTCATACGACTTTCTCTTGAAAGCGGAAAGTAGCTGGATAAGTAAGAACTTGTACCGGTTTCAAAATTGCTACAAAGATAATGATAGCGCTTATAGTTAGCTCGGTTTGCTAATTCGGTTTGACTAATATTATCCTTTAAATAATCTGTTTTCGCTTTTTTAGTCGGCGAAGGGGAACAAGCAAATAAAGTTGTCAGTGTTGAAATTAAAAAAATAAGTTTAAGTTTATTCATATAAATAGTTCCGATAAAAATAGCCTAGTTTTGGCTAGGCTATGATAGTTCAAATTTTAGCGCTGACAAGCGGTAGAATTTGTAAAAAATTTTGCAAATTTGACCGCTTATTCGCTATTTCTTACGTTTAGTTGCTGCTGGTTTCTTAGCTTTTTTGGCGGTTTTACGAGCAGCTTTTTCTTTTTTCGGCTTCGACTTCGTTGCTTTGATGGTTTTCGGCTCTTTAAAGATTGGTTTATCGCCAACTTTTTTCGCTTTCTGCTTCGCCGTTTTGCCCACTGCAATCCCTTTACGCAAATTACCGATTAGCGCAAAATCGATTTTCTTATCATCTAAGCTCACATTAATTACTTTCACTTTTACCGGATCACCTAAGCGATAAATAATGCCACTACCGCCGACCAAACGTTGTCTGTCTGCATCATAATGATAGTAATCGTTATCTAATGTTGAAATATGTACTAAACCGTCAATTAGTAGCTCATTGATTTTAACGAATAAACCGAAACCGGTGACGCTTGAAATCACCCCTTCGAACGTTTCACCGAGATGATCTTGCATAAATTCACATTTCAGCCAATCTGCTACTTCACGGGTTGCTTCGTCCGCACGGCGCTCGGTTGCAGAACATTTATCACCAAATTGATCGATGTCGTCCAATTTATAGTGGTAGCCACCACCGTCCGTATAATTGCGAGTGTTACCTTTTTCTTTTTCAATCAAATACTTAATTGCACGGTGTAACAGTAAATCCGGATAACGACGAATCGGCGAAGTAAAGTGAGCATACTCGGTTAACGCTAAACCGAAATGCCCTACATTATCTGCCGCATATACAGCCTGTTTAAGTGAGCGAAGCAACATGGTTTGAATTAACTCACGATCCGGACGATCGGCAAGCTGTTCAATCAGCTCGGCATAGTCTTTTGGTTCCGGATCAAGCCCTACATTCCAAGTCAATCCACATTCTTTGATAAAGGATTTAAAACTGGTCAGTTTTTCTTCGCTTGGTTTATCGTGAATACGGAATAGTGCCGGTTCATTCGCTTTTTCGACAAAACGGGCTGAAGCGATATTTGCTAAAATCATACACTCTTCGATAATTTTATGTGCATCGTTACGAATCAGCGGTTCAATCCGTTCGATTCTGCCTTGCGGATTGAAAATAAATTGGTTTTCCACCGTTTCAAATTCAATTGCACCACGAGCTTGACGAGCTTTGACTAACACTTGGAACATTTCGTTCAAGGTTTCCAAATGTGGTACGAGCGGTGCGTAACGCTCACGTAATGCTTCATCGCCTTCTAACATTTTCCAAACTTTGGTATAGGTTAAACGGGCGTGTGAGTTCATTACCGCTTCATAAAATTTATAGCCGGTCAGTTCGCCTTTTTTGGATACAGTCATTTCCGCCACCAGACATAAGCGGTCAACTTGTGGATTCAGTGAACACAAACCGTTTGATAAAATCTCCGGTAACATCGGAATGACTCGATTTGGGAAGTAAACCGAGTTACCACGATTTGCCGCTTCTAAATCAAGTGCGGTTTTCGGGCGAACGTAATAGCTTACATCGGCAATCGCTACCCATAAACGCCAACCGTCACCTTCTTTCTTAGCAAAAACGGCATCGTCAAAATCTCGCGCACTTTCACCGTCAATCGTGACCAAAGGTAAATCACGTAAATCTACTCGACCAAGCTTAGCTTCTTCCGGTACTTCTTCATTAAATTGGCGAATTTGTTTTTCTACACCTTCCGGCCAAACGTGCGGAATATCGTGGTTACGCAATGCGATTTCGATTTCCATGCCTGGTGCGAGGTTATCGCCTAAGATTTCGGTAATAAAACCGACTGGGCGGTTGAAACTGGCTTTGCGTTCTTGCAGTTCCACTACAACCACTTGCCCCATTCTTGCGCCCATACGTTGATCGTCAGGAATTAAAATATCTTGAGTGAGACGGCTGTCGTCCGGCACAACAAAACCAATGCCGCTTTCAAGGAATAAACGGCCGACAATTTGTTTTTTACGTGCTTCTAAAACACGAACAATGCGTACCTCACGGCGACCTCGGCGATCGGTTCCGTTTGGCTGAGCAAGCACAAAATCACCGTGCATCACTCGTGTCATTTGGTTATTCGGAATAAACCAGTCATCGCTTTTTTCACCACCTTCTACTTGCAGAAAGCCGTAGCCGTCACGGTGACCGACAACCGTACCTTTTATCAAGTCCATTTTTTCCGGCAGGGCATAACGTTTACGTTTGGTAAAAATTAATTGTCCGTCATTTTCCATCGCACGTAAGCGGCGACGAACACCTTCGATACGCTCTTCATCATAAATATGAAACGCTTCGAGCAGTTCTTCACGGCTCATCGGTGCATCAAATTCTCGAATGGTATTTAAAATAAATTCCCGACTCGGCACGGGATTCTCGTATTTTTCGAGTTCTTGTTGGTAATTAGGATCTACTATCATAATATTCTCTATATGCTAAAGCGGTCTGATTTGCAGAAAAATTGACAAATCAGACCGCTTGAATTTTAAGTTAGGCTACTCAGCCATAAACGGACTTTAAGCCCCCAATAGCTTGTAAGCCCTGTTGTATGCTGTACAACCTTGCCGTCTTTTATGATTAAAATCGTTGGGGTGGCTTGGATGTTCCAGCTTTTGGATATTTCGCCATCAGGATCATTGATGACGGGGAAGTGATAATCTTCTTGGCTGAGATAATCCGCAACCTGTTGCGGACTACCGGATTTGAGCGCAACACTTAGCACCGCTACGTTATCATCCATCAATTGTTGAACTGCAGGTGAGGTGAATTTGCAGTAGTTACACCAACTGCCCCAAAAGTAGAGCAACAGCGGTTTTTGATGGCTTAATTGTGCCATCACTTTCGGCTGTTGCTGCAAATCGTAGAAAACCTGTTGAGCGAACGCATTCGGCTCACTGGGTTTGCGATACCAATCAACTGCAATACTTAGCACGATAAACATTAGCCCGTAAACAAGCAAATTTTTACCGAAACGGAAAAGCATAGCGTTTTTGTTTTGCATTATTGGTGATCCTTTGTATGGCTATAAGTGTAAGAAGCCGCACCACGAGTAAGCATTCTGAGTTGCATAATCACTCGCTTTTTCAGTTTTTCACGTTCTTGCGTATTCATATCAAGCGCATAAGCGCCGGCAGTAAACACAATCGTCATGAGTCCCTCCGCTTGGATATGGGCGATTTCACGGCTACTGTTGACATCTTTACTCATAATATAGTCGGTCAATTCCGCAATAAAATGCTGAATTTCTCGTGATGCCGCCGTACGAAAGGCTTGTGATGTACCAGAACTTTCTCGGAGTAACAAACGGAATACATTCGGTCGATCCGTAATAAATTCAAAGAACGTTTCGGTTGAAACTGCAACCACGCTTCCGCCGTTTTCAATACGTTTACGAGCTTGGCGCATGAGTTGACGAAGCAATAAACCCGATTCGTCCACCATGGCTAAGCCTAATTCGTCCATATCTTTAAAGTGGCGATAGAACGAGGTCGGTGCAATACCGGCTTCTCTTGCGACTTCTCGTAAACTGAGATTAGAAAAACTTTTCTCTGCACTTAATTGGTTAAATGCCGCATCGACTAATGCTCGGCGTGTTTTTTCTTTTTGCTGTGCGCGAATACCGATGTTACTCATTGATGTTCTCTTGCTTCATAATATTGGCAACTTCTTTTGCAAGACGTTCATAGCGAAGGCGTAATGGTGAGCCAGGGCGATAAATTAGTCCCACAGAACGATATGGTTTTGGATCGTTAAAGGCGAGGTATTTTAAGCCTTCACACGATTTAGCTGCTAATTCTGGAATCAGTGAAATGCCGGCATTTGCTGCTACCATATTACGTAATGTTTCTAAGTTAGTCGCTTTAAAATGTGTGCTTTCTTTGGCGCCGACAGATAAGCAGTAATCCAAGGTTTGGGTGCGTAAACAGTGGCCGTCATCTAAAAAGAGTAGCTCTTTATCTTTTAAGGCGCTAATGTCTAAACCTTTTTGATTTGCCCACTCGTGTTGCTGTGAAACTGCCAATAACATTTGCTCATTGAAGATAGGTACTTCGATAAATGGCTCGCTTTCTTTAACAAAAGCCAAGATTCCGCAGTCTAATTGACCCGATTCAAGCTGATCTACCAATTGTGAAGTTTGTAGCTCGTAAATATAAAGTTCTAGTTCGGGAAACGCCGATTTTAACGCAGGCAATACAAGTGGTAAAAGATACGGACCAAGTGTTGGAATAATGCCAACATGAAGTGGACCGGACATTTCTTTTCCTTGGTTACTTGCCATCTCTTTTAGCACTTTTACTTCGCGTAATACGGCTTTAGCTTGTTCAACCAGAGTTAAACCGGCTTGCGTGAATAAGACTTTACGGCTGGTACGCTCAAGTAAAACCGTACCTAATTCGTCTTCTAATTTGCGAATTTGACCGCTGAGTGTCGGCTGGCTCACATTACAGGCATCAGCCGCACGGCGGAAGTGTTTATAATCTGCTAAGGCAATTAAATATTCTAAATCTCTAATATTCACAGGAACTCCCAGTTAGATCGAAGAATGACCATTTTTCCTATTAATCAAATAGGCTGAATTATGGCATATTTAGGTGTAGAATGCGTACGGTTTTTGAAAACATTATGTAAAACAGGAGAATTTTTTATGTCATTTAAAGATATGACTGGGCAAAAAGTGCCTAACGTAACTTTCCCGACTCGTAAAGGTGGCGAATGGGTTAATGTAACTACTGCAGATTTATTCGATAACAAAACTGTTGTCGTTTTCTCTTTACCAGGCGCATTCACACCAACTTGTTCATCAACTCACTTACCACGCTACAATGAATTAGCGGGCGAGTTCAAAAAATTAGGTGTAGATTCAATCATCTGTATCTCTGTAAATGATACTTTCGTAATGAACGCATGGGCGAAAGACCAAGATGCGGAAAACGTAATCTTATTAGCAGACGGTAACGGTGAATTCACTGAAGGTATGGGTCGTTTAGTTGATAAAGCGAACTTAGGCTTTGGTAAACGTTCTTGGCGTTATTCTATGCTTGTGAAAAACGGCGAAGTAGTGAAAATGTTTGATGAACCAGAAAAAGATGGCGACCCGTTTGAAGTATCTGACGCAGAAACCATGATCAAGTTCTTAAACCCAGAGTGGAAAGACCAAGATCCAATCGTGGTATTCAGCAAAACTGACTGCCCATTCTGTGCTAAAGCAAAAGCATTATTAGCTGAAAAAGGCTTACGCTTTGAAGAAATCGTGTTAGATAACGATTCACAACGTGGTAAAGTGGTACGTGCGGTTGCAGGTAGCCAAACTGTTCCACAAATCTTTATCGGCGGTAAATTAATCGGCGGTAGCGATGCTTTAGAAGCGTATTTTGCAAAATAATAAGCAAATTTAACCGCTTATATAAAAAAACCGAACGTTTAAAAGCGTTCGGTTTTTTGTTTTTATTAGGACTATTCTGCAAATTCTTGCATAAATTTGACCGCTTGTTGCACCATTGAGGTTGAGCCAACAAAGAACGGGACACGTTGATGTAGTTCGGTCGGTTTAATATCTAAAATCGGATTAAAACCGTCTGTTGCCATACCGCCGGCTTGCTCAGCTAAGAACGCCATTGGATTGCCTTCATATAATAAACGTAGCTTACCTTTTGGATAGACAGTTGAGGTTGGGTAGATATAGATCCCACCTTTTAATAGATTGCGGTGAAAATCTGACACTAATGAACCGATATAACGTGATGAATACGGACGTTTAGTCGCTTCGTCACTTTCTTGGCAATATTTGATGAATTTTTTCACGCCCATCGGGAAAGTGACATATTGTCCTTCGTTAATTGAGTAATATTTTCCTTCAAACGGCATTTTCATATCCGGATGAGACAGAATAAATAAACCGAGGGACGGGTCATAAGTAAAGCCGTTGACGCCGTTACCGGTGGTATAAACCAACATTGTAGATGAACCGTAAGTGACATAGCCCGACGCCACTTGTTTGCGCCCTTCTTGTAAGAAATCTTCAATCGTAACCGGCGTACCAATCGGTGAAACACGTTTATAAATTGAGAAAATCGTGCCGACCGAAACGTTTACATCAATATTTGAAGAACCGTCTAAAGGATCGGTCATTAAAATATATTTTGCATTTCTACCTCTTTCGTTGTCAAAAGCAACGAAGTTATCGTCTTCTTCAGAGGCAAAACCTGCCACATCTTCACGTGCAATTAATGCTTTTTTCATCGTTTCATTGGCAAACACATCTAATTTCATTTGTGCTTCGCCTTGAATGTTTTCAGATCCGGCAACGCCTAAAATATCTTGGCTTAAACCGGCACGGTTAATTTCACGATGAATAATTTTAGCCGCAAGGCGAATAGACGATAAGATACCGCTTAATTCACCTTTTGCTTCTGGGTACTCTGCTTGTTTTTCAATAATAAATTCGCCGAGTGTTTTCATAATTTCTCCTTGGGGTATGCTAAAATAGCTAGCGGTATTATAGAAAGAAATTAAAGCTCCCTCTAACGGGGTATAACAAGTTTGTGACATTGATCACAAAATTTTTACATTAAAGGCTAATTTATGACGCAAAAACACATTCACATTCTTGGTATTTGTGGCACTTTTATGGGCGGTGTAGCGATGATCGCTCGAGAACTGGGCTATAAAGTGACAGGTTCGGATACCAATGTTTATCCGCCGATGAGTACATTTTTAGAAAATCACGGCATCGAAATTATTCCTAATTATGATGTGGCGCAGCTTCAGCCGGCACCGGATTTAGTGGTTATCGGTAACGCAATGAGCCGTGGTAATCCTTGCGTAGAATATGTATTGGATAATCAGCTAAATTACACTTCAGGCCCACAATGGTTACATGATCATCTGTTAAAAGATCGCTGGGTTCTAGCGGTGTCTGGTACGCACGGTAAAACCACTACCACTGGCATGTTAGCGTGGATTTTAGATCAAAATCAGATTGATACCGGCTTTTTAATCGGTGGCGTTGCCGGTAATTTCGGTATTTCGGCACGTGCCGGTTCAAGCAAATTCTTTGTGATTGAAGCAGATGAGTATGATTCTGCATTCTTTGATAAACGTTCTAAGTTCGTACATTACACGCCAAAAACGTTAATTATCAACAATATTGAATTTGATCATGCAGATATTTTTGACGATTTAAAAGCGATTCAACGTCAGTTCCATCATTTAGTCCGTACCATGCCGAGTAGCGGTTGTATTCTTTCGGCAGCAGCAGATGAGAATGTACAAAATACGCTAAAAATGGGCAGTTACAGCGAGCTGCAATTTATTGGCGAAGATAAACAGTGGTTTGCAAAACCGATTTCAGCAGATTGTTCGAATTTCGAAGTATTCCACAAAGGTGAAAAAGCCGGTGAAGTAAAATGGAATATTATCGGTGCGCATAATATGCATAATGCATTAATGGCGATTGCCGCGGCGCATCACGCTGGTGTATCGGTAGCAGGCGCTTGCGAAGCACTCGGTTCATTTATTAATGCAAACCGCCGTTTAGAAGTGAAAGGCGAAGTGAATGGTATTACCGTTTATGATGACTTTGCCCATCACCCAACCGCAATTGCGGCAACCATTGACGCTTTACGTGGCAAAGTCGGCAAAGAACAGCGCATTTTAGCGGTGCTTGAGCCTCGTTCCAATACGATGAAAATGGGCGTACATAAAGAAGAAATTGCGCCAAGTTTAGCCGATGCGAATGCGGTATTTGTTTACCAACCGGACACAATTCCGTGGTCAGTTTCGGTAATTACCGATTCACTCTCACAACCGGCAGCATGGTCGGCAGATCTTGATGAATTGGTGGCGTTAGTGGTAAAAGAAGCGAAGCCGAACGATCATATTTTAGTGATGAGTAACGGTGCATTTGGCGGTATTCACAATAAACTCTTAAATGCACTAAAAAGCTAGTTTTCCCGTCTATGTAAAAATACCGCCTAGAGAGCTAGGCGGTATATTCTTTTATATATTTCTCCAATACTTCTTTAAGTTCCCTCATATTAATATATCTCGCCGAACGCCAAATTTCTTTGCCGTCCGCAAAGAAAAGTACCGCCGGTGCGGTGAGTACGTGAAAACGGCTGGCAATCATCGGCACCGTTGTGATATTGGTTTCAACACCTGTCATTTCAGGTAATTCCGCCACGACTTCGGCAACCTGTTTTCTAAATACCGTACACACACCGCAATTTGGTGCTTGTACATAAAGTAGTGTTAAGCGATTTTCAGCAAGATACTGTTCGATAGTCGCAAGATCGTGAGCGTTATGCATATTTTCCTCCTATTTAAAAATGACAAGCGGTCAGATTTTTGCAACATTTTACAAAATCCGACCGCTTGAACATAGTTATTCGGCAAATAATCCGTCAATCACTTCCGCTACGGTTTTGATTTCGTGGATATTGGCAATGCCTAAGCCGACACAGCCCCAACCGTTATCGAAATCTCCTTTCATCATACCGTTGCCGAAACCGGATAAACCAGCCATTGCTTTACCGATTTCGCTGTCGTCTGCACCGCTTTGGGTGAGTTCAACCAATTTTTCCGTGAGTTTACCCGTGAAAGAACGGGCGAACGTTGGCGGTGCTTTAAAGAGCAATAAATCATCAGGCGTTGAGCGAACAATGCTTTCTTTCACTCGTTGATGGGTTGGGTTTTCTTTGGTTGCCAATAATGCTGTTCCCACAAAAATCCCTTCCGCGCCTAAGGCAAATGTGGCTTTAGTGGTACGGTGGTCGGAAATGCCACCAGCTGCCATAACGGGCACATTCTTCGCCGCATCGACAATCATCGGTACAATCGCAAAAGTACCAATCGCTTTTTCCGGCATTAAACCGCCTTCATCAAAACCGGTTGCGACAATAATATCCGCCCCTGCTTGTTCCGCTTGTTGTGTATTAGCAATCGTAGGGGTAATTGCTCGGAAAATAATTTTCACACCCGCTTGTTTTAATTCGGCAAAAATCTCCGGTAGCACTGTGCCATCGCCTATACCCATCCATACTACACCGTGTACGCCTTCTTCTTTGATGACATCAATAATCGGACGAGTCCAAGGATCTTTTGATTGATCAGGATTTGGGGCAAGGTTCACGCCAAACGGCTTATCCGTTAGGGCTTTAGTTTTGCGAATTTCTGCTCGCATACGCTCAGCCGTTTCAATCGGAGAACTGGTCATCTCTGTTTGCCCTGCATTCGGCCCAAGCACACCATAGCCACCTGCATTACTTACCGCCGCCACAAATTCAGCATTGGTTACCCACGACATTGGGCCTTGCACGATAGGTTTTTCAATCCCTAAAATTTCTGTAATTCGATTTTTCATTTTATATCCTTTGTTTTAGCGATCATTTGCAAACTTTTGAGGGAAAATGACCGCTTGTAATGTTAATTAAAATTAGCCTTAAACAATACGATGAACCACAGGAACTGGGTTGGTAAACATATCGTATAACGGAGAGTGATTCGGAATTTCTGCAATTAAAGCCTCGACTTCGGCACGGCTAGCATTTGAGCTTTCAACGTGAATATCCACACGAATTTCACTTGCACCGTTTCGTACGTTTGGATCGAATTTTAAAAAGCCGTTTAAGTCAAAATCCGCTTCAAGATTTAGCTCGATTTTTTCCAATTCAATGCCTTTGCCTGCTGCCAATAATGTGAGAGTGGCGGTGTAACAACCCGCTAAGGCTTGCAAAGCATATTCCATTGGGCTAAGCGCTTTGTCTTCGCCTAAAACTGCTTCTGGTTCATCACCGATGGTTTCAAATTTACCCACACGGCTTTCATCAACAATACCAGCGTGAACGGTTTTGCCTGTGCGAGTTTTCACACCTACACCACCGTTAGATTGGCTGGTCATTGTGACGGTAAATCGCCCTAATTTCGGCTCATTTTTCACCGCACTTGCTACTTCTGCAACTTTGTTTGGATCAACATAAGGTTTCGTCATTTTATTTTCCTCGAATAATGTTAAAAATTGCCTAAAATGCTTTTTCAATAAAAGCAGCTAATTGAGATTTCGGCATTGCGCCTGCGGTGCGATCAACAATCTCACCATTGCGGAAAGTTATCAATGTCGGAATGTTGCGAACACCAAATTTCATTGAAAGCTCAGGATTTTGATCGACATTGATTTTCACGATTTTCGCTTTGCCTTGATATTCCTCTGCAAGCGCTTCTAAGCTTGGTACAATCATTTGACATGGTGGACACCAGTCTGCGTAAAAATCCACTAACACGGGTTGTTTTGCATTCAAAACATCTTGCTCAAAATCGTTATCGTTTGAATAAAAAATAGTATTGCTCATTGGGAATTCTCCAGCTTGTTAAATTGTTTCAGTCTTGTGCTGATGTGAGTCATTATAGAAAAAACAAGCGGTCATTTCTTGCCGAAAACAAGCAAATTATTGCCTAATTTGATAATGTGGGTAGAATATGTGAAAAGAGAGGAATCGGATGAAAAACGAAAAATTGCAACAAATTGCGGAATTGATAAAAGAATTTACCGCAGAAGAAGGGTGTTTCTACATGACTGAAATTCAAACTTTAAGCCTTTGTCGCCGTAATCACACGACTAATCCGATGCCGTGCATTTATCCGTTGAGCTTATTTTTGGTAGTGCAAGGCTCGCAACATGTGAATTTTGGCGAGAGTGTAATGGAAATTCATCGGGGCCAAACGGCGCTGACAACGCTGGATTTACCGGTAGTTTCCAATGTGCTCAATGCTTCTAAACATGAACCGTATTTGAGTTTGCGGATTGAGCTTGATGCGATGTTACTGCGAGAACTTGACGAACAAACGCAGTGGCAGCCGACAACTTCCAGTTTATCAGATAGCTTATCGGTCTTTCCGGCAGATGAAGATTTACTAGATAGCATTTTGCGTTTGATGAAACTGCTTAAAACTCCAAAATTACAATCGTATTTGCGACCGTTAGTAGAGCGAGAAATTGCTTTGCGATTATTGGCAAGCGACCATCATGCAATGTTAAGAAGATTGCTTACGCAAGGTACGATTGAACAAAAAATTGCAAAAGTAATTGCCTATTTTAATGACCATTATGCTGAGAAGATTGAAATGGATCGCCTGGCGGAAATGGTTTTTATTAGTCCGTCTTCGCTCCGTCAGCATTTCCGTAAAATTACGGGTACAAGCCCGTTGCAATATCAAAAGCAGTTGCGATTACAGCACGCAAGACGATTAATGTTTAAGCAGAATTTTGATGCGACCAGCGCCGCAATGGAGGTCGGCTATGAAAGCCCAAATCAATTTAATCGAGAATACGCCCGCTTTTTCGGTGAACCGCCATTACGGGATATTCATCGCTTAAAAGAAGACGAAATGCACTTCGGGCGAATTGTATAAAAAATCAAGCGGTCAAAATTTGCAAATTTTTTGCAAAATTAGACCGCTTGTAAGTTGTTTTAAAGCTAGGGTGAAAGGCTTATCTTCTAAGTTCTAGGGCTTGCCACCATTGATTGTTTTGGAAATGTTCCGGTTGGTATTTTTCACCCATTTTCGGCACGTCTAATATAACGCCCTTTTCCGCTGCCGTTTTAACGCTGGTGTCAATAGATTGATACCAAGGGTTACGTCCTAAGCTAAATACGCCCCAATGAATCGGTAACATTCTTTTCGCCTTAAGATCTTGGGCGGCTTGTACTGCTTGTTCTGGGAACATATGCGTTTTCGGCCAGCCGGCATTAGCAGCGTCAATTTCAACGAAAGCGAGATCAAATCCGCCATATTTCTGCCCGATTTCCGCTAAATGTTTGCCGTAACTGGTGTCTCCGCTCCAAAAGATACGTCGTCCGTTTGCTTCCAAGACAAAAGAAGCCCATAGGGTTTTATTGCGGTCGGTTGTCCAGCGAGAGGTATAATGTTGAGCGGTTTCAGCGGTCAGTTTTATCTCACCAAACATACTGCTATCACCCCAACCTAATTCAGTAATTTTTTCCACCGGTACGCCCCACGATTGTAATCTCGCCCCTACACCTAACGGTGCAATAAAGCGATCAACTTTATCCGCTAAATGGCGAATCGTATCCGCTTCCAAATGATCGTAGTGATCGTGCGTCAGTAACACTGCATCGAGCTTCGGTAAGTTTTTCAACTGAATCGGCGCTTCTTGAAAGCGAGGGGCAATCAACGGAAAATTGAGCGGATTCGCATTACCGAATACCGGATCAATTAAGATACGTTGACTGCTCAATTCCAAAATTGCCGACGAATGTCCTAACCAATAGTAAGCGAATTGTTCCGCTTGTCCAAAGCTGTTTTGATCTAACATCGTCATTGGTAAACGTGCTTTCGGTGTATAACCGTCATAACGAATAAAGCCGCCTTTGCCGGTCGCCTGTTCCGGATAGTAAGGCAATTCCGGTTCATATAGATTAGTAAACTGTCCGTTTTTGTAATATGGCAGATTACGAAAACGACTTTCATCCGGTAAATCGCCGAGATTGCGATAAAGCATAATTCCGAGCACTGCGACTATCAGTAGTATCCCACTAAACAGATAAAGTAAGCCCTTAAGCCATTTCTTCACATTATGCTCCCATAGCAGCTAACGCTTTTGCATGAAATGCGATATGTTTTTCGATAAAACTCGCGATAAAGAAATAGCTGTGATCATAACCTTCGTGCAAATTAAGCGTCACATCAAAACCTAGCTTTTGCGCTTTTTCGGCAAATATTTCCGGCTGTAATTGGGTTGGATAGAAGCTATCGGCAAGCCCTTGCTCAATCAAAATAGGGCGAGCTGGCGATACGTTATCTAATAACGCAAAGCTGTCATATTCCGCCCAAGCGGTCTGATTTTCACCCAAATAAGCAGTGAAGGCTTTTTGTCCCCATGGTACTTGGCTTGGGGTAACGATCGGCGAGAAAGCCGAGATCGCACAGTAACGTTCCGGATTCTTTAAGCCGATTTGGATCGCACCGTGTCCACCCATACTGTGACCCGAAATTGAACGTTTATCGCTAACTGGGAAGTTTGCCTCAATAAGCGCCGGCAGCTCTTGCACAATGTAATCGTACATTTTGAAATGCGCAGCCCACGGTTGTTGGGTGGCATTGAGGTAAAAACCGGCACCTTGACCTAAGTCGTAACCTTCATCATTTGCAACGGCTTCACCACGTGGCGAAGTATCCGGCATCACAATCGCAATACCGTGTTGTGCGGCAAATTGTTGTGCGCCGGCTTTGGTCGCAAAGTTTTCATCGGTACAAGTCAGCCCTGAAAGCCAATAAAGCACCGGCACTTTTTGCCCTTGTTCCGCTTGCGGCGGCAAGTAGATAGCAAAAGTCATTTCACAGTGGGTGCTGTTTGAATAATGCGTATAACGTTCGTGATAGCCGCCAAACATTTTATAGCGGGCAATTTGTGTAAGTGCGGTCATTTTTCTCCCTTTTTTTACGATTTAATCGGACGATATTCTTTTGCTAAGGCACGAATCACAGCCGGGCGGTTAGCAATCTGTTCCGCCCAACGCATCAGGTGCGGATATTCGTGTACCGCTAAAAATTCAGCAGCGTCATACACACGATTTAACACAATTTGTCCATACCAGCCCCAAATTGCAATATCGGCAATGCTGTAATGTTCACCGCAAATATAGGTTTTGTCGGCAAGCTGTTTATTTAACAAATCCAATTGGCGTTTCGTTTCAAGAGTAAAACGGTTAATCGGATACTCTTGCTTGGTTGGTGCATATTTGTAGAAATGCCCGAAACCGCCGCCCACGTAAGGCGCACTTGCCATTTGCCAAAATAACCAAGACAAACATTCGGTACGTTCGCTGAAATCGGTCGGTAAGAACGCATTAAATTTTTCAGCTAAATAAAGCAAAATCGCACCGCTTTCAAATACCGGCTGCGGTTTTTCACGGCTGTAATCGAGTAACGCCGGAATTTTTGAATTCGGATTAATGTTTACAAAATCCGAACCGAATTGATCGCCCTGTCTAATATCGATCAGAAACAGATCATAAGCGGCTTTTGAGATACCAAGTTCTAATAATTCCTCAAGCATAACGGTAACTTTTACGCCGTTTGGCGTACCGAGAGAATAAAGCTGTAAATCATGTTCGCCTTTCGGTAAATGCTGTTCAAATAAAGCGCCTGAAGTTGGGCGATTGATATTAGCAAATTGTCCGCCGTTTGGTGCTTCCCATTGCCATACTTTTGGCGGTTGATATTCGATTGTCATTACTTTTCTCCATTGAATTTGCAAAAAATTGTGTAAATTCTACCGCTTGTTAAGTTATAAAGGCTAATCACTTTTTCTGATGTTTAATATAAAACGGATTGATGTCTGGTTATATAGATCGAAGATAAAAATAGGCAGAGTTTCTGCCTATTTTGCTGATGAGAATGTGATTACTCTTGGAACGGATTAAACATTCGCACACCGGTTTTTGCAAAATCCGCCACATTGCGAGTGACTAAAATCAAATTGTGCTGAATTGCAGTCGCTGCAATCCACGCATCATTTTCAGAAGCATGATCGGGGATATGTAATTTGGCACAAATGCGAGCGGTTTCTTCATCAATATTAAGGATTTTGCCTGCAAACGTCGGTTTAACCATCTCATCAAACCAACGACGTAATACTTTACCTTGAGCAATATCTTTACGCTCCATTGATAAAATCCCTCGTTCAATTTCCATCATTACAATCGCATTGGTTTTTATCAATTCTGATGATGTACTCTCAACCCATTCCGCTACGCCCGCATTGCATTTACCTTGCTTCATCTTGCGAATTTCACTGATTAAATTAGTATCAAGCAAATACATTTTTCCCCCTAAAATTCTACCGGACAGCGTTGTCCACGGCTACGAGGTTGCAATTCAAGCTCAACATCGGCAGCTTCGGGATTAGGATCAGCTAATGCTTCCCCAATACTGCGAAAGGTTTTGGGTTGGTATTGCTGTTCATAGTTTTTGTATGTCATCAACACAAACGCCGGTTCGCCTCGGTTGGTGATAATTACAGGGGCGGTAAGAGCCGCCTTTTGAGCTTTGCCAAGGTTTTGATTAAATTCACGACTGGTTATAATTTTCATATTATTTCTCCTTTTGTAGCTAAGTTGCTACAAAAATAATAGTCTATTTTATGAACATTCGCAAGCCTGTTGAAAAATGGTAGGAAGATTTTGAGAGAAGAAATTTGATAGGAAAAACAAAAGGGGCTTACGCCCCTTATTTAATGAAATTAAAAATGAATCACCGTACGGATTGATTTACCTTCGTGCATTAAATCGAAGGCTTTGTTGATGTCTTCCAATGGCATAGTGTGAGTGATGAAATCACGCAATTTAAATTCGCCTTTCATAAATTGGTCGATAATGCCCGGTAATTCGGTACGTCCTTTCACGCCGCCGAATGCCGAACCACGCCATACACGACCTGTCACTAATTGGAGCGGACGAGTACGGATTTCCGCACCTGCCGGTGCGACACCGATGATGATACTTTCACCCCAACCTTTGTGGCAACATTCTAATGCTGAACGCATTAAATCCACATTGCCTACACATTCAAATGAGAAATCCACACCGCCATCGGTCATCTCAATAATCACATTTTGGATTGGTTTATCGTAATCTTTCGGGTTGATACAATCCGTTGCACCAAGTTCTTTAGCTTTTTCAAATTTAGCCGGATTAATGTCGATCGCAATAATACGACCTGCACCTGCCATTCTTGCCCCGATAATTGCCGCAAGACCGATACCGCCTAAGCCGAAAATCGCAACCGTATCGCCTTGTTTCACTTTTGCCGTACGGGTTACCGCACCGATACCGGTGGTGACACCACAACCAAGTAAACACACTTCATCAAGCGGTGCATTTTCTTGAATTTTTGCCAATGAGTATTCGGAAACCACCGTATATTCAGAGAAAGTTGAAGTCCCCATATAGTGGAAAATCGGCTGACCGTCTTTAAAGAAACGCACCGTACCGTCCGGCATTAAGCCTTTACCTTGGGTTTCACGTACTGCCGAACAAAGGTTGGTTTTTCCCGATAAACAGAATTTACATTTACGACATTCTGCGGTGTAAAGTGGGATAACGTGATCCCCCACTTTAAAATCGGTGACACCTTCGCCGACTGCTTCTACAATCCCTGCACCTTCGTGACCAAGTACGCACGGGAACACACCTTCGCTATCTTGACCAGAAAGAGTATAAGCATCGGTATGACACACACCGGTTGCCACTAAACGGACTAACACTTCGCCTTTTTGTGGCGGCATTAAATCCAATTCTTCAATTTTTAACGGTTCATTCGGCGCCCAAGCGACCGCCGCACGAGTTTTGATAAATTCCATTGCTTTCCTTCTTTTTATAGATTGCAGTAAAAAGTTTTATAAATTTTACCGCTTGTTTTAATATAAATGCCAATCACTTTTCGTAATAAGAGATATAAATAGAATTGATGTCTTAACCTGTGTATCTGGTACTGAAAAACCCTCTTTTCGCCTGAGAAAAAATGGCATACAATCCGGACAGTTTTTACCCATTCACAGAAGGAAAACATTATGACAACAGAATTTAAACAAGTAGGTTGGATTGGCTTAGGTCAAATGGGTGTACCAATGGTAAATCGTTTATTAGCACACGATATTGAAGTTGGTGTGTTTAATCGAAATGTCGCTAAATGTGGTGAATTTGCTGAAAAAGGTGCGAAAGTGTATGGTTCTGCCGTTGAACTTGTGCGTGCTTACAAAGCGGTGATTTTAATGGTGTCTGATTTTGCTGCGGCAAAAGATATTCTCAATGCAGAAGTTTGCGCCAATTTAAACGGTAAAATTATTGTGAATATGAGTACCGTTTCACCCACTGAAAATAATCAGTTAAAAGCAATTGTTGAACAACACGGCGGACGTTTTGCCGAAGCACCGGTTTCAGGTTCTGTTGTACCGGCGACCAACGGTACATTATTAATTTTATTTGGTGGTGATGAGGCGGTACTTAATCCGTTACGTAATGTTTTCAGCATCTTAGGGCAACGCACTTTCCATTTTGGTGATGTGGGTAAAGGCTCCGGCGCAAAATTAGTGTTAAATTCATTGCTCGGTATTTTCGGCGAAGCCTATGCGGAAGCAATGTTAATGGGCGAACAATTCGGCATCGACTTAAATGAATTAGCGGAAGCGATTGGCGGCTCGGCAATGAACTCACCGATGTTCCAAACCAAAAAACCGTTATTACTTGCGAAAGAATTCCCTGCAGCATTTATGCTCAAACACGCAAGTAAAGATCTCAACCTCGCTTGTGGCGAGCTGGAAAAAGCAAATCTAGATCTACCTGCAGTAAAAACCGTTGCCGAACAATACCGCAACGCCGTTGCCGCCGATCTCGGCGAGCAGGATGTTTCAGGCATTTATTTGCAGTTGGCGAAATAGCCCTCCTTATTTGAAAAGAAACGCTGTCAGACAAAGCCTGACGGCGTTTTTTATATTCTGAAGAAAGCTGAAATTAGTGTAATATATACTTATCTCAATAAATACAGGAAAACAGCAATGACGGCTCGCTATAATGAAAAAACCAGAGTTCAAATTCCCGCAGTAGCGCATTTAGGGCGTTTGGGATATCAATATCTTTCGCTAAAAACAGCGCAATGGGATGTTAGCAATAACATTTTTGGTGAGATTTTTAAGTCGGCGATTGCAAAAATTAACCCAAATTTGACTACTTTTGATCTCGAACGAGAGCTGAAAGATGTGGCGATGTTGCTCAAAAATGAAGATTTAGGGCAAGCGTTTTATAAGCGTTTACTGCAAGTTGGCACCGCTCGCCTGATTGATTTTGACTGTATTGAGAACAACCAATTTCACGTTGTTGCCGAACTAACTTGTGGTGACAAAGACGGTGACAATTTCCGCCCGGATATTACCCTATTGATTAACGGTTTGCCGTTAGTGTTTTTAGAAGTGAAAAAGCCGAATGCCCAAAATGGATTACAGTCGGAATTTGAGCGTATGCAATATCGCTGTAAAAAGCCTGCTTTCCGTCCTTACATCAACGCCACTCAGTTGATGATTTTTTCCAATAATCAGGAATATCAAGCTGCTGATCGCCATAAAACTCAGGGAGCATTTTATGCGACGACAGGTTTTCACGGCGTGCAGTTCAATTATTTCCGTGATGAAGGCGAAATTGCCGAAGAACAAGCGGTCAAATTAAACGAAAATCTTGCAATTTTACCAGAGACGGAATTAAACCGTATTTTGTTAGACTTTAATGAGCCGATGTTGAAAAACGATGCGGAATTTCGTACCAATCTTGATCCAAATTCACCGACTAATCGTCTTTGTACTGCATTATTGCATAAAGAACGTTTGTTATTTCTGTTGAAATACGGCATTGCCTATGTAGAAGAACAAGGTGGCATGGAAAAACACGTAATGCGTTATCCACAACTGTTTGCGACTAAGGCAATCAGCCGCCATTTAGCAGCAGGTAAAAAGAAAGGCATTATTTGGCATACGCAAGGCAGTGGTAAAACGGCGTTGGCATATTACAACGTACGAGTGCTAACCGATTTTTATCAACGCCAAAATGTGATTCCTAAATTCTATTTCATTGTGGACAGACTCGATTTACGCAATCAGGCAATGTCGGAATTTAGTCATCGTGGATTACAAGTAAACAGTATTAACCGCCGTGAAGAGTTTGCTCAAGAAATGCGGAAAGCTGCTGCATTGAGTAATTGTAGCGGTGATCCTGAAATTACGGTGATCAATATCCAAAAATTCCAAAATAGTAATGTAGCGGAATTTATTCCTGATTACGACATCAGTGTGCAGCGTATCTTTTTTATTGATGAAGCACACCGCAGTTTTGGTAATCAAGCACAAACCGTGAGCCAATTTTTAGCCAGCCTAATCCAAGCAGACCCAAGTGCGGTACATATTGGTTTGACAGGCACACCATTGCTCGGAGGAGGTAAAAACCGAGTTGGCTCAACGGCGATTTTTGGCGATTACATTCACAAATATTACTACAATCAATCCATTGCGGACGGTTACACGCTCCGCCTGATTCGTGAAGAAATCGAAAGCAATTACAAAGCGGAACTTAGCCAAATTTTGGCGGATTTGCAAATTCAACAAGGTAGTATTAAAAGCCGAGCCATTACCAGTCGCCGCCGTTTTGTTGAGCCAATGCTAGATTACATCGTGCAGGATTTTGAAAAATTCAGACGACAAAAAGCCGACAATTCGCTCGGGGCGATGGTGATTTGCGACAGTAGCGATCAAGCCCGAATGATGCATTTTCTATTCAACCAAAAATATGCAGAAAATCCGCAAGATTTGACCGCTTACCGTGAAAAACTGGCTGAAAATGATCCGCACTTTTTTGATGAATTACCGAAAGTTGCCGAGCCAACTGCAACCTATAACCTAGCTAAACGTACGGTAACATCAGCAAGTTTGATTTTATCGGACGAAGGCGATAAAACTTACCGTAAAGACCTTGTGGACGATTACAAAGCCGGCAAAACCGATTTGTTGTTTGTTTACAATATGTTGCTCACAGGTTTTGACGCAAAACGTCTGAAAAAACTCTATTTAGGGCGAGTAATCAAAGAACATAACTTATTGCAAGCTCTCACAAGGGTAAATCGTACCTACAAAGATTACGAGTTTGGCTATGTGGTAGATTTTGCCGATATTCAGGCAGAATTTGATAAAACCAATGCCGCCTACCAAGCGGAATTACAACTTGAATTAGGCGATGAAGCGGAACATTATTCCCAACTTTTCAAATCGCAAGCGGAAATCGATCAAGACATCGCTCAAATCAAAGAGGTACTTTTTGATTTTGAAACTGAAAATGCCGAAATTTTCCGCCAACAGCTTGATGAAATTGACGACAAACAAAAATTACTCGAATTAAAACGCACGTTGGAATTGGCAAGAAGCCTGTATAACCAGCTCAAAGTGGACGAAAAATCAGGCTTAGAACGCCTTGATTTTGAGCAATACAACGTGCTTTACCGCCAAGTGCTAGACCGTCTGTTCCAAGTAAATACTATGGAACGAGTGGATTCAGGCGATTTGCAAGGCGTGTTAAACGAGGCATTGGAAAATATCTACTTCACATTCCACAAAAAAAGTGAGGCAGAATTAAAATTAGCCGACAGTTTGCAAGACCAAATGCGGAAAACTCGTGAAGCCTTCGCTCGCAACATAGACCAAAAAGATCCTGAATTTGTCCGTTTACTAGATGAATTGAAACATCTGTTTGAAAAACGTAACGTGCAATCTGTAAGCCAAGCGGAAATGCAAATGCACATTGATGAATTCGCCAAACTAGAACGCCAAATTGGTAAATTAAATGCCGAAAATGACCGCTTGTCGCTCAAATTTTCAGGCGATGCTAAATTTGTCCGCATTTTCAAACGTGGCGTACAAGATTTTGGCTTGCAACAAAACCGTAGCCATTTTATGGAAGGCTTACAGCAGATTAAATTTAGCAACGACCAATTTGTGCTAAATCAGGGTGACTTACTCCAAAGCTCTTCGAGCTATTTTGAAAAAGAGAGTTTACGTACGGTGACGAAACTCAAAAGCGAGTTCCAATTGCCGCTCGATAACAAAGCCTTAATGAACTTAAATAAATTGATTGTGAGTGAGTATATAGGGGCATAGCCCATTACAAATATAAATATAGGGACACAACGTGTCACTGCTGAACAAAAAATAAACTAGAGCAATAAAAATGACCGAACAACTTTTTCAACAAAAAACTAAAGAATTGATCGACAGCTTAAAAGCCATTTGTGCGAACTATGGGCTAGGGAATGATGGCAATGAATTTAAAATCATTACCCAAGTATTTTTGTATAAATTTCTTAATGACAAATTTGCCTTTGAAATCAAGCAGATTAAACCGTCTTTGGCGGAGCATGATAGCTGGGAGCAGGCGTTGGGTGAAATATCCGCTGAAGATTTTGACTTTTTAACAATGAATATGAACGGCGACACCGCCATTTTGCGACCAAATCAATTTATCAGCCATTTGTTCAACCAATCGAATATCGCCAATTTTGCTAATCTGTTCGATGAAACCCTAATGGACATCGCCGCTCAAAATGCGGATATTTTCTCGGTAAAAACCGAAGGTGGGGCGAAAATCAACTTGTTTGACCGTGTCAGCCAATATATTGCTGACCCAAGCAAGCGAGACGCATTCTGCCGTGCGGTTATCAACAAATTGGTAGAATTTAGTTTCGAGCATATTTTCAACCAAAAATTTGATTTTTACGCCACGATTTTTGAGTATCTTATCAAAGATTACAACACCAACTCGGGCGGGAAATATGCCGAATACTACACGCCACACGCGGTGGCTCGCATTATGGCAGCAATTCTCGTGCCTGAAAACGAGCGCGGACAGTTGCAAAATGTGAGCTGTTACGATCCGTCCGCAGGCTCTGGCACATTGTTGATGAACATCGCCCACGCCATCGGCGAAAAAAAATGTACCATTTACACACAGGATATTTCGCAAAAATCGTCAAACTTATTGCGATTGAACCTGATCTTAAACAATCTTGTTGCCAGTATTCCTAACGTGGTGCAAGGCAACACGATGACGCACCCTTACCACAAATCGGGCGATCAACTCCGCCAGTTTGATTACATCGTGTCTAACCCACCGTTCAAAATGGATTTCAGCGAAGTGCGAGAGGAATTAGCCACGCCCGCCCACAAGGATCGCTTTTTCGCCGGCGTGCCAAACGTACCGAAAGCCAAAAAAGAGGGAATGGCGATTTATCAACTTTTTGTTCAGCACATCATTCACTCGCTTAAAGCAGACGGCAAAGCAGCTGTGGTGTTGCCAACGGGCTTTATTACCGCTCAATCTGGCATTGATAAGAAAATCCGAGAATTTCTGGTAAACGAAAAAATGTTAGCGGGCGTGGTGTCGATGCCGTCTAACATTTTCGCCACCACAGGCACGAACGTCTCTATTCTCTTTCTCGACCGAGCCAACAAAGAGAACGTGGTGCTGATTGATGCCAGCAACTTGGGCGAAAAAATCAAAGAGGGCAAAAACCAAAAAACCGTGCTTTCCGCCGAAGAAGAGCAACGCATTATTGACGTATTCAACCAGAAAAAAGCGGAAGACGATTTCTCGGTGGTGGTCTCTTATGTCGACATCGCAGCCAAAAATCATAGCCTATCCGCAGGACAGTATTTTGACGTGAAAATCGACCACATCGACATCACCGCTGCCGAGTTTGAGCAGAAAATGGCAGATTTTCAGCAAAATCTGACCGCACTTTTTGCCGAAAGCAAGGCGTTAGAAAGCCAAATTCAGCAACAAATGGCAACGTTAAAATTTAACGCACAAGCGGTGGAAAATTAGGGGAAGTTTGCGAGATGGATAAGTTAGTATCTTGTCAATTAGGAGATTTAATTGAGTTTCAACGGGGGTATGATTTACCACGTTCGGAATTTGTAGAAGGAGAATATCCTGTTCAGTCATCAAATGGGATCTTAGGTTACCACAATGAGTATAAAGTGGAAGCCCCTGGAATTACTATTGGACGAAGTGGAACAGTTGGAATTCCTCATTTGTTGAGAAAGAATTTTTTTCCACATAATACGGCGTTATTCGTTAAAGATTTTAAAGGGAATGATGTTGAATATATCTATTATCTTTTACATTATTTAGATTTAGGAAACCAAAAGTCTGGTTCAGGTGTTCCTACAATGAACCGAAACCATTTACACCCATTAAAAATAAAGGCATATACTGATTTAGAAACCCAACAAAAAATCTCCCAAGTGCTTACCACATTGGATCGCAAAATTGCCCTAAATCAGCAAATTAACGCCGAACTAGAAAAAATGGCGAAAACGCTCTACGACTACTGGTTTGTGCAATTCGACTTTCCCGATGAAAACGGCAACCCCTACAAATCATCAGGCGGCGAAATGGTTTACCACCCCGAACTAAAACGAGAAGTGCCGAAGGGGTGGGGAAGGAAAACTATCGGTGATTATTGTAAATCAACAGGTGGATATGCGTTTAAATCATCAGAATGGGTGGAAAGTGGAAATCCTGTTATTAAAATTAAAAATATCCAAGAAGATGGTTCATTAAATATTAGTGATATTGATTTTGTAGATTTAAGTAATAAAACTATTGATGAAAAATTTAAAGTAAATGTTGGCGATATTGTTATTGCAATGACAGGGGCAACCATTGGTAAATTTGCACTTATTCCCAAAACAGATAGTGATTTATACGTTAATCAACGAGTTGGAGTTTTTAAATTAAGTGCAGTTGAAAAATTACCATTTTTAATCAATACTCTAAGCCAAGATTATTTTAGAAAAAGTATTATTGAATTATCTGGCGGTGCAGCACAACCGAATATCAGTAATGAACAAATCAATAATATTGAGTTAATTTATCCAGTTGAAAATATCATTGCAAACTTTAATGAAAAATTGACCGCTAGTTATAAGCAAATTATCCAAAAGCGTTACGAAACCCAAAAACTTACCCAACTTCGAGATTTTCTTTTGCCAATGTTAATGAATGGGCAGGTTGAGGTGGTGTAGGGTGGAAAATAGGACGCACGCAGTGCGTCCCTACCATGACTACCGAATTTGGTATTAAAGGAGAAGCGAATTGCACAACACCATGCCTAAAATCTATATCGGTACCGGCGGTTATAGCGACACGGATTTGGTTGGG
This sequence comes from Actinobacillus suis ATCC 33415, assembly GCF_000739435.1. Lineage (NCBI taxonomy): Bacteria > Pseudomonadati > Pseudomonadota > Gammaproteobacteria > Pasteurellales > Pasteurellaceae > Actinobacillus > Actinobacillus suis. The sequence goes on from NZ_CP009159.1 coordinate 2,397,227, forward strand.
ACGCTATATCCGCATGGTACGGCAAAAAGTGATTTTTTAACGATTTATAGTTGTCATTACGATACAGTTGAAATCAATAGCACTTTTCATGCGCCTATTGGTGAGAAGGCATTACAAGGCATGGTGGAAAAGGCGGAGAAGCGGTTAAAATTTTCAGTAAAATTGCATCAAGATTTTAGCCATAACCGCACTGCTACTGCTGAGCAGGCTCGCTATTTTTTGGCTGCTTTACAGCCGCTTATTGAGCAAAATTGTCTCGCAAATTTGTTTGTGCAATTTCCGCATACTTTTGACCGCACTCCAGCAAACCGCCTTTATCTTGCTCAACTTTGTCACTGGTTTGCCGATTTCCCGCTAGCAGTGGAATTTCGCCACGCCAGTTGGCATATTCCACCTGTGTTTCAAACCTTTGCCAAACAGCCTAATCTGATTTGGTGTAATGTTGATTATCCACAGAATATCGGTTTGCCGGCGTTTCATTTTCAGAGTTTTCAGCGGACGGCTTATTTACGTTTACACGGACATAATCCCAACTGGTGGGAAGCGGATTCCGCCGCAGAACGACATGATTATCGCTATCGTGATGATGAGTTAAAACAACTAGCAGATGTGCTTTTTCAACAACGCCATACATTTGATACGCTTTATCTTTACTTCCAAAATACGACGAAAAGCCATTCTTTCTATAATATCGCTACACTGAAAGGTTATTTAGCTGAATTAGGATTTGAGGTAAAAACCGAGGTGAATGAACGTAGTGGAGAGCAAGGGAGTTTGTTTTAGTCGGTTTAGAAAAGTAAGGGCGTAGTCGCTAAAAATAAGAAACCCGCACTTCAAGATAGAAATTTGAAGTGCGGGTAATATGGAAGGTTTTACATCATTGCCGCAATGTATTTTAACATTACGCCGGCCGCGATGGCTGAACCGATTACACCGGCTACGTTTGGTCCCATTGCGTGCATTAATAAGAAGTTTTGTTTGTCATATTCCAAACCGACTTTATTTGATACACGAGCTGCCATTGGTACGGCAGAGACACCGGCAGAACCGATAAGCGGGTTAATTTTGTTTTTGCTGAATTTATTCATCAATTTCGCCATTAATACACCGCTTGCTGTGCCGATACAGAACGCCACGATACCTAATAATAAAATACCGAGTGTTTGTGGTTGTAAGAATTTATCCGCCACTAATTTTGCACCGACCGATAAGCCAAGGAAAATCGTTACGATATTAATCAGCGCATTTTGTGCTGTATCATTCAAACGTTCCACCACGCCACTGACACGCATTAAGTTACCGAAACAGAACATACCGAGTAATGGTGCCGCATCCGGCAGTAATAACGCCACAAGTAAGAGTAAGATAATCGGGAACAGAATTTTTTCTCGATTGCTTACCGTGCGTAACTGCACCATACGGATTTTGCGTTCGGCATCTGTGGTTAACGCTTTCATAATCGGCGGCTGAATCAACGGCACTAACGCCATATAAGAGTAAGCCGCTACTGCAATCGCACCGAGTAATTCAGGCGCAAGTTTACTTGCCAGATAGATTGCAGTCGGGCCGTCCGCACCACCGATAATCCCAATTGCTGCCGCTTGCGGTAGGGTAAAGTCAATAATACCTAACCAGTTCAAACCTAAAGCGCCGAGTACGGTTGCGAAAATACCGAATTGTGCCGCTGCACCTAATAAGAGTGTACGAGGGTTTGCGAGTAACGGGCCAAAATCCGTCATTGCTCCCACGCCCATAAAGATGATGAGTGGTGCAACACCATACCCAATCGCCACTTTATAAAATAACGCTAACACACCGGCGGTATAGCCCATATCTCCGGCAATCACTTCCAACTCGTTTTGTACCGAAGGAGCAACTAATGCAATCGCTTCTTTAATGCTGTGTACATCCAAACTGGCACTATTTACTTTCGCCGCAATAATCGCTAGCTGTTCGGTTGTGCCGTGGTGCAATAGATTATCTAAAGCAGTCATTGCCAAACCGGCTTCCGGAATGTTGGATAACAAACCGCCAAAACCGATTGGCAGTAAAAGGAGCGGTTCAAAGCCACGGGCAATCGCAAGCCAGAGCAATAGCAGACTTACCGCGATCATAATCGCTTGCCCTAGCTCCATATGCATAATGCCCATGCCCTGAAACAGAGCGATAATACTTTCCATATCAACTCCCTATCGTTTAAGCGAGATTCATTAATACTTGATCAACTGCAACGACATCACCTTGTTTTGCCGCAATGCCTTGGACTTTACCGGCTTTTGGTGCGCAAATTTGAGTTTCCATTTTCATTGCTTCAAGAATTAATAACACATCACCTTCCGCAACTTGTTGACCTTCGGTTACTTCAACTTTAAGAATGTTACCTGCCATCGGTGCTTTGACTGGTTCAGCATTTGCACTGGTTGCTGCAGGAGCTGCAACTTGTGGTGCAGCGGTTGGGGCTGTTGGTGCAATATTGGTAATATCTCCGCCTTCACTGACTTTCACCACAAAGGCTTTGCCTTCAAGTTCAACCGTATAAACTGCGGGGCCTGATTGTGGCTGTGCTTTTGGTGCTGCTGCCTGAGCAGGTTTAGCTGATTCTGCTGTCGGTGCCGGCTCAAAGGCAGCCGGATTATTACGGTTTTCTAGGAATTTCCAACCAACTTGTTGGAATAACGCCACGATTAGCACGTCATCAATTGCATTTTCTGAGAGGGTAATGCCTTTTTCTTTAGCCTGTGCCGTTACTTCCGCTACCAATTTATCGATTTCAGGGGCAATATGATTTGCCGGACGATCAGTAATCGGTGCAGCACCTTCAAGTACACGTTCTTGTAACGCTTTATTAACCGGTGCAGGTGTACGACCGTATTCACCTTTTAAAATACCGGCGGTTTCTTTAGCGATAGTTTTATAGCGTTCGCCCATTAACACGTTCATTACCGCTTGAGTACCGACAATTTGTGAGGTTGGCGTAACAAGCGGAATATTACCAAGATCTTCGCGTACACGTGGGATCTCTTGTAGTACAAGATCAAGTTTGTCACTTGCATTTTGTTGTTTTAACTGGCTTTCAAGGTTGGTTAGCATACCGCCCGGCACTTGTGCCACTAAAATACGGCTATCTACACCACGTAACTGACCTTCAAACTTCGCATATTTTTTACGAACGTCACGGAAGTAAGCTGAGATTTTTTCAAGTTGAGGAATGTTCAAACCGGTGTCGTAAGGCGTACCTTGAAGCGTTGCCACGATGGATTCGGTTGCCGGATGACCATAAGTACCGGACATTGAAGAAATAGAGGTATCTACACCATCAACACCAGCTTCAATCGCTTTTAATAACGCCATTTCCGCCATACCGGTGGTTGAGTGACAGTGTAAGTGAAGTTCTACGTCATAACGTTTTTTGATTTCGCTGACTAATTCATAAGCCGCCATTGGGGTTAAAATACCGGACATATCTTTGATAACGAGAGAATCTACTCCGATTTCTAATAATTGTTCAGTTACGTCTAACCACGTTTGTAAGGTGTGTACCGGACTGGTGGTATAACTTAACGTACCTTGTGCATGCCCACCGTGTTTTTTGACCGCTTGTAATGCCGCTTGCATATTGCGAGGGTCATTTAACGCATCAAACACACGGAACACATCCATCCCGTTGGTAACACAACGTTCCACAAAGCGATCTACCACATCATCCGCATAATGACGGTAGCCTAATAAATTTTGTCCGCGTAATAACATTTGCAGTGGTGTATTTGGAATCGCTTTTTTCAACTCACGCAAACGTACCCAAGGATCTTCACCTAAAAAACGGATACAGCTATCAAAAGTCGCACCGCCCCATGCTTCTAAAGACCAATAGCCGATTTTATCTAATTCAGCCGCAATCGGTAGCATATCGTCTAAACGTAGTCGTGTCGCAAACAAAGATTGGTGTGCATCACGTAAAACAACATCAGTAATTGCAATTTTTTTATTTTGAATAGTCATGATAAAAATCCTCTATTATTTTAATCCTTGTTGACGACGATGATGGGCAATAGCAGCCGCAATCACGGGGCGTAAATGGTCTAAATTATCAGTTGGAACAGCGCTTGGCGTTGGTTTGGTTAGCGGAGCTGGAAGTGGTTCAGGAAAGAATTTATTGATTATCTTAGAGATAAAACTAATTGCATAAATGAGTACGATCAGAAAAGTAAGCACAAAGCCCATTCCTGAAATCATTAAATTTATGCCTTCACTAAAAAGTTCTGCGTCTGTCATAAATATATCCTTATTTGTATGATGTCATTTAAAGATAGGTAAGATCACACTTTTCTGCAAATGGTTTAGCCCAGAAATGCGGAGCAGTTCACAAATTTTTTCTTCATTTGATTAAGATGCGGTTGAAATTGGAGAGTGTTTTGTAAGTTTTACTCCAAATTTAACCGCTTATTTTATTTTCCTTATGGAAAAAATGGGAAGAAAATAGGCAGTAAAATTAAACTTACAATCGTAGATACGATAATGAGTGGTAAACCTGCTTTAACATAGTCCATAAATTTATAACCGCCAATTGATAATACCATTGTGTTTGCTGGCATGCCGATTGGTGTTGCATAGGCACAGGAACTACCGATAACCGTTGCCATTAATACTGCTCGTGGATCAGCTCCTAAAGAACTCGCAATTGATAAACAAATCGGTGCGAGTAGTGCTACGGTCGCAGTATTTGACATAAAATTAGTCAGTACACAGCTAATGATAAAGACGGTAGTCAATAATGCAAATGGACTTGGATTTGAACCTAATAAACCAATGACAAAATTAGCAATATCTTTACCTGCCCCTGTACTGTTTAATGCAGTAGCAAGAGCTAAAGTACCACCAAATAAGAAAATGACTTGACTGTCGATAGATGCATAGGCTTGTTTTTCGTTCATTACTCCTGTGACAACCAGTAATAATGCACCTACGCAAGCTGATATATAAAGCTTTATTCCTATTACATCTTCAAGTACCATTGCTAATAAGGTACCAACTAAGATGACAAGTGAAAGCCATTGTTTCCAAATGGGTACATCCACAGCTTCTTTTTTATTGCCGTGTATAGAATTTTCGATACTTAAATTTTCTGCATTAGGTAAAAAACGATAACCTATTAGTACGAAGTACAGAATCCCAATGATAAGAATAGGTAAACCAACCTTGGCATACTCAAAAAAACCAAATTTGAGATTTGCTTGTTCTAAAACACCTTGTGCAATTAAGTTACCGGGTGCACCGATAAGTGATAAGTTACCGCCCATTGCCGCAGCAAAAACCAATGGCATTAACAGGCGTGAACGGGCAAAACCTGATTTGGTAGCAATACCTACGACAACAGGAATTAGAATAGCTGCCGTACCAGTATTGGATAATATACCGGACATTAGCCCTGTAACGAGCATTAAAACAATAGTGAGTTGGCGTTCTGTTTTGGCAAATTTTGAAACTAAACCTCCGATTTTATTTGCCATACCTGTTTCAAACAATGCTCCACCAATGACAAACATTCCAACAAATAAAATCACATTACTATCTATAAAACCTAGAAAGGCTTCCTTCGGGCTCAGCACGCCAGTTAAAATTAAACCAATACAAACAATCATTGCGGTAACAGCGAGAGGTAATTTTTCCCATACAAACATCACGACGGCGAAAAGTAAAAAGAGTAGCGTTATCGTACTTGCAGCCATAATTGCCTCCAAGAGTGAATTTCTGAATTTTGGGTATAAGAAACCCCATACACACAAGTGTATGTATGGGGGGATTTTTTTGATAAGACGTTATTTACTATTTGATGAAATCAACGTGTTTGCAGATTTCTTCAATCGCTTTGTCTTTGCGTTCGTTGAAGATAACTTTATTTTCTTCAAAAATATTGCGACCGTGGGTATCAATAGACACAATTAACGGACCGAACTCTTTCACTTTGCATACCCAAAGCGTTTCAGGCATACCGAGGTCTTTCCATTGTGCATCAACAATTTCTTCTACACATTCAGCCGCCAATACTGCACAGCCAGCAGGGAATACACAATGTAATGCTTTATAATCGCGACAGCCTTCCATTGTGCCTTGTCCCATACCGCCTTTACCAACGATTACCTTCACGCCGGTTTGCTTGATAAATTCTTTCTCGAATTTTTCCATTCGCATTGAAGTAGTTGGACCGACCGAAACCATTTCATATTTATCATCACCAAGCGGTCGAATAATTGGACCTGCATGGAATATTGCACCACCGTTGATATCCACTGGTAATTCACGTCCGTTATTGATTAAACGACGGTGTGCCACATCACGACAAGTGACGATATAACCGTTCAAATAAATGATGTCGCCAATGTTGATGTCTTCCAAGTCTTCTGCTTTGATTGGTGTGGTCAAGATTTTTTTGTCGCTCATAGTGTCACCCCCGAATGTGAAGTAATGGTGTAGTTGAGGTCTTTATCGAAAATAATATGTCCTTTGCGGTGTGCCCAACAGCCCACATTTACACTTACACCGATAACTGACGGATGGCGAGCGGTATTTTCAATGTTTACCCCTAATACTGACATTCTACCCATTAAGCCTTGTGGACCTAAACCGATGCTATTGATTCCATCCTCTAATAGTTGCTCCATATAAGCTGCTTTTTCATTTGAGTTACGTTCACCTAGAGGGCGGAATAATGCTTTTTTAGATTGTACTGCTGCAGTTTCAACGGAAGTTGCAATTCCTACACCAACTAATAATGGCGGACAGGCATTTAAACCGTAACTAGTCATCACATCCAACACAAATTTGGTTACACCTTCGTATCCTTCACCTGGCATAAGTACTTTGGCTTGTCCCGGTAATGAGCAACCACCGCCTGCCATATAAGTATCTAATTCCAGTTTGTCACTGTCCGGTATAATTTCCCAAAATACACTTGGTGTGCCTTTACCTACGTTCAAACCGGTATTATATTCATCAAAGGTTTCCACGCTGTTATGGCGTAACGGAGCTGTTTTAGTCGCTTGAATAACCGATTCTTTTAATAGTGCTTCAAGCTCACCAATGTAAGGGAAATTAGCTCCGCATTTCACAAAAAATTGGATTACACCAGTGTCTTGGCAACTTGGACGATTTAATTTTTTGGCTAAACGTTGGTTATCGAACATTGCACCGTAAATAATTTTTGGTAATTGTTCTTCCTCTTTCTTACGTAATTCTTCTAATTTTGCCATTACGTCGTCAGGTAATACTTTACCGGTAAAACCGACAAATTTAGCAATGGTATCAGTTAGATAACGTATGCCTTCTTCTTTTGTCATCATAGATCACCCCATTTGGATTTGATTTGTTTAGCCTTTCTGCTTCCCACTAAATTAAACAAAGCTTTGATATGGCGAATAATACTGAAGAGGTATAAAATAAGTCCAATACGATTTTTTACATACTAGGTATAGGTAAATACCTATGGAATGATAAGTGGTTGAATTTTATGAATTTTTTGCGAATCTTTGATAGAGTTTAACCATTTGTAAGCTAAAAAGAGGAAAAAAATGGAGTTTCGGCAATTTAAATATGTATTAAAAGTGGCAGAAGAGCGTAATTTTTCCAATGCAGCGAAAAAATTATTCATTTCTCAACCATCATTGAGCCAATTTATTCAAAAAGTGGAAGAAGAGGTTGGTTCACCTTTGTTTGATCGTAGTGTTTCGCCGTTAAAATTAACTTATGTCGGGGAGCTTTATGTAGAAAAAGCTAAAGCAATAATAGATATTCAACACCAATTTGAGCAAAAAGTAGATGATATTTTGAATGTCAAACGTGGAAGAGTGACGATCGGTAGTACACCATTCCGTAGTGCTTACTTACTTTCGAGAGTATTGCCGCTTTTTAGCCAACAATATCCAAAAATTGATATATTTTTAAAAGAAGATAGTACCCGTAATTTAGAAGAAATGGTTACACATGGATATGTTGATTGTGCTATTTCATTATTACCCGTCAACGAAAAATATTTTGATTATGAAATATTATTTGAAGAACGAATGTTGTTAGCAATCCCTCCGGAACATAGAATTGCTAAAGAACTAGGGTTAAAAGCCGGTGATCATTCTTTTAGTCAAAGAGTATGTTTAGAACAATTTAAACAGAGCCGTTTTATTAAAATGAATAAAAATCACAAATTACATGAGATGCTTATTAAGCAGTGTGAATTAGCCGGTTATGTACCTGAAATTGCATTGGAAACAGAAAGTATGACTACGGCTCAAGCGTTAGCAGGAGCAGGGTTAGGTGTAGCATTATTACCTGAAACATTAGTGTCAAAAAATCATTTTGATAAAGAACCATGCTATGGAGAGCTAGATATACGTCGAACAGTTGTAATCATTTATCGTAAAAATAGTTATTTATCACGTGCGACACGTGCATTTATTCAGTCACTACGTGAATTGACCCAATGTCCGTTCTCATCCGAAAAAATGTAGCAAAACGTGGTTTCCCCTGTTTGGTAAGCCCCCGATATTTATAGGTAATCAAACTACCAATAGGCGGTGGATTTGCACGATCTTTATCTTTAAAACCGGATCCGATACGGAAACGTCCACGCTGGTTTTCACAAGTGATTGCGCCCAGTTTATCGCGATATTTCCCTTTACCGTTATGGTGAGCAATGACGGTACATTCTTCATCTAATACAGGTTTTAATTTGAGAATTTGTGCAGAACGTCCTTTTATATAAGCAGTATTCGGATTACGTACCACAACGCCTTCGCCATGTTGGGCAAGTACTTGCTGATAGAATTGCATTAAATGGGCTTTATTTTGAATCGGAATCTGTTCAATGATTTGAATATAAGGGGTAGGGTGTTGTAAAAGATAATTTTTCAACTTGGCTAATCGCTCAAATAGATTACCTTGAGCATTTGGTACATCAAAAATATAGAATTTCAACTTATACCAGCCTTTAGGCTCACTGGCTCTGGTGATACTTGAGATTTCTTCAAATTTTCCTCTTTCGCTAAAAAGTTCTCCGTCAATCGCAAAAGGTGGGAAATCTTTAATAAAATAGTCCGGAGGTGCAAGCGGATTACCTTGGCGGCTGATAAGTTGCTTGCCGTCCCAATAGCCCCGTACACCATCCAGTTTTTCGCTCATTACCCAGCCATTTATATCTTGATCTCGATATTGACCTAGTAACATCAAATCGGGTGTCTTGGCAAATAATGACGTACTGAAACATAAAAGTATAAAAAGGAGAGTTTTCATATTCGTTACCTATTAAGAGAAGAGGTAAACCAATATATAGAGGATCTAACAAGCGGTCTGATTTTAAGAAAATTTTTCCGATCAGGATCGCAAAATTTTTATCAAAATAGACCGCTTGTATAGTGAGAAATTGATTAGCGTACCGTTTGAACTAATGCTGAGATGTCTGCAGAGAATTGTTCCGAGCTAGCCATTTCTGCAATTTGCTCATGTGAGTATTGCTTAGCATTGTAAACCACCACAATACTTGTATCGCCAACTTGAAGGAAGTTGCTTTCACCAAATTCAGTATAGCGGGTAGCACCGATACTGATCACTGCTTTTGTCGGATAATTCGCTTGTTTAAGCAATTCGGCAATATGATTCATTGGCCCTTGATCCGGTTGGTTATTCATCTTATCTACAATCCAGTTCAGCAGTTTTTGATGAAAATAACTATAGCTTACAGCAGGGCTATCTTCGCCATATACATTAAGTTTACCGTCGCGTTTATGGAAACAAGCAATATTGTAATTATCTAAAATACCGCCTTGTGCAAAATGATCTAACGGAATCAATATTTCAGAGATCCCTTTTGACGCATTGCCCCAGTTTTTCTTTTCACAAATTTTACGTGCATTCGGACGGCGAATAGAACAGTCGTTATAAGCGGCAAAATGAGTAGGCTTGAGAGCGATGACTTGATTGTTTTGATATTCAATTTCGCAAATCAATGCAACTTCCGGTTCAATTTGCAGATTGTCAGCATCATTTGGAAAAGTAATCGTATCGTGAGATAGGGGATAAGTTGCGAGGAATTGTTCCGTTGGGTTTAAGGTTTGGCTTGGGACATAGAAAGGAAAGATAGCTTTCGGTTGAATTGCTTCTTCAGTCTTTACTTGCAAGAAATCAGCCGCTTCGCCCGCTTGTTCTAAATGACCGGCAAAATTTCCCGCTACGCCTAAACCAATAAAATGTTCTTTTTGCATGATATCTACCTCTATATAAATAAGTTATACGGAATGTAGCGATTAATTTTAGAAAAAGAAAGTGAATTTTTAGGAAAAATAAGAATGCACTATTTGCCGTTTAAAGATGGGTTTTGTTACTTTTTTAGCAGAAAAATAATAAAAAATATTCGAATTGTATTAATTGTGTTCTTTCAATCACTTTTTTAAGATTTTTTTGCAAAAAGTACTTGCAAGGATTTCATATTTCTCTATAATGCACCTCACACAACGACGCACTGTTGTGAACGATTTAAAATTGATTGCCAGTGCGTCGTTTCTTTTTGTTCTTTAACAATTTATCAGACAATCTGTGTGGGCACTTGTTGATTGACTTAATTGAAAAAATATTTTTGATTTTGAAGTCTTAATAGGTGCTTAAACTAGAAATTCATTTTTACTTTTGAAGTAATATGTAAACTTTAGCTAAGCAGTTTATTGAGCGATTAAACTTTTTGAATTGAAGAGTTTGATCATGGCTCAGATTGAACGCTGGCGGCAGGCTTAACACATGCAAGTCGAACGGTAGCACGAAGGAGCTTGCTCCTTGGGTGACGAGTGGCGGACGGGTGAGTAATGCTTGGGAATCTGGCTCATGGAGGGGGATAACTACGGGAAACTGTAGCTAATACCGCGTAATATCTTCGGATTAAAGTGTGGGACCGCAAGGCCACATGCCATGAGATGAGCCCAAGTGGGATTAGGTAGTTGGTGGGGTAAAGGCCTACCAAGCCGACGATCTCTAGCTGGTCTGAGAGGATGACCAGCCACACTGGAACTGAGACACGGTCCAGACTCCTACGGGAGGCAGCAGTGGGGAATATTGCACAATGGGGGGAACCCTGATGCAGCCATGCCGCGTGAATGAAGAAGGCCTTCGGGTTGTAAAGTTCTTTCGGTAGCGAGGAAGGTATCAAATTTAATAGATTTGGTAATTGACGTTAACTACAGAAGAAGCACCGGCTAACTCCGTGCCAGCAGCCGCGGTAATACGGAGGGTGCGAGCGTTAATCGGAATAACTGGGCGTAAAGGGCACGCAGGCGGTTGATTAAGTGAGATGTGAAAGCCCCGGGCTTAACCTGGGAATTGCATTTCATACTGGTCAACTAGAGTACTTTAGGGAGGGGTAGAATTCCACGTGTAGCGGTGAAATGCGTAGAGATGTGGAGGAATACCGAAGGCGAAGGCAGCCCCTTGGGAATGTACTGACGCTCATGTGCGAAAGCGTGGGGAGCAAACAGGATTAGATACCCTGGTAGTCCACGCTGTAAACGCTGTCGATTTGGGGATTGGACTTTAAGTCTGGTGCCCGAAGCTAACGTGATAAATCGACCGCCTGGGGAGTACGGCCGCAAGGTTAAAACTCAAATGAATTGACGGGGGCCCGCACAAGCGGTGGAGCATGTGGTTTAATTCGATGCAACGCGAAGAACCTTACCTACTCTTGACATCCATGGAATCTTGTAGAGATACGAGAGTGCCTTCGGGAACCATGAGACAGGTGCTGCATGGCTGTCGTCAGCTCGTGTTGTGAAATGTTGGGTTAAGTCCCGCAACGAGCGCAACCCTTATCCTTTGTTGCCAGCGGTTTGGCCGGGAACTCAAAGGAGACTGCCAGTGATAAACTGGAGGAAGGTGGGGATGACGTCAAGTCATCATGGCCCTTACGAGTAGGGCTACACACGTGCTACAATGGCGTATACAGAGGGAAGCAATATGGCGACATGGAGCAAATCTCACAAAGTACGTCTAAGTCCGGATTGGAGTCTGCAACTCGACTCCATGAAGTCGGAATCGCTAGTAATCGCAAATCAGAATGTTGCGGTGAATACGTTCCCGGGCCTTGTACACACCGCCCGTCACACCATGGGAGTGGGTTGTACCAGAAGTAGATAGCTTAACCTTCGGGGGGGCGTTTACCACGGTATGATTCATGACTGGGGTGAAGTCGTAACAAGGTAACCGTAGGGGAACCTGCGGTTGGATCACCTCCTTACCAAGAATTAAGCGACTGCAAGTGTTCACACAGATTGTTTGATAGAAGAGAAGACGAAAACGGACATAATCCGGCATCCTTTTGGGTCTGTAGCTCAGGTGGTTAGAGCGCACCCCTGATAAGGGTGAGGTCGGTGGTTCAAGTCCACTCAGACCCACCACTCTAAACGAGTGAAAACTGAAAGGTGAGATTATGTTCAGTCATGATGTATGGGGATATAGCTCAGCTGGGAGAGCGCCTGCCTTGCACGCAGGAGGTCAGCGGTTCGATCCCGCTTATCTCCACCAATCATCATGACTAAGTGAATAAGTAAAAGATTTGTTTATTTAGTCATGATGATAAGTCAAATTATTGTCTTAAATTGTTCTTTAAAAAATTGGAAACAAGCTGAAAAACTGAGAGATTTTCGAAAGAAAGTCTGAGTAGTTAAAAAAATCTTGACTGAACAAAAGCAGTCAAGTGTTTAGTTGAATAAAATACAGCATTGAATGGATTTGAATAAGATTTGAAAACATTTGAGGTTGTATAGTTAAGTGACTAAGCGTACACGGTGGATGCCTTGGCAATCAGAGGCGAAGAAGGACGTGCTAATCTGCGATAAGCTTGGATGAGTTGATAAGAAGCGTTTAATCCAAGATTTCCGAATGGGGAAACCCACTAGATGAAGAATCTAGTATTTACTACTGAATACATAGGTAGTAAAGGCAAACCGGGAGAACTGAAACATCTAAGTACCCCGAGGAAAAGAAATCAACCGAGATTCTGTAAGTAGCGGCGAGCGAAAGCGGAAGAGCCTGTTAGTGATAGCAGTAGACACAGAAGAACGAGCTGGGAAGCTCGACTATAAAGGGTGATAGTCCCGTATTCGAAGTGTCTATTGTGGTACTAAGCTAACGACAAGTAGGGCGGGACACGAGAAATCCTGTTTGAAGATGGGGGGACCATCCTCCAAGGCTAAATACTCCTGATTGACCGATAGTGAACCAGTACTGTGAAGGAAAGGCGAAAAGAACCCCAGTGAGGGGAGTGAAATAGAACCTGAAACCGTGTACGTACAAGCAGTGGGAGCCTCTTTGTGGGGTGACTGCGTACCTTTTGTATAATGGGTCAGCGACTTATATTTTGTAGCGAGGTTAACTGAATAAGGGAGCCGAAGGGAAACCGAGTCTTAACTGGGCGTTTTAGTTGCAAGGTATAGACCCGAAACCCGGTGATCTAGCCATGGGCAGGTTGAAGATTGGGTAACACTAATTGGAGGACCGAACCGACTAATGTTGAAAAATTAGCGGATGACTTGTGGCTGGGGGTGAAAGGCCAATCAAACCGGGAGATAGCTGGTTCTCCCCGAAATCTATTTAGGTAGAGCCTTGAGCGGACACCTTCGGGGGTAGAGCACTGTTTCGGCTAGGGGTCCATCCCGGATTACCAACCCGATGCAAACTGCGAATACCGAAGAGTGATACTCAGGAGACACACGGTGGGTGCTAACGTCCATCGTGGAGAGGGAAACAACCCAGACCGCCAGCTAAGGTCCCAAAGTACTAGTTAAGTGGGAAACGAAGTGGGAAGGCTTAGACAGCTAGGATGTTGGCTTAGAAGCAGCCACCATTTAAAGAAAGCGTAATAGCTCACTAGTCGAGTCGGCCTGCGCGGAAGATGTAACGGGGCTAAAACTAGTCACCGAAGCTGCGGCATCAGTCGAAAGACTGTTGGGTAGGGGAGCGTTCTGTAAGCGGATGAAGCTGAATTGAGAAGTTTGGTGGACGTATCAGAAGTGCGAATGCTGACATAAGTAACGACAAAACGAGTGAAAAACTCGTTCGCCGGAAGACCAAGGGTTCCTGTCCAACGTTAATCGGGGCAGGGTGAGTCGGCCCCTAAGGCGAGGCTGAAAAGCGTAGTCGATGGGAAACGGGTTAATATTCCCGTACTTGGTATAACTGCGATGTGGGGACGGAGAAGGTTAGGTTATCAGACTGTTGGATGTCTGTTTAAGCCGGTAGGTGGGAATTTTAGGCAAATCCGGAATTCCGTTAACACCGAGAAGTGATGACGAGTCTCTACGGAGATGAAGTAACCGATACCACGCTTCCAGGAAAAGCCACTAAGCTTCAGGTTATACTAAACCGTACTATAAACCGACACAGGTGGTCAGGTAGAGAATACTCAGGCGCTTGAGAGAACTCGGGTGAAGGAACTAGGCAAAATAGCACCGTAACTTCGGGAGAAGGTGCGCCGGCGTAGATTGTAGAGATTTACTCTCGAAGGTTGAACCGGTCGAAGATACCAGCTGGCTGCAACTGTTTATTAAAAACACAGCACTCTGCAAACACGAAAGTGGACGTATAGGGTGTGATGCCTGCCCGGTGCTGGAAGGTTAATTGATGGTGTTATCGAAAGAGAAGCTCCTGATCGAAGCCCCAGTAAACGGCGGCCGTAACTATAACGGTCCTAAGGTAGCGAAATTCCTTGTCGGGTAAGTTCCGACCTGCACGAATGGCATAATGATGGCCAGGCTGTCTCCACCCGAGACTCAGTGAAATTGAAATCGCCGTGAAGATGCGGTGTACCCGCGGCTAGACGGAAAGACCCCGTGAACCTTTACTATAGCTTGACACTGAACATTGAATTTTGATGTGTAGGATAGGTGGGAGCCTTTGAAGATGACACGCCAGTGTTGTTGGAGGCGTCCTTGAAATACCACCCTTTAACGTTTGATGTTCTAACGAAGATTGCGGAACGCGGTCTCGGACAGTGTCTGGTGGGTAGTTTGACTGGGGCGGTCTCCTCCCAAAGAGTAACGGAGGAGCACGAAGGTTTGCTAATCACGGTCGGACATCGTGAGGTTAGTGCAATGGTATAAGCAAGCTTAACTGCGAGACAGACAAGTCAAGCAGGTGCGAAAGCAGGTCATAGTGATCCGGTGGTTCTGAATGGAAGGGCCATCGCTCAACGGATAAAAGGTACTCCGGGGATAACAGGCTGATACCGCCCAAGAGTTCATATCGACGGCGGTGTTTGGCACCTCGATGTCGGCTCATCACATCCTGGGGCTGAAGTAGGTCCCAAGGGTATGGCTGTTCGCCATTTAAAGTGGTACGCGAGCTGGGTTTAGAACGTCGTGAGACAGTTCGGTCCCTATCTGCCGTGGGCGTTGGAGAATTGAGAGGGGCTGCTCCTAGTACGAGAGGACCGGAGTGGACGCATCACTGGTGTTCCAGTTGTCTCGCCAGAGGCATTGCTGGGTAGCTACATGCGGAAGAGATAAGTGCTGAAAGCATCTAAGCACGAAACTTGCCTCAAGATGAGTTCTCCCCGACTATAAGTCGGTAAGGGTTGTTGGAGACTACGACGTAGATAGGTCTGGTGTGTAAGTGGTGTGAGCCATTGAGCTAACAGATACTAATTGCCCGAGAGGCTTAACTATACAACGCTCAAGTGTTTTTGAGCACTACACTCAGTAGCAGCTTGTTTCGAATTTAAGAAGAAAGAACAAAGACAAAGAAAGAAGACAAAAGACATCAACAGAATATTCTGGCGACCAGAGTGCTGTGGCTCTACCTGACTCCATTCCGAACTCAGAAGTAAAACGCGGTAACGCCGATGGTAGTGTGGGGCTTCCCCATGTGAGAGTAGGGCATCGCCAGATTGAATTTAGGACCCTGTGGTTAGCGATAACCACGGGGTTTTTGCTTTTTTACAACGGACAACGATGTTGTTTTATCCAGAGCCTTATTCTCAGCCTCAGCCTCAACCTCATCCTTATCTTTACTTTCATTTTCTCCTTTCCTTTTTTTCCTTTTTGCTGATTTAAGCTGCCTTACTAATGATTTGCAAAACGGCAGGGAAATTTGACCGCTTGTTTAAAATAAGAAAACGGCTACTAAAAATCAAGTCAAGCTAGAACGGGTAAAATGAAAGTGAATTGTTTGTCTTCTTTTAATGCGAAGGAAGGTATTTTCTGGTTTGACTACTTCTCAAAATCACTCTTTTCCGTTATTCTTCTACTATTGATTATATCTATAGGATTTAAACATCTCTTTGCAATTACCATTACCCATTCATCAAGTAGATGATGAGACTTTCGATAATTTTTACGCAGAAAACAGCCTTGTGCTGTTGGATTCTTTGCGCCAAAATTTTGTCGATGTGCAGCAGCCGTTCTTTTATATTTGGGGCGGGAAAAGTAGTGGTAAGAGTCATCTCCTAAAAGCGGTAAGTAATCATTATTTACTGAATCAGCAAACGTCTAGCTATATTCCTTTAGAAAAATCACAATACTTTTCTCCGATGGTTTTGGATAATGCCGAACAATTAGATGTTATCTGTTTGGATGATATTCAGGTGGTTGCCGGTGATGAAGCTTGGGAACTCGCTATTTTCAATCTTTTTAATCAGATTCGGGAGCAACAAGGTTTGTTCGGCAGTGGTCATAAGACTTTGCTGCTGATAAGTGCTGATTGTCCTCCGCATCAATTAAAGATTAATTTACCGGATCTCCGTTCCCGTCTTACGTGGGGAGAAGTGTATCAGTTAAATGATTTAAGTGATGAGCAAAAGCGAATTATTTTGCAACGCAATGCATATCAAAAAGGAATGGAGCTTTCCGATGAGGTTGCTAATTTCTTACTAAAACGTTTGGATAGAGATTTACAAACGCTTTCTACCGAATTAGATCGCCTTGATAGGGCCTCTTTACAGGCACAGCGGAAATTAACAGTGCCTTTTGTGAAAGAAATTTTAGGGCTTTGATGCGATTTGATTCCTATCAATATTTGCAAGAAAATTACCAAATTTGACCGCTTGTTACCTCTAAAGAGGTAACGGCTTTGCTACGCTAAAATGTAGGCTTATGTTAAACTTTGTTAACTTTACTACCAATAAATATTATGTCTTATATGCATCAACTTTCAGTGATTAATTTAGCTTGTGAACGGGGCGAGAACCGTCTTTTTGAAGGCTGTCAGTTTTCTGTGAAAAGCGGAGATTGGCTACAAATTGAAGGACATAACGGTATTGGTAAAACAAGTTTATTAAGAATTCTTGCTGGATTATCGACACCCGCCGAAGGCGATGTCCTTTGGAATCATGAGCCTATTCAGAAATGCCGTGAAGAATATTACACAGAATTATTTTATTTGGGGCATCATGCCGGAGTGAAACCGGAACTGAGTCCATGGGAAAATCTACGTTTTTTCCAAAAAATGCAAAAGTTGCCGTTAAGTGATGATGCACTTTGGAATGCTTTGGATAAAGTGGGATTAGTTGGGCGAGAAGATTTACCTTGTTCACACCTCTCTGCAGGCCAGCAACGTCGTGTTGCTTTAGCAAAATTGTGGCTGACTAAGCAGAAGCTTTGGATCTTAGATGAACCTTTTACCGCAATTGATAAAAAAGGTGTGGCTGATTTGATCTCTCATATCGAACGCCATTGTGAGAATGGCGGGATAGTAATATTCACTAGCCATCAGACAGCAGAAAGCAGCCAAGTACAGATTCTTTCATTAGATAAATTTAAGATATAACTAATTAATATGATTTTATTTAATATTATTCAGCGAGAACTGACTATTGCTTTTCGCAAGCCGGCGGAGATTTTAAATCCCTTATGGTTCTTTCTGATTGTGATTACCCTTTTTCCATTATTAATGGGACCAAATCCTGAATTATTAGGCAAAATTGCACCGGGAGTGGCATGGGTTGCCGCATTATTATCGGCATTATTATCGTTTGAACGTTTATTTCGGGATGACTATGTGGACGGCTCTTTGGAACAGCTGATGCTTTTGCCGGTTGGGTTGCCACAAGTTGCGTTAGCAAAAGTGATTGCACACTGGTTATTAACCGGATTGCCCCTGATTTTATTGTCACCGGTTGCAGCGATTCTGCTATCGTTAGAAACACAAGTTTGGTGGGCACTCGTTCTTACTTTACTACTGGGAACGCCGATTCTTAGCTGTTTAGGGGCGATAGGTGTTGCGCTTACGGTCGGTCTACGTAAAGGTGGGACATTGCTCAGTTTACTTATTTTGCCATTATTTTTACCGGTATTGATTTTTGCCGCCGCAGTATTAGAAGCTGCAACCTTGAATATGGGATATAGCGGTCAGCTTGCGATCATTGGTGCGATTCTTGCGTTAACGCTAACTTTCTCGCCTTTTGCGATTGCCGGAGCGTTGAGAATTAGTGTTCAATAGAGCACATTCTTGAAGCCTATACAGGCAAGTAAGCGGTTAAATTTTTATTATTTTTTGCAATTTTGGAGATGTTATGTGGAAATGGCTTCACCCCTACGCTAAATCGGAAACGCAATATCGATTGCTCGGGAAAGTTCAACCGGTATTGGGTTGGTTAAGTTTTATGATGTTGGTGGCTGCGTTTGTATGGGGGCTTGGCTTCGCACCTAAGGATTATCAGCAAGGTGATAGTTATCGCATTATCTTTATCCATGTGCCGGCGGCAATTTGGTCAATGGGAGTATATGGTTCAATGGCGGTTGCCGCATTAGTGGCATTAGTGTGGCAGATTCGCCAAGCAAGCCTTGCGATGATTTCTATGGCGCCAATCGGATTAGTGTTTGCCTTTATTTCGCTTGCAACTGGTGCAATTTGGGGTAAACCGATGTGGGGAACTTGGTGGGTTTGGGACGCTCGCTTGACGTCTGCTTTAGTTTTATTCTTCTTATATATTGGCGTGATGGCGCTGTATTCGGCTTTCCAAGATAAGCAAACCGGTGCGAAAGCGGCTGGAGTGTTAGCGGTCGTTGGTGTAATCAATCTTCCGATTATTCACTTTTCAGTGGAATGGTGGAACACCTTACATCAAGGCGCAACCATTACGAAATTAGATAAGCCGTCTATGGCTGTAGAAATGTTGATTCCGTTATTATTGGCAATTTTCGGCAGCTTAATTTTTACCGCTTGGTTTAGTATTTGGCGTTATCGTATCGCGCTCTTAAATGATGAGCGTAAGCGTCCTTGGGTAAAAGCACTTGTAACAGAATAAGCGGTTAAATTAGGAGAAAAAGATGCAATTTCAATTTGAATCATTAAGTGATTTCCTTTCAATGGGAAATTACGGTTTCTATGTTTGGCTTTCTTATGCAGTTTCTATTATTGCGATGGGGGGCTTGATTTGGTTCTCTCGTCGAGAAGAAAAGCAAATTATGCAACAAGTCAAAAAAGAGTTAGCGCGAGAGGCACAACTCAATAAGAAGTAGTTATAGCTATGGAATTAAGCGGTCATTTTTATATAACTTTTTGCAAGTTAGTTAGAAAAATGACCGCTTACTTATTTTGAGGTATAGGGTTTGAGAAAAAGCAAAGATTCTTTCTAGAGATTAAAGTAATAGCGGAATCTTAAATGATTTTTTGTTATTCTACGCAGAGTTTTTTATTTAAATTTTTTTGTGCAATCGGCACATTTTGAAAGGTGATTACTATGAATCCAAGACGTAAATCGCGATTGAAAGTGGTGGTTTCAATTTTATTCGGTGTGGCGGTTGCCGCCGGTCTGACGCTTTATGCGCTAAGTAAGAATATCGATTTATTTTATACGCCATCGGAAATTGTAAATGGTAAGAATGATGATCCGAACCAAAAACCGGAAGTGGGTCAACGTATTCGTGTTGGCGGAATGGTTGTGGAAGATACGGTAAAACGTGATGAGAAAACCTTAAAAGTTGAATTTGATGTGAACGATGTTGGACCTTCGATTACGATTGAATACGAAGGTATTTTGCCGGATTTATTCCGTGAAGGGCAAGGCATTGTGGCGCAAGGCGTATTAATTGAGCCGACTCGTTTAAGAGCAACGGAAGTATTGGCGAAGCATGATGAGAACTATATGCCACCGGAGTTAGGTGACAAATTAAAACAAAAACACAATAAGATGGGTGTTTCAGAATCTGATTTAAAAGGTGAATCAGAGCGTGATAGAGCGGAAATAGAAGAGACCCTGAAGACTTTGCAAGGGGAGTCTAAATAATGATTGCGGAATTAGGCAATTATGGCTTAGCACTTGCGTTAGGATTGTCAATTTTATTGGCAATCTTACCGCTTATCGGTGCACAGAAAGGTAATATCACCTTAATGTCGTTAGCTCGCCCGATGACATGGGGAATGTTTCTTGCGTTAACGATTTCATTCGGCTCACTTTTCTATTTATTTGCCGTAAATGATTTTAGTGTGCAGTATGTGGTGAATAACTCGAATTCAACCTTACCGCTACAATACCGTTTATCGGCGGTCTGGGGCTCTCATGAGGGCTCTCTATTGCTTTGGATTTGGCTATTATCACTTTGGGCGGTTGCTGTAGCTGCCTTTAGTCGTCAGATGCCGGAAGAAGCCGTGGCGCGCGTATTGAGTATCATGGGCTTAATTAGTATTGGATTCTTATTATTTATTATTTTTAGTTCGAATCCGTTTGATCGTACCTTCCCTAATTTCCCGGCAGACGGTCGAGAATTAAACCCGATGTTGCAAGATGTCGGCTTAATTTTCCATCCGCCGTTATTATATATGGGATATGTCGGGTTCTCGGTGGCATTCGCCTTTGCGATTGCTTCCCTAATGACCGGCAGATTGGATACCGCTTGGGCACGCTGGTCTCGTCCTTGGACCATGGCAGCTTGGGTATTTTTAACGCTAGGTATCGTGTTAGGTTCTTGGTGGGCTTATTATGAATTAGGCTGGGGCGGCTGGTGGTTCTGGGATCCTGTCGAGAATGCTTCTTTAATGCCTTGGATTGCCGGCACAGCGCTGATTCATTCCTTAGCGGTCACGGAAAAACGCAGTACCTTTAAAGCTTGGACAGTGTTACTTGCTATCTTAGCATTTTCGCTTTGCTTGCTAGGTACGTTCTTGGTGCGTTCAGGCATATTGGTTTCGGTGCATGCGTTTGCGTCGGATCCAACACGTGGTTTATATATCTTGGCTTATTTAGTGCTGGTTATTGGCGGCTCATTATTACTTTATGCCTTCCAAGGTTCGAAAATTAAAAGTTTAGATAATTATGAACGTTATTCACGTGAATCAATGTTGTTAATTAATAATATTTTATTAATGGCATTTTTATCCGTGGTATTTTTAGGTACGATTTTACCGCTAATTCATAAGCAGATCGGTTTAGGCTCAATCTCTATTGGTGCGCCGTTCTTTGATCAAATGTTTGTTATCTTAATGGTACCGTTTGCCTTTATTTTGGGTATCGGCCCATTAGTGAAATGGCGTAGAGATCAAATTTCAGCGATTCGTACGCCGGTACTTATCTCATTAGTATTAATGACGGTGCTTGGTTTTGCATTACCATATTTGTTTGCTGATCGTATTACCGCAACCTCTGTGTTAGGGGTAATGATGGCGGCAATTATCGTTATTTTGAGCTTATATGAATTACATCAACGTGCGACACATCGCCATACCTTCTTTAGCGGCATTTTTAAATTATCTCGTTCGCATTGGGGGATGGTGTTAGCGCATGTTGGGGTAGCGATGACCGTATTTGGTATCGCATTTAGTCAGAATTTTAGTATTGAGAAAGACGTTCGTATGAACGTGGGCGATCAAGTACAAATTCTGGATTACAATTTTGAATTTAAAGGAATCAAGATTACTGACGGAGTGAACTACCAAGGTGGCACAGCAGAAATTGCAATTACTAAAAACGGTGAATATGAAGCAACCTTAAATGCAGAAAAGCGTTTTTATAACGTGAGTAAAATGGGTATGACCGAAGCGGCGATTGATTGGGGTTTTAGCCGAGATCTTTATGCTGCTTTAGGTGAAAAGCTTGAAGACGGCTCATGGGGCGTTCGTTTATATTACAAACCGTTTATTCGTTGGATTTGGCTTGGCGGGTTATTTATGGCGTTAGGCGGTTTATTATGTATGATGGATAAACGCTATCGCGTTCGTATTCATGCCTAAATTGGGTTGAGTTCTTAGTTACACTTAGCGAAGCGGTCGAATTTTCGGATTTTTTTGCAAATCTTTGAAAATTTCGACCGCTTATTTTATAACTCTATGAAAAGGTTGAGAATTATTCACAAAATTGCTGAAAATCACTCTTTTTGTTTGTAATCTAGGCAAACGTCTAATTTTTTCTAATTTTTAAGAAAAAGGGTTTGACATATTTCTAAATTCTAGTAATATGTGCGCCACAGACACAGTGAGTGGTGAGATGGCCGAGCAGGCTGAAGGCGCTCCCCTGCTAAGGGAGTATAGGGTTCAAAAGCTCTATCGAGGGTTCGAATCCCTCTCTCACCGCCATTTACTTTATCACGCACCCGTAGCTCAGCTGGATAGAGTACTCGGCTACGAACCGAGCGGTCAGAGGTTCGAATCCTCTCGGGTGCGCCATTTTAATTTTTACTCTATTCAAATTAAAATGGTCGCTGATAAAACTAAATAACTCACCATTCAAAATACAACGCACCCGTAGCTCAGCTGGATAGAGTACTCGGCTACGAACCGAGCGGTCAGAGGTTCGAATCCTCTCGGGTGCGCCATTTCAAACATTCAAATCTTTTTCGTAATTCAGCAAATTTTCCAATAATTTTAAAATTTATCCTTTACGGATTAGATGCATTTTATTGATGATTTTATGCTTAAATTTGCTTATCAAGAACATTTTAAATCTTACTATTACGATTCTCGTAACTTATCGCTTCAATTTCCTTCTATTAGTGCAGATCAAGATGCTGATGTTTGTATCATTGGTGCCGGGTTTCTTGGCTTATCCACAGCACTTGAGTTAGCAGAAAAAGGTAAAAAAGTTATTATCTTAGAGGGTGCACGAGTTGGCTTCGGTGCATCCGGTCGTTCCGGTGGTCAAGCGATTAACGGTTTTGAAGATGGCATTGATGAATATATTGAACAGGTCGGTTTAGAGAAAGCGCACAGATTATGGCAAATGTCATTAGAAGCGATCGATATCATTGATGAGCGTGTAAAAAAACATCATATCCAATGTGATTGGAAAAAGGGATATGCGACGTTGGCGCTCAATCATCGCCGCATGGATGACTTGATTGCTATGGAACAAGCAAGCCGAGAGACCTTTGGCTATCAGCAAATGCAGCTTTGGGATAAAACACAACTTAAGCAACATTTAGGCAGCGATATTTATGTCGGTGCTTTATTTGATAGTAACTCAGGTCACTTGCATCCGTTAAATTATTGCTTAGGTCTAGCGCAAGCCTGTGTTAACGCCGGCGTGGTCATTTATGAACATTCGCCAGCGACTGAAATTCGAAGTGTAAGTGAGAGTAAAGCGGTCGTTTTTTCCGAAAAATTTACCATTTCGTGTGAATCAGTGGTTTTAGCAACTAATGCCTATATTGATGCGCTTTCTAAAAAGCTCACGTTTGGTATTGAGAAAAAAATTCTACCGGTCGAAAGCTTTATTATTGCTACAGAACCACTGTCTCAGGCAATGGCGGATAGTCTTATCAATAATGGTATGTCTGTTTGCGATAACAATTTATTGTTGGATTATTACCGCTTATCTGCAGATAACCGTTTGTTGTTTGGATCGGATTCTAGTACTAATGTGGATATGGTGGCAAAAATGCGCTCAGAAATGTTGGCGGTATTTCCACAATTAGAAGATGCCAAAATTGATTATGGTTGGGGCGGGCCGATTGATATGACGCTGAACTCAACCCCTCATTTTGGGCGGATTAAACCGAATATCTACTTTGCTCAAGGTTTTTCAGGGCATGGTGTTGCTTTAACCGGATTAGCCGGACGAATTATTCAAGAAGCAATTTTAGGCAATGACGAACGATTAGCGCTTTTTGAGAGTTTGAAAGTACCGAGTCTTTATGGCGGTAAATGGGTAAAAAGAATGGCATTGAAGGTTGGTATTCCTTATTATCGTTTTTTAGATAAATATAAATAATACTAATAAAATCAAGGACGTAAGTATTCGCTTACGTCTTTTTTAATTTTTACACCGCATAAATCTGGAAGCGGGTTATTTCGCAATGTACAAAATTCAGCTAGACTTGCGAACTAAAGGGAAATAATGAGGATTTCATATTGAAAGGATTACTAGCACGATTATTTGTTGGTATGGCATTGTTGTTATGGGCATGGGATATGGTTTACCCTTGGCAGCAGCTCATGCAGGCAGAGGAGAATCGTTATGGACAGATTCAACAGCGACAAGTATTAAAAGTAGGAATGATCAACCATCCACTTTCTTATTTTGTCGGAGCGGATGGTACAGCCGGTATTGAGTATGAATTGGCAAAATCGTTTTCTGAGTACTTAGGTGTCGGTTTAGAAGTTAAATCATTTGAACACAGTGAACAGCTTTTTAAGGCATTAAAAGAGAATAAAATTGATATTGCTGCTGCCGGTTTATTGTATCAGCCTGAGTTAGGCGAACAATTTCAAATTGGTGCAACCTATTATTCGGCTTCATGGCAAGTAGCATATAAAAAAGGTAAAACAAGACCGTATAAATTAGCAGATCTGCAAGATGAGTTGGTAGTGCCGTCTGGTTCTGCAGTGTTGCCTATTTTACAGAAGCTAAAGGAAGAGCATCCTAAGCTACGTTGGCATACGACAGATCAATTCACTCAAGAAGAATTGTTATTGCAAGTGGCAGAAGGAAAGATCCCTTATACGGTGGCTGTTTCCGTCGATATTTCTGCGGCTCAACATATTAGCCCGAATATTGCGGTTGGGTTTGATTTAACCGATGAAATGCCGGTACTTTGGTATTTGCCAAGCAGTTCATACAGTGAATTACAAGCGGCAGTGCTGGATTTCATGGATAATGCAAATGAGACGGGCTTGATTTCACGTATTGAGGAAAAATATTTTAATCATTTGTCTCGCTTTGATTATGTCGATACTCAAAGTTATTTAAATGCAATTAAATCGGTATTACCTAAATATCAACCGTTATTCGAAAAGTATCGAGGTGATTTAGAATGGCAAATGTTAGCGGCAATTGCTTATCAAGAATCGCATTGGGATCCGAGTGCAACTTCACCGACCGGTGTGCGTGGCATGATGATGTTGACACGGGATACAGCGGATAGAATGAAAATTACCGATCGAACAAATGCGGAACAAAGCATTCGTGCCGGTTCGGAATATTTGCATCTGTTAATGGGACAAATTCCAGAAACTGTACCGAAGGAAGATCGTATTTGGTATGGGTTAGCGGCTTATAATATGGGATTAGGGCATTTATTAGATGTTAGACGTTTAACCAAACAGCTCGGTGGCGATCCGGATAATTGGTTGGACGTGAAGAAAAATTTACCGCTTTTAGCGGAGAAACGCCACTATAGCCGCTTAAAATACGGGTATGCAAGAGGTTTTGAGGCTTTTCAATACGTAGAGAATATTCGTCGTTATTATAGTAGTATAATAAATCATCAACGTGTTGAAGAGCAGAAAGTACAGGCGTTACAGCTTTCGAAGCAACAAGCTCAAGAAAGTCAGTTATTGGAAGCTTCTCCAATAGCCCCTTTTACGGATAAAATGCTAACTCAACCGGAACAATCCAACGAAGTCATTAAGGAATAGTTTTATGAGAAAACGTAAACTGAAAAGTAGAAAAACCTTAGCGCGTAACAATAAATCTCGTCGAATTTTGCAAATTCTAAAGAGAAAACGTCGGATTGCAGCTCGCCATAGTTTAGCTTTTATGATGTTGCAGAATGAAGAATAGCCAGTTAGGTGAAAACTTAAGTTATAAAAAAACCGTCCTTTAAGGACGGTTTTTTTACGTTCTATTGTGCATAGCTAATCACTTTAATAACTTTGCTGACACCACTTACTGTACGAGCTGCTTCTGCTGCTGCATCTGCTTGGGTTGGTGAAAGTTTTCCGACTAAGAACACTTCTCCATTTTCAGTAATGACTTTCACTTCTGTTGATTTTACTTCCGAATTAATCAGTAATTTTGATTTCACTGCGGTAGTAATCCAGCTATCAATAGAGATCTGACCAACACCAATTTTTGAGCCGGTACGAATTTCATTATATATTTCAGTAACACCTTCTGCGCCGGCAGCAAGATTCTTCGCATTTTCAACCGCATCAAACCCCGGAGCTTGACCGATTAGCAATACTTTACCATTGTAAGCGACTACATTAATGCGAGCTTCTTGTTTCAGTTGTTCATCTTTATTGATATTGTAAGCAACACGTTCTTCTAAGATCTCATCATCCACTTGTGTGCCGGTAGAACGAGGATCGGTTGCTACTTTAGTTGCAATAGCTGCGGAAGTAACTACAGTTGTTGCAATACAACCTTGTAATGATAAGAGGCTTACAGCGAATAAACTCGCTACACTGATTCGTTTGGCTAAAGTAAGCATAACAATATCCTTCTAAATGTTAAGAAAAGAGTAACTGGTCAACTAATTCACAGAGTAAGTTTACACAGAATTGATGGCCTTCGATAATTCGTAATTCATTACTGGAAGGCATTGAAATTTCAAGGTCGTGATCGTCAAGCAAACCTTGTGTATGGTCATTACGGCTACTGGTAAATGCTAAAACTTCTAAACCTTCATTTTTTGCAGAATGTAGCGCATTTAAGACCGCTTCTTCATCGCCTAGAGGCGAAAAACTAATAAATAAGTCTCCCTCTTTTGCAATTGCTTGTAGCTGTTTACGATAGATTTGCGTAAGGTCGTTATCTTGTGCAATTACCCCTGCCAACACACCGTCAAATTGCAATAATTGAGCTGCAAAGCTTGGGCGCGCAAGATCGTATTTATGTAATAAATGGCTGACTAAAAGCTGTGCGTTCGCATATGAACGCCCGTGTCCGCATACAATAATCTTATTACCTCTCAATAAACAGGCAACAATGCGATT
Organism: Actinobacillus suis ATCC 33415; assembly: GCF_000739435.1. Lineage (NCBI taxonomy): Bacteria > Pseudomonadati > Pseudomonadota > Gammaproteobacteria > Pasteurellales > Pasteurellaceae > Actinobacillus > Actinobacillus suis. Next base: position 2,424,338 of record NZ_CP009159.1, read on the forward strand.
TGCGGCTTCGCTAAGCGTTTTAGGCAGTAATTCCGCCGCTGCAATCTGGATCTGGATGCTTTCGGTAAAGCGATCTTGTATTTTTTCTAGCATGAAAAGAACTATCCTAAAAAATTGGGGATCCAAAGAGGCGGATCATTTCCTTCAAAGGCAACAACATCAAAGCGACAGTTTGCCGTGTCTAAGCTCTGTTTACGTTGCGTAAACAGCCACATATTTGCGGCATCTAACCATTTTTGTTGTTTTCGGTAATCAATACTTTCGACTGCAGAGCCGAAGCGCTTACTTTTACGTTGGCGAACTTCTACAAAAACCAAGGTTTCACCTTGTTGCATAATAAGATCAAGTTCGCCGCATTTAAAAGTCTGATTAGCCGCAATGAATTTCAGCCCTTGCCCTTCTAAAAAGGCACGGGCTTTATCTTCAAAACAAGCACCTTGAGAACGCTTAGTTAGCGCTTTGAACAGCACCATTACGATATTGCAACCAAGTCATTTCACGTTCGATATTACAATTCGGACCTGCAGTTAAGTTGCCTGTTAAACCGGAGACACTGTAACCCGGAATTTGGCGGAACTCATTAAATTTATTCGCAAGTGCCCAAGCATCGGAACCCATTGCATATAAGCGCATCATTGAGAAATCGCTTGCCGCTAGGCTATCTGCTTTTTTGTATTCATCCGAATCTGTGTCAGACAATAATGGAATTTCGCTGAATTTTACGCCTTCCATCGAAGTACGGAACTCAATCCCGTTATTCGGTGAGTTACTACGTGAAGAGGTATAAATAGCAAGCTGTCCGGCTAGCACCGAGTTATCAACGCCTTGTTTTAATTCAAGTAATTGTTCAGCTGTACCTAGTGCGTATAATGCCGCGCCTTGAATACTGCCTGAGTTTTGAATAGCCACAACAGAATCTTGTGGGATGTTGTAATAACGAACATCTGCATCCGTATTGGTTAATTGTCTCCAGCGTTGAGCAAACGCATCAGCAGAACGTTGTCCGAAATCATCTTGCGGTGCTGCAACAATCGCACGAGAGTAACCGTCACGATATAAACGATCTGCACCTGCTCTTGCTTCAGCTTCCGGTGATAAACCGTAGTAACATACGCCCGGAATCGCTTTAACATTTGGGGTTGAGTTTAGCGCTAACACGTTAACACCTTTAATTTCAGGGCTGATGAGCATTTCATCAACACGAGATTTAAGTAACGGCCCGATAATTGTTTGTGCGCCTTGTTGTTTTGCTTGCGCTAAAATACTTTCAACAGAACCGCTATCAGTATCATAGGTTTGTACTGCAATTGAGTCGCTACCTTTGGCGTCATTAAAGCCTTTTTTGATGATATCGCCTAAAATTTTCGCATCACCACTTAATGGTAAAAGTAACGCAACGCCATTTAATTGAGTTTGTTGGAAGTTTGATACATTTTGTAGTTCAGCCGGCATAAAAGAAACCGCACTGTGATTAGGATACAGTTGCTTCCAGTTATTGATACCTTGTGGCATTTGTGCCGGTGTTGAAACGTTTTGGTTATATACCGCAATAAGCGCTAGCCAACCTGCAAATTCCGTTTCGCCTGGGCCTGCGCTTGCGACTGAAAGCACACCTTTATTGGCATTACGTAATAATGCCCAAATTTGGTCATTATTTTCTTGGCGTAAACGATTTTCAGAGAATTGTGCGCTCATCAAAGAACGGGCACGTACCGCTTCGATAACATCTTTGTTATTTTCCGCAATACGCGCTTGAGTTTGGTGATAACGTAACAATTGTGACTTGCTTAACAATGCGATTGGCACAAGTTTAAGTTGTGCTACTGCCTGAGCGTTGTTGGCTTGTAAAGCGGAAAGCTGCGCCGCAACTAAGTTATATTCGACTTTTTGAATTTCATTTTTTTGAATTTCAGCAAGCGAAGCATTTAATTCATCAAACATATTTTGTGCTTCGAACGCTTTATTTTCATCAATCAATTTACGAATTGCGAGTAAGCGATAAGTGATTTTATCTTCTTTATCCGTCGCTTGCTCCGCTTTATTGATATAAAACTCAGAAGTTGCGTACGCTTCATTTTTTACCGTTTTTGTTAACGGGTTTTCAAAAAAACTTGTACCGGTACAAGCAGAAAGAAAAAGTGCCATTGCCGTTGGGACAAAGACAGTTTTTAGTTTCTGTTTTAAAATAGTCGCCATTGTATTGCTCCTAATAGACTATAATAGGCAGAATAATGTTGAAATCTTACTTACCAAACGAGTGAAAAGCAAATGAAAAACGAACAAAACGGCACTTTGTATATTGTCGCAACGCCAATCGGTAACCTTGGAGATATAACTCAACGAGCATTAGACACTTTTGCCCAAGTCGATTTAATTGCTGCGGAAGATACCCGTCATAGCGGTTTATTACTTAGTCATTATGGCATCAAAAAACCGTTTTTTGCCTTACATGATCATAATGAACAACAAAAAGCTGCCGTATTAGTCGAAAAATTACAACAAGGGCTGAATATTGCCCTGATTTCCGATGCCGGAACGCCATTAATTAGTGATCCGGGTTTCCACTTGGTGCGCCATTGCCGCCAAGCCGGAGTCAAAGTCGTGCCATTACCCGGAGCTTGTGCGGCGATTACTGCACTTTGTGCTTCCGGTATTGCCTCTGACCGCTTTTGTTTTGAAGGGTTCTTACCGGCTAAGACAAAATCACGCTGCGATAAATTAGCGGAAGTGGCTGATGAAGCACGCACACTGATTTTTTATGAATCAACTCATCGCATTTTAGATACGCTTGAAGATATGCAGAAAATGTTGGGCGCTGATCGTTATGTGGTGATGGCTCGTGAAATTACCAAAACGTGGGAAACCATTCACGGCGATACGTTGGCAAATTTAATTGCATGGTTAAATGAAGACAGCAATCGCATTAAAGGTGAGATTGTGTTAGTGGTGGAAGGAAAAACGCAACAAGACGATGAAGAATTTTCCACCCAAGCGGTTAAATTACTCGGTTTACTTTGCCAAGAATTACCGCTGAAAAAAGCGGCGGCAATCGTAGCGGAGACTTTCGGCTATAAAAAGAATGCACTTTATCAATACGGTTTGGAACATCTCTCCGATAACTAAAATACAAGCGGTTAAATTTCCTAAAAATTTAACCGCTTGTTTGTTAGATTCTCGCCAAATCAAAATTTGCTAAATCAATTTTATCCTCTGTGCCGTAGAATTCGGCTAACGCTTTACGTAGCGTTTCGGCACGTTTGGGTAAATAACCACGCTCCGCATAAATTTTTACTTGATCAAAAACTGCTTGTTTAAACGCGGAATTATCGCCCGGATTACCGGAAAGATTATCCGCACTGGCAAAATAGCGGAAGCCGGCAGCGGTTGCCAACACCCATTCAATCGCTTGCGGTTTAACTTCCACTGATTCAAATTCACGCTGACGTTCTGCCGAGCGTCCGTCCGGTTCGTACCAATAGCCGAAATCTTCTAATTTACGGCGTTCAGTTCCTGCCACAAGCCAATGGGCAATCTCATGTAATGCACTGCTGTAATAGCCGTGTGCAAATAAAATCACGTTGTACGGGCGATCGGATTTCACGCCGTCTTCATCTAAAAATGCGGGTAAGTAAATCGGGTAGTCTTCGCCCTTTTCTAAGCGAGTATTGTATTCTTCGGCGAAACATTCATCGAAAATACGAATAATGTCTTCAATTTTATGATTGTCTTGGTTCATAGCAAACTTATTGTGATTAATAAAAAAATGGCACAGGCGATTGACTTGTGCCATAAGATTATAACTGATTTAGCCAATTTAAAAATTGATTTGCTTCTAAGAAGCCGGTAACTCTTGATTGCGTCAGTTCATTACCGTTCTCATCAAAGAATAAAATGGTCGGTAAACCTAGTACGTTGAAGTGTTTCATCAGCTCATCGTTTTGTGGCGAATTATTGGTCATATCCACTTGCAGCACCACCATTTCAGCCAATTTTTGCTGTACAGCTTGGTCGGTAAAAGTGTATTTCTCAAATTCCTTACACGCTACACACCAGTCAGCGTACAGATCTAACATCACTTTTTTGCCTTGTGAAGCGGTCAATTTTGCTTGTAATTCTGCAAGTGATTGCACGCGTTCAAAGGCTAAGTGGTTGCTTACTTGTGCCGAATGGCTACTGTTACCTTGATTCCACACTAAATTCGCCCAAGGGTAAGAAGCAAGCGCAAATGTAAAAAATAGTAGAATTCTGACCGCTTGTTTGATGACACCTTGTGCCGGAATCACGCTAATCAACCAGCCAACAAACACCATTGCCAGCGCCGACCACATCAACGGCTCATAATGGCTTGGTAAAATACGGCTAAGTAAAAAGACCGGTAAAGCTAACATCACAAACCCGAAGGCGGTTTTGACTTTCAATAACCAATCGCCCGATTTCGGCAAAATACGGTTACCGAATAAGGTAATCAGAATTAACGGAATTCCCATTCCTAAAGCTAATAAATAGAGTGCTAATCCGCCTGTGAGTAAGTCCCCACTTTGGGCAACATACAGTAATGCACCGGATAATGGCGCGGAAGTACAAGGTGAAGCGACTAAACCGGCAATCATCCCCATCACAAATACACTACCAAATGCACCGCCTTGCTGTTTCTGACTCATCGCATTCAGTTTTTGTTGCCATGAATTCGGCAAACGGATTTCAAATAAGCCGAACATCGAAGCGGCTAAAATGGTGAATAGAATCGCAAGCGAAATCAGTACCGGCGGACTTTGCAACGCCACTTGGAACGGTAAGCCGATCGCCGCCACCACTAAACCTAATAGCGTATAAGTAAGCGCCATACCTTGTACATAAGCAAAGCTGAGTAATAATGCTTTAAACGTGTTAGGGCGTTGCTTATTGCCAATCACAATTGCAGATAATAACGGCAACATTGGCAAGACGCACGGGGTAAAGGCTAAACCGATACCCAGTACAAAGAACCAGAAAATCGATAAACGATTGTTCGCTAAGTTCTCGGCAAGCTGATCCTGTTCCGCTTTCGGCGCATTAGCCTGTGGCTGAGAAGCGGTTGAATTTTCACTATTTTTTGCAAAATTTTGTGCGGAATCGACCGCTTGTTGCCCGTCTAATGCAATGCTGACCGTTTCAGGCGGGTAGCAAAAACCTTTGGTACAGCCTTGGTAACGAACCGAAAGACTACTGTTTGCTTGTGCCGCAGAGAATGTTACCGGCAGCGTAAGCTGATCACGGAAAATTTCGACATCACCAAAAAATTCATCATGATAATTTTCCGCAGCAGGGAAAGCTAACGGCTGGATTTCAGCATTTTGTGGCGTGACTTGTATTTCTTTTTTATACAGATAATAGCCGTCTGCAATTTGCCAATTCAGCTCAATTTGATTATCGGATTTCGGTGTCGCCGAAAAAGCGAAAGCCTCTGCGCCGCTTAAATATTTTGGCTGATTATTGCCAAACAAGCCGGCATGTGCGGGAAGTGTTAGCGCTAAGCTAACAAATAAGAGAATGAAACGTTTCAACATACGAATTAATACAAATAATAAAGGTGCGATATTTTACCTAAAAGGTGCGATATTGTAATGCAAATAGGTAAAGTCGAGAAAAGTTATGATTTCTTACCAAAATATAGTCTTTAATTAATAATGGTAAAGATTGACAAAAAATTACCTTAAATATTGAGAAAGTTGTTCGATAAAGCCATAATAAATTTACGCGTTTTAATTCAGAGGAGAAAAAACGATGTATGAAATAGTCTTTTATCGAGACCGACGTGGGCGAGAACCCGTCAAGGAATTCCTGCAGGAATTTATTAATGAACAACAAGACGAAAATCGAGAGCGTTTGCACAAAATTAGTCATCATTTGACGATTTTACATTTGCACGGCACTCGAGCAGGCGAAAGTTATATTAAGCATTTAGAAGATCGTATTTGGCAGTTACGTCCAATTAGCGATTGTTTGCTCTTCGCCGGTATTGTACGAGGTCAGTTTGTATTGTTGCATCATTTCGCCAAAAGCAGTAGTCGGCTTCCTAAGCGTGAGCTTGAGCGAGCAAAAAGTCGTTTGGCAGATCTACAGGAGAGGATAAAAGATGAGCCCCATTGGTTCTAGTTGGACATCATTTGAACGAGAAGTGTTTAATGAGTTGGAAATGGAAGAAAACCATTTTCGTGTTAAATTGATTCTTGAAATTATTGAGACCCGACAGGCGTTAGGTATTTCACAACGTAAATTAGAAAAACTAAGTGGCGTAAAACAATCGATGATAGCCCGGGTTGAAAAGGGAAGCTCCAATCCTTCTCTTGGTACGTTACTAAAATTACTGGTGCCGCTGGGGAAAACATTACAAATCGTGCCTTTAGACGATACTCATTCTAAATAAAGACAAACAAGCGGTCGAATTTGCATAAAATTTTGCAAATTCGACCGCTTGTTCTATTTAGATATGATTATAGTGCGGTTTTAAGTAAGTAGAGGGTATAGCCGATATAACATAATAGGAAAATACCGCCTTCTAGACGTGTAATCTTAGCTTGTTTTTTCTTAAAGCTGTAAGCAAAGAAGAAAAGTAATAACGTTAAGGCAAACATCACTAACATATCACGAGAGAATACCGCTGATTCTACCTGCATCGGTTCAATTGCGCCGGCAATACCGACAACCGCAAGGGAGTTGAACAGGTTTGAACCAACGATATTGCCTACCGCTAAATCCGATTCACCTTTGCGAGCGGCAATGATTGATGATGCTAATTCCGGTAATGATGTACCGATTGCCACAATCGTTAAGCCAATCACCAAATCACTTACGCCAAAGTATTTCGCTACTTCAACCGCCCCCCAGACAAGTAATTGTGAACTTGCCATTAAAAACGCTAAACCGATCGCAACCCAAAAGAGTGCTTTTTTAAGTGGTAATTGTTCCGTTTGAAGCGATTCTGTTTGTGCTAACGCATCATCTTTATTGCGTAAGCCAACCCAAATCGTCCAGCCCATATATAGCGTAAAAATCACCAATAAAATGACCGCTTCTAGCTGAGTGACTTGCGCATCAAACAACATATAAGCGGAGATTACCGTTACTAAAATCAGGATCGGTAATTCACGTTTAATCACTTCCGAAGCTACCATAATGGGCTTAATTAACGCAGTAACCCCTAAGATAAGGGCAATATTAGTAATATTAGAGCCGTAAGCATTACCAAGTGCAATGCCTGATGCGCCTTTTAGCGCTGAAGATGCCGAAACAATCATTTCCGGAGCGGATGTACCGAAACCGACAATCACAATACCGATTAACAACGGAGACATGCCAAAATGGCGAGCAGATGAAGCTGCGCCTTCTACAAATTTATCTGCACTCCAAACGAGTAAAATTAAGCCAATTACAATGGCAAGAGAAGCGTATAACATTAGGTTTCCTACGAGTAAAAATGGGCGTATAGTATAGGTTAATTTTTAACTATTGACTATAAGGAACCAGCGATGAAAGTGATTAGTTCAGCAATCAAAAATGGGGCGTTTGAAGACCAATACGGTAAACGTGGTAGCCAATTTAGTCCAAATGGAATGCCGAGTTATTCCATTCCGTTTGAAATTAGCGATGCACCGCAAGGTACGAAATCTTTTGCTGTTGTTTTGGAAGATAAAGATGCGATTACTGCAAGCGGTTTTGTCTGGATTCATTGGTTAATTGCCGATTTAGAACGCACCAAAATTGCCGAAAACGAAAGTCTAACGGCAACTGATTTTGTACAAGGTGCTAACTCGTGGGCAAGTAAATTAGGTAATTTCTCGATCGAAGAAGCTTCAAATTATGGCGGCATGGCACCACCGAATTGCAAACACCGCTATGAACTTATTGTTTATGCGTTGGATACCAAGCTGAATTTAACTTCCGGTTTCCGTTTTAACGATCTGCATTTTGCAATGCAAGACCATATCTTAGCTACAGCAAGTGTAATGGGAACTTATGACGTTTAAGCGTTAAGCTAATTGCTGGTGGTGCATTGAACAGACAGCACGAGTGAGGACACTCCGCCGGCATGGTAAAACTTTTGAGAAAAATGACCGCTTGTTATATTTAATTTTATTGCAAGCGGTTATTTTTTATAAAATTTTTACAAAATCATAAGAAAAACATCTTGCATAATTATGCAATAAAAATTAGTATTCATTCAGTTATTTGAAATATACAGGATTTTAAACGAATGGCAATTCGCATTCACAACGTCAACTTTTTTTACGGTTCAAGCCAAGCATTATTCGATATTAATTTAGATATCGAAAAAGGCGATACGGTAGTGCTGTTAGGTCCGAGCGGTGCGGGTAAAAGTACCCTGATTCGCACGCTAAACTTAATGGAAATTCCACAATCAGGTACGCTTGAAATCGCACAACATAAATTCAATCTTTCAGCAAAAACCGATGCCAAAGAAATTGCATTATTACGCCGTGAAGTTGGTATGGTGTTTCAGCAGTACCATTTATGGCCGCATTTAAGTGTGATGCAAAACTTGATTGAAGCGCCGATGAAGGTGTTAGGCTTAACTAAAGATGAAGCGGTACAGCGTGCTAAATCGCATTTGGAGCGTTTACGTTTAGGCGAATTTGCCGATCGTTTTCCATTACAGTTATCCGGTGGTCAGCAACAACGTGTGGCAATTGCCCGTGCATTAATGATGCAGCCACAGGTGTTATTATTTGACGAGCCGACTGCCGCACTTGACCCGGAAATTACCGCACAAGTGGTTGATATTATTAAAGAACTGCAAGGAACCGGTATTACCCAAGTTATCGTTACCCACGAGGTCGGTGTAGCTCGTAAAGTGGCTACCAAAGTGGTGTATATGGAAAAAGGCAAAATTATCGAACAAGGCGGAGCGGACTGCTTTGAACATCCGAAAACTGCTCAATTTGAAAATTATCTTTCTCACTCAGAATAATTATATGCAAGGACACATTATGAAAAAATTATTATTAGCATCAGCCATCGCACTTAGTGCATTTCCAGTACAAGCAAAAGATTTAACCTTTGCTATGGAACCTAGCTATCCGCCGTTTGAATTAACCAATGAAAAAGGTGAAATCATCGGTTTTGATGTAGATATTGCCAATGCAATCTGTAAAGAAATCCAAGCAAATTGTTCATTCAAAAGTCAATCATTTGACGGTTTAATTCAAGCGGTAAAACAAAAACGTATTGATGCGGCGATCTCTGCGATTGATATTACCGAAGCACGTGCAAAACAAGTGGCTTTCACTGAAGCTTATTACGATAGTTCGGCAAGCTTTATCGCAGTAAAAGGTAAAGCAGATTTAAATACGGCTAAAAACGTGGGTGTACAAAACGGTACGACTTTCCAACAATATGTCGTAGCGGAAGCAAAACAATATGCACCGAAATCATACGCTTCATTACAAGATGCAGTGTTAGATTTAAAAAATGGTCGTATTGATATTATCTTCGGTGATACAGCGGTATTAGCTGATATGCTATCAAAAGAAGCGGAACTTTCATTTGTAGGTGAAAAAGTAACCAATCAAAAATATTTCGGTAACGGCTTAGGTATTGCGGTCAATAAATCAAATAGCGAGTTAGTTGCGGAATTAAATAAAGGTTTAGCGGCAATTAAAGCAAATGGTGAATACCAAAAAATCTACGATAAATGGATGACTAAATAATTTTTATGTTTTCAGAATATCTTCCGCTTATTTATAGTGCAACCCTAATGACCTTAGGGTTAGCACTCGCCTCTCTGGTAGTCGGCTTATTACTTTCAATGCTGTTTGTGGTACTTGAGACCAATAAACAGCCTTGTATTAGTAAACCGACTTCTGTTTTTCTAGCATTATTGCGTGGTTTACCTGAGATTTTAGTAGTTTTACTGATTTTCTTCGGTTCTACCGAATTGCTTGAGAAAATTACCGGTGAATATATTGAATTTAGCGCATTTAATTGCGGGGTATTAGCGCTTTCGTTAATTTTTTCCGCTTATGCTTCGCAATCGTTGCGTGGTGCGATTCAAGCCGTACCAAACGGACAATGGGAAAGTGGTGCAGCTCTTGGGTTAAGCCGTGCGCATACGTTTTTAAAAATTATTATGCCGCAGGTTTGGCGTCATGCTTTACCGGGTTTAAGTAACCAATGGTTAGTATTGTTAAAAGATACGGCTTTGATCTCTTTGATTGGCGTGGATGATTTAATGCGTCAAACCGATTTAATTAATACCAATGAACATCAGCCTTTCACATGGTACGGTTTAGCGGCATTAATTTATTTAGCGATTACTTTAATTAGCCAAGTAATTATTGCCAGACTTGAAAAACGTTTCACACGCTTTGAAAGAGGGGGTAAATAATGTTTCAAGATTATTTAGCCGTCATAGCGCAAGGAATTCCGACCAGTTTAAGTTTAACCGCCGTATCGTTGCTGATTGCCTTTGTGTTAGCAGTGGTTTTTACTTTCTTGCTATCAATGGAAAACAAGCTGATTAAAGCGGCGGTAAACGGTTATTTGATGCTATTTACCGGTACACCGTTGTTGGTACAGTTCTTTTTGATTTATCACGGACCGGGGCAGTTCCAATGGATTGTCGATAGCTTTGCATGGCAATTTTTATCGGATGCGTGGTTTTGTGCGGCGTTAGCGTTGGCATTAAATAGCGCGGCATACTCAACCCAATTATTCCACGGGGCGGTAAAGGCAATTCCGAAAGGGCAATGGGAAACTTGTGCAGCACTTGGTTTAAGCCGTTTAGATACTTTGAAAATCTTAATTCCATACGCATTACGCCGTGCGTTACCGTCGTATAGCAATGAGATTATCTTAGTGTTTAAAGGTACATCGTTAGCTTCGACTATCACGCTATTGGATATTATGGGCTATGCCCGCCAGTTATACGGTACGGAATACGATGCGATTACTATTTACGGTATTGCCGGAGCGATTTACTTAGTAATTACCGGTATTATGACGATTCTGTTACGTAGAGTAGAGGCGAAAGTGCTGGCATTTGAACGTCCGGCAACGGATAAAGCGTAAATTTTTGCGATGGTGCTCGTCTTTGACGAGTACCTTTATTTTTATATACGAACAAGCGGTCTGATTTTGAGAGAAATTTGCAAATTTCCCGTTAAATCAGACCGCTTGTTTTTAGGATAAAATGGATAAATTACGCAACTTTCTTAGCTAACATGGTCGCGAAACGCATTTTAATGCGGTTACCGTTCGCATCGGTTTTATGCAATTCACCCAAATCTTCGTTGTACTTCACTAATTCCCAATCTTGATAATAGTTCGCTAACTCTCGCTCGCCGAAGGTAAATGAGAACGGCATCGGACACGGATATTCTTCAGTACTCATCGCACACACAATTAAGTTATAACCGCCGACTTTGGTGTTTTTTTGCATATTTTCAATAATTGCCGGAATGCGTTCACGGTTTAAGAACATCATTACAACTGTCGAAACAATCAGATCATATTCACCGTTTTGATTACCAATTGTCGCTTGGTTAATATCATAAATACCCGTTTCGATATTGCTCAGATTCTCTTTCTCAATCATATAATTTAAGAATTCGATACTCTCAGCATTATGATCTACCGCTGTCACATCAAACCCTAGTAAATTCAGATAGAGTGAATTGCGTCCTCGTCCACAACCTAAATCCAACGCTTTACCGGCTTTCACATAATTAACCGCATTTAACACTTCGGAGTGTGTAGTGGTCAGGTTATATTTTTTCGCATAGTAATCTTTTGCTTCACAATAGAATGCGAGCTGACATTCCAAATCATCAGAAAGCGCTTCAACTTTATGCCAAAGTTGGGGTTCAACAAACGGAGGCAGATTTTCAGGGGTAAAAGTCAGGCTATTAACTTCTTCACCTTGTTCAGTCAATTCATAAAATTTTAATTCGCCTTTAAGAATGGTTAATTTTGCCCAAGTCCCTTGTTTAGTGTTATGTTTTTCTTGAAACATTTGTGGCAGGCTGTCTTTGGTCCAAACCGGCATTTGTTTGTAGCAAATTAAGTTTTGCATGATTGATCCTCTCTAACAAAATAAGATAATGTTGAATTTTACTCCTCTGATTTCTCTAGGCAATAAAAAAAACCGACTAAAATAGTCGGTCATATCAAAAATACCTAAGATTTATTAGATCACTTTTTTAAATTTCGACGCCTTTAAATTGGCGACCGAAATAGACTAAACCGGTATTTGGGGTGACATCAATATGTTTCAGCTCCACCATAAAAATCGTATGTGTGCCAACCGAATGGGTGTTAACAATATCACCTTGTAAAGACGAGATTGAACCGCGTAACACCGGTTGTCTGTCAATCCCTTCGTCCCAAATATCCCAAGCAAAGCGTTCTTCCATACTGCTATTTAGCATACACGCAAAATGCTTCGCCATTTCTTCTTGTTCATGACTTAATACGTTGATGCACACTTTACCGTTTTGCTTGATGATATCGTGTACGGAGCTGTTTTGATTAATACAGAAAAGTAATGTCGGTGGCGTATCGGTAACCGAGCAAACCGATGATACAGTAATGCCTATTTTACCTGCCGCGCCGTTGGTCGTTACAATACTGACCGCAGCGGATAAATGCGCCATGGCATTACGAAATTGTTGTGAAAATTCAGGTACCTTTTGAGGTTTTGGAATACAAGACATAAATCTCCTTTTAAATTACTCCTTCCAGATAACGTGATATTCTCGGTTATCCGCATCATGAGAAATCAAGAAGCGTGCGAATACATCGTCCATTTCATCTTTATCATTTACTAAGCCAACCCAGACTTCGGCAAATGCGTCAGGGTCAATCAGAGTGCCGATTTCTTGATCCCAATTTTCCGAGGTTTCGACCATTTCAACGGCGCCACGCTCTTCAAATTGTAAATTGAATAATAAAATATCCGCAGGATCTAAATTCTCACCCGCCATTTCAAGGAAAATATCATAAGCGAGGTCAATCGCTTCATCTGGAGTTAATTTGTTCATAATTTGTTTCTTTTATGTAAAAAATAGCGACCTAATTTGCCAATAAAGGTTAAAAAAGTCAAATTTATAGACATTGGATCAAGCGACTTATTACTTGTCCGGCGGTTTTTTCTTTAATAATTTGCCAATTGTTTGGTAATTCAAGCGGCGGATGGTTCTTTTCCGTTTCCACATAAATCAGCGCATTGTCGGCAAGCCATTGGTTTTCAGCCAATAATGTTAGCACCTTCGGCACAAAGCCGTGATTAAAAGGCGGATCGACAAATACCACTTGAAACCCCTGATCAGGATTTTTTTGGGCTAAATATTGCAGCGTATCGGTATTAATCACTGTACCATTGATGGTTTTAAGTGAGGTTAAATTGTTTTTCAGTAGATTTGCCGCATTTGCAAATTTTTCAAGAAAAACAACCGCTTGTGCTTGGCGAGAGAGTGCTTCGATACCAAGTGAACCACTGCCCGCAAAACAATCTAAACAGCGGCTGCCCGCCACATCATTCATCAACCAATTAAACAGAGTTTCTTTCACCCGGTCGGTAGTCGGGCGTAAACCTTCCGCATTTAATACCGGCAGCTTTCGCCCTCGCCATAGCCCAGCAATGACACGCACTTCGCCGGTCGGTTTATTTTGTAAAGTGGAATTACGATTTTTTTTCATACTAACTAAAGGAAAAGTAAGGATTATTTGATAAACTACACAAGTTTAGTCCATTTTAAAGGAAAAGTGAGAAAAATATGGCAGAAAAGAAAAAAGGTTTTTGGTCTTGGCTAGGTTTTGGCAAAAAAGATGAGCCGAAACAAGACGATGTTCCGGCGGAACAAAATGTTGAATCTACAGCAGAAACGCTAGAACAAAAAGTCGAGCAAGCAGAACAAAAAGCCGAGCAGCTACAAGAGACAGTAGAACAAAAATTAGAAGATCTTGAAGATAAAATTGAAGATAAGTTTGAGCAAATTACCTCGCAGCCGGAAATCAAACAATTTGTTGATTCAGTTGAGCAAAAAGCGGAACAGGTTGAGGATTTTGTTGAGCGCATTGAAGATGCGATTGAGCAAAAGTTTGAACAAATCGAAGAATTCGTTGAACAAAAATCAGAGCAAATTGAGCAATTTGTTGAGGATAAAGTCGAAGAAGCCAAAAGCTTTTTGCATGAGACAGCGGAAAAGATAGAGCAATCTTTTGAGCAAGAAAAAGAACAATCCGTTTCAATTATTGATACGGCTAAGGCCGAAATTCCGCCAACAGATGTTACCCAAAACATTGAGCAAGAGGTTGAAGAAACCTCGGTACAAGCGGTCGAATTTGGTGAAAATCTTGCAAATGAAACGACAACTGAGCCAGAGCCGGTAAATCATCATCAGCAAATCGAAGAACGTGTTGAAAAAGTTGTAGAAGCGGAGCTTGCTGGCGAAGTTAAAACAAAATCGGATGCGGAAGAAAACTTTGAAGAGCTGGAAGAATTAGTTGAGCTTGAGGCAGAAAAAGCAGAACACGAGCAAGCGGCACAAAAGGCGGATGATTACCAAGAAAAACCAAGTGAAGGTGGCTTTTTCAGCCGCTTGTTAAAAGGGCTCGTTAAAACGAAACAAAGCATCGGTTCCGGTTTCCGTAATTTCTTTAGCGGCAAAAAAATCGATGACGATTTATTTGAAGAACTGGAAGAGCAGTTATTGGTCGCCGATTTGGGCATGCCGACCACAACTAAGATTATTAACAGCCTTACGCAACACGCAACTAAACAGCAGTTAAAAGATGCGGATTTACTTTATCAGCAACTTAAAGTTGAGTTGGGCGAAGTATTAAAACCAGTTAGCCAACCGCTTGAAATCGATACAAGTAAGAAGCCTTATGTAATTTTAATGGTTGGCGTGAACGGGGTGGGTAAAACTACCACTATCGGTAAATTAGCTCGCAAATTCCAAGCGGAAGGTAAATCTGTAATGCTTGCCGCCGGTGATACTTTCCGTGCCGCTGCCGTAGAACAGTTACAAGTTTGGGGTGAACGTAACAATATTCCGGTGGTCGCACAATCTACCGGTTCGGACTCTGCTTCGGTGATTTTTGATGCGATGCAATCAGCGGCGTCAAAAGGGATTGATATCTTAATCGCAGATACTGCTGGTCGTTTGCAGAATAAAAACAACTTAATGGATGAGCTGAAAAAAATCGTACGTGTGATGAAAAAATATGATGAAAGCGCACCGCACGAAATTATGCTTACCTTAGATGCCGGTACAGGACAAAATGCAATTAGCCAAGCGAAGTTATTTAACGAAGCGGTCGGTTTAACCGGTATTACCTTAACTAAATTAGACGGTACGGCAAAAGGTGGTGTGATCTTTGCGATTGCCGACCAATTTAACATTCCGATTCGCTTTATCGGGGTCGGTGAAAAAATTGAAGATCTCCGCCCATTTAATGCGGAAGAATTTATCGAAGCATTATTTGAACACGAAGAATAACAACAATTATTACGCGCAGGCGGAGAAAGAGATTTTTGCAAAAAATAAGCAAAATTAGACCGCTCTTTCTGGAATGTCGTGATAGAAAAAGGTAAACACAATGATTAAATTCACAAATGTAAGTAAAGCCTATAAAGGTGGCAAGCCGGCATTACAAGGTATTAATTTCCATTTGCCGGTTGGCGGTATGGCGTATTTAACCGGCCATTCCGGTGCCGGTAAAAGTACCTTGCTTAAGCTGATTATGGGCATTGAGCGTGCAAATGGTGGGCAAGTGATGTTTAACGGACACGATATTACACGTCTTGAAGCACACGAATTGCCGTTTTTACGCCGCCAAATCGGTATGGTTCACCAAGATTACCGTTTACTTACCGATCGTACCATTCTGGATAATGTCGCTTTGCCGTTGATTATTCAAGGTATGAATCAGCAAATTGTTGAGCGTGAAGCGCGTATCGCTTTAGAACGTGTCGGCTTGGCAAATAAAGCCAATTATTTACCGCTACACCTTTCAGGCGGTGAACAACAACGTGTGGATATTGCCCGTGCGATTGTACATCGTCCGATTTTATTATTAGCTGATGAGCCGACCGGTAACTTAGACGAAAAATTATCGTTTGAGATTTTCCGCTTATTTGAAGAATTTAATCAATCCGGCACAACAGTATTGGTCGCAACTCACGATACCAATATTATTTCAAAACGCCCGAAACCATGCTTAGTATTAGAGCAAGGTCATCTTAGAAATTAAGGAAACAATATGGCTCGTTCATTTAATACCAGCTTTGGTGCGCAAACACGTTATACCTTACGTTCTGTATGGCAAGATCTCCTAAAACGTAAGTTTGGAACTTTTTTAACCGTATTAGTGATTGCGGTATCACTCACTATTCCGACCGTAAGTTATTTACTTTGGAAAAATACTCATCAGGCAGCGACAGAGTTTTATCCGGAACCGGAGCTCACGATTTATTTGCATAAAAATCTTGCTGAACATGATGTGAATGCCGTGGTAGAACGTATTCGCCACTTTGATGCGGATAAAATTGAATCGTTGAACTATATTTCTCGTCAGCAAAGTTTAGATGAATTTCGTTCATGGTCTGGCTTTGGTGAAGCTTTAGATATTATTGATGATAATCCGCTACCGGCGGTAGTTACCCTCAAACCGAAAAAGCAGTTTACCGCTAATGATGCGATGCTTGAATTACGTAATGGTTTACAGGCGATTAAAGGTGTGCAAGAGGTTCGTCTAGATAACGGTTGGTTAGAAAAATTAACCGCTTTAACTTGGCTGATTGCTCGAATTGCAATGGTTTGTACGGTGTTGATGCTAATTGCGGTATTTTTAGTGGTGGGAAATGCGGTGCGTACTGATGTCGCAAATAGCAAAGCTTCAATTGAAGTGCAGCAATTATTAGGTGCAACGGATCACTTTATTGCTCGCCCGTTCCTTTATACCGGTATGATTTATGGCTTTTTCGGCAGTTTGCTTGCTATTGTGTTTAGTGCGGTTTTAATCAGTTACTTTACCGGTGTAGTGAAATATGTCACTGATATGTTCACGGTTAAATTTGAGTTAAACGGCCTGGATTTTAGTGAAATGTTCTTCCTGATTGTGGCGTGTATCTTTATCGGTTGGTTATCAGCAAAAATTGCGACTAATCGTCATATACACCGAATCGGTTCTCGCTATTAAGCTAATTTAAGGCAATAAAAAACGGATATTCAGTGATGAATATCCGTTTTTTTATATGGTTAGAATTGGTAGTTCAGATTTAATTTTGCGACATTTTGCTTCGCCACTTTTGAACCGTCAGTAACACCGGCTGAAAGGCTGAGTTTGAGATTTTGATATCCCATTTCCACACCTGCCGCTAAATGTTGACGATTGCCTGTTTCTAAGCTGAATTCGTGATCCGCCACTTTAATTTTTGCATCGCCGTTATGTACCCAATACTCTGCGGAGATTAACGGTTTAATATTAAAGTGAGTGCCAAGAGCAAACTTATAACCTAGCTCAAGTCCTGCAAAATAGCTGACAAAATCGACCGCTTGTTCTTGCACATTTAGTCCGTCCAATTGGTAATTGGCGTGTCCTAAATGATTATAGCGAATACCTGTTTTCGCGGTGGTTTCAAGCTGATTCCAAGTTAGTTCCTGTCCTAAAGTTAAGCCGGTTTGTATAAGTTTACGGCTAAAGCTATCGGTTTGGTTTGCCGATTTTAGCTTATTTTTAATTCGTCCCGCACCTAGATCCAATGCAGCAAATGTACCGTTATTTGTTTGATATTTCACAAATGCGGAAGCAACTTGCAAATGATGTTTACCGCTGTTATAAGCAAAATCATTGCTATTACGCACATCGGTTAAGATAGCGCCAACTTGCGTATTGGCATTTACTAAACCACTTACACCTAACTGAGAACGGAAGCTATCCGTTTCATAATGTTGCGGTGCATTACGATAAGCAGAGCTATTCGTAACCGTGTTATTAGACCATACACGGAACTGATTACCATCGGTTGGGAATTTTTCAATCACTTGCTGAGCAATATCCATATTCACATCCGCAATACTATTTAATTGCGCTGCTGCGTTTGATTCGACTAAATTCGAAATTAGCTGAACTTTTTGCTGTTGTTGTAACAACATTTCTGCTCGACGCAGTGCGGCAATTAATGCTTCAGTATCGACCTCAGGTTTTTCGGCAGTAAGGCTTGCGAGTGTTTGCTGTACAACCGGTTCTACTACAGGTTTTGCTTCTGCAGTAACGCTTGTCCCTTTTTGAGTAGTTTCCGGAACATCCGCAGTCGGCTTTTCTGCTTCGGTAACACTTGCTCCTTTTTCAGTAATTAAAGGTACATCAGCTACTGGTTTTTCCGCTTCAGCAACACTTGACCCTTTTTCAGTAATTAAAGGTACATCAGCCGTTGGTTTTTCCGCTTCGGTAACACTTGACCCTTTTTCAGTAATTAAAGGTACATCAGCTACCGGTTTTTCCGCTTCAGCAACACTTGACCCTTTTTCAGTAATCAAAGACATATCAGCCGTTGGTTTTTCCGCTTCGGTAACACTTGCTCCTTTTTCAGTAATCAAAGGTACATCAGCCGTTGGTTTTTCCGCTTCGGTAACACTTGCTCCTTTTTCAGTAATCAAAGGTACATCAGCCGTTGGTTTTTCCGCTTCAACAACACTTGACCCTTTTTCAGTAATCAAAGGCACATCAGCCGTTGGTTTTTCCGCTTCGGTAACAGCTGAACCTTTGGGTAATTAAAGGCACATCAGCCATTGGTTTTTCCGCTTCGGTAACACTTGACCCTTTTTCAGTAATCAAAGGCACATCAGCCGTTGGTTTTTCCGCTTCGGTAACACTTGACCCTTTTTCAGTAATCAAAGGTACATCAGCTACCGGTTTTTCTGCTTCAGTAACAGCTGAACCTTTTTGGGTAATTAAAGGTGTATCAGCTATAGGTTTTTCTTCGACCTGAACACTATCTCCTTTTTCTGTTACTACAGTTGGCGGTGTAACTGGTAGAATAGGTTGAGCCGGCGGAGTAACGGTAACTGGCGGTGGAGTCACCGTATCCAACGGGGCAGTTTTAAACGAGTTACCGTCTTTTACAATATTTAGATCACTTGCTTGTGAAGCCGTCACGGTTAAACCGTCTGCATTACCTTGTACATTAACATAGGTTTCATCTGGATCTAACCAGCCCCTAATATCTAGGTTAATATTTCCAGCGGTACTGGCAAGATCAATGCTGCCCGAGTCTACATTAGCAATTAAGGTACCGCCACTACCGCTAAGATGTTGTATTGAAATTGGGAAGTTTGTATTTTCGGTATTTAGCTTTGTGCCATTTTCAAGTGATAAATTTTCAACTTCCAAATCACTTACCGCAAGATCTGTACCTTGAGTAAGCTTTAAATTCTTCACACCACTGATTGCGGTTGAACGGTGTGTATTAACCCCTTTTAATTCGAGTGTACTATTCGTATTGTTGCCAATATATCCGCCTACTTTATCTGTTTCACTGATTACTGTGACCTCACCGGTCACATTATTTGGTGAGTCTAAGCCGAAATATACTCCTTGCAAGACTTCGGAATGGCTATCAAGCGTAATTTTGGTATTACTTTGTTTTGAACTCGAATTTAGATTACCTGCAAGAATATTTTTAACAATCGTATTTTTAAGTACGAGTTCTGCTTTTCCAGCGTCTTTTGTCGCACCCATACCGCTACCCATAACAATATTTGGGCGGCTTAATTTATTCGCATTAGTACCCATTTGAGTATCTACATTATCGAGTTCTAATCGGTTACCGTTTACAAATATATATTGGGTGATTTCTTGTTGGTTTGCCGCATTTAGATCAAGCGTTAACCCCTGAGAAGGTAAGAAACTCAGTTTGGTATTTCGAATAACCGTATCTCCGGTAATATCTAATGGAGAACCTCGAACAGTGAGGATATGATTAGCTCCATCGATCGTAACGTTACCAATTTCCCATGGTATTTCCTGTCTATTTTGATTTACTTTGGGTAATAAAGTGAAGTCATTCGTAAGGCGAATGGTGAGGTTAGTGGCTGATTTTGCTTGAGCTAATGCACGTTCAAAATCACTTTGTGAAGAGACTTCCACTACACTGGTTTGAGCGTAAGCAATAGGGCTAATCGTTGTTGTTATTATGGTTGGGATGCTACATAAAATAGCAATCGCAACACGATTTTTAGTAAATTTCATATAAACTATATCCTTAGGTGAAAACCAATATAGTTTATAGTATATTTTGACTTTTCTTGGTATTTTGTTGCAAGATTTTACATATCTTTATCATTTGTGAAATGTTAGTTAAGTGTAAGTTCTTTTTGCAGATTTTTTGTAAAAAAAGACCGCTTACCTTTATTTGGTAAGCGGTTTAGTTTGATTGATGATGTATAAGTTATCTAGAAACGTTTGCTAAACTCCACAAAAGCACGGTGTTTATCGTAGCTATAGAATACGTGATTACTTTTTACTTTATTAAAGCTATACGTCAGGCGAGGCGTAATCCCCCAATAATGTACGGCACGATGCCATAGACTTAATGATGCACCGTATTCTTTATTACGTTGTGTAATACCAAAGATTGGCATTGGCGCTTTGTAATTTTTTTGTGCATAGTTAACACTTAATCGTGTTGATAGTCCGAGTGGCCATTCTTGTCCCCAACCAAGCACAATTCCGCGACGGACATAACTATCGTCTTTATCTCGAGTTGCTGTTCTATTATAGTTGATATTGCTAAACCAATATTGTTTTGCATTCGCAAGGTAGGTTAAGCCGCTAGAGACGAAATGGTAATTGCCGTTTAAATGTTTGCGATCCATATAACGTTGTTCGGCATATTCATAGCTGGATTCCCATTGCCATTTAGGTGAGATCCAATAACTTGTTTCTAACGTTGCACCACTTGCTTTAGAAAAGCGTTTTAAACTTTCACTGCTGTTTGAGCCACCGGCATAAAGTGTTTGCTCCATAAAAGGAAGGAGTGCCATGGTAAAGCGAGCGGTTTGATAGCCTAAACCAAGGCTTCCTCTTGCACTTACTTCATTATATTTTTTATTATTCCAATAATATTTTCCGTTACTGCTTAGACGAAATTCATTATAGAAATTATTTCCCCAAGACCATTTTTTACCGGCATAGAAATTAAAGCCGATCCCTTGTGCAGATTCTGATTTAGGTGCGCTCCATTGTCCGTAAGTTGTGCCGGATTTCGGTGCATTATTAATGTTAGGATCGTTTAAATAGGTGAAGCCACCGGAGAATGTCCAACGATCTTTATTTGCAATTGCGGTAATGTACTGATCAATCAAACCTTTGATTTGGGAAGGTGGATTTTCGGATCGTATTTTTTGAAATTGATCTTCGGCCGCTTCCAATTCATTATTCTCAAAGAGTGCCATTGCAAGTTGTAAACGGACTAAGCCTAAACCAGAATGTTCGGCTAATATTTCACGATATTTTGTAATTGCACTATTATAGTTACCTCTGTAGCGAGCTAAAATAGCTTCAGACCACTTAAGCATAATTGGATCTTGGTATTGTGTTGGCAGCTTACTATAAAATGGATAAAGAAAGCTGACTGAATCAGAGTTAGATTGCTGTAATGCCAAAATAAGCGCGTTTGAAATTAAATCTGGGCGCTTAGAAAATTCCTCTTTGCTCATACTTAGACGCTTTTTTTGCTGAATCGCAAGTTGAGGCATTGGGTGACTGGCAGGTTTTTGGATACGAGATTCAATCGCTACTTCCGTTTGGCTGCGTAAATCGTTTAAATGTTCAGAAATTTGTTGCTCTGTCGTATTAGCAAATGCTGAATATGCCGTAGATACGGCAAGTGTAGGAATGAGTAGATTTAATTTCATTTTATGGTTTTTAGTAAAGAATGTAAATTTTAATTATATATGAGAATTATTCTTATTAAAACGACTTTTACATAAAAAAGCTATCCTATCGGATAGCTTTTTTAATTAAAGGATCTTAAATTCTTTTAATGCATGGAGTATGCCATCTTCCTCGATATGTTTCGTGATATAGTCAGCATGCTGTTTTAATTCTTGTTCTGCATTTCCCATTGCTACGCTAAAACCGACAGTATCAAACATTTCAATATCATTAAACCCATCTCCAAATGCCATCGTATTTTCGATATTTAAACCAAAATGGCGGATAACATCTTCGATACCACGGGCTTTAGAATTTTCGATACGTAGAATATCAACCGCATTTGAATTCCAGCGTACGGCTTTAAGTTCATCTAGCAGCAGGCCTGACGCACGAATTTCTTCATCACGACTTTCCGGATAAAACGCAAGCATCTGTACCGCAGTGCTTTTTAAATAGAATTTCGGGTCAACCACATAATCTGCTTTGATTGGTGCGGTCGCCGCTCGCACGATAGGATTTTCTTCCGACACCGCAATCTCTTCCGGTGTGACAAATGCATAAGCAATACCTAATGCATTAAGTTTTTCAATACAACGCTCAATTTGCTCAATAGTTAAACCATATTGACTAATCATTTGATCTTTATAGAAATTATACTGACCGTTAATCGTAACAAATAGCTCAAAGCCATGTTTGCCCATTAATGGTTTTAAGGCTTGAGGAAAACCACCAAAATTACGTCCAGTCGCAATAGCTGGGATAATACCTTTTTCTTTTAGTTTAGGTAGGACTTGTTGAGTGATTGAATCTGGAATATAAGCTTTTGATTTTACATAGAGTGTTTCATCAATATCAAAAAAGATGACTTTAATTGGCTGACTTGGTTTGGTCATTCGTTAGTTTGTCCTTAATAAAAAGCGAGTTATTAAGTAAAGATTTTACTCTTTTTTCGATCTATATCGCAAAAAATCTCCGATTTTTCTGATGAAAGTTTGATACAACCAAACTAAAAAGGAGTAAGTATGAATTATTGGGGATTTAGATGTATTCATTGCCGTAAACCATTAGCAATAGCGCAGCATACTATTTGTAGTAGCTGTTATCGAAAAATAGAAAAAAGCTGCTATTGTGGATGCTGTGGTGCGTTATTGCCAGAAAATCAGTTATATTGCGGTAATTGTTTACGTAATGAGCCAAAATGGCATCGTATCGTACAGATTGCATATTATAAGCCACCGCTTTCCGATTGGATTCATCGGTTTAAGTTTCAGGATCAATTTTGGTTGGATCAAGGTCTTGCTAGATTGTTGCTATTAGCGATAAAGCAAGCGCAAAGAACACATCAATTAGAATTGCCGGAGGTAATTTTCCCGGTACCACTTTTTTGGCACAGAGAATGGCAGAGGGGTTTTAATCAAGCGCAGCTGCTGGCGGAACATTTATCAAATTGGCTAAATATTCCTTTAGATAATGTTAGTTTAAAACGAGTACGAGCGACATATTCTCAACGACAACTTACAGCCTATGAACGGAAGCGCAATTTAAAAGGCGCATTTCGTTATACGCCAAATCGAGCATATCACCGTGTTGCGATTATTGATGATGTGGTGACAACCGGCTCAACGTTAAATGCAATTTGTGCCGAGTTACTTAAGCAGGGTGTACAGCACATTCAAGTTTGGACATTGGCTCGAGCTTAATTTAGCTTTAACAAGCGGTCATTTTTACAGATTTTTTGCAAAAATAACCGCTTGTATGGATTTGTATATGAAGGAATTAGGTTAAATTTTTAAAATAATCGATGATTAATTGGCTTGCCACTCGTACTTTTTCAGACTGAATACGCTGCGGCGTAACTAAATATAGTGGTGTTTTTGGTAATTTCCAATCTGAACAAAGTGAGATTAATTCGCCGGATTCAAGCTGATCTCGAATATATTTAATCGGGAGTTTAGTAATACCTAATCCATTTAACAGTAAACCTTTTGCCGCATTAAGTGAATTGCAAGTAATACGATAATAGGGCATAAATGTTGCGGTATCTCGTCCTCGGCTTAGCAGTATTGGGGATTTTTTCTTTTCTTTATCCGGATAACTAATCCAGTCCAACTTCTCTAGTTCGGATAAATTTTTGGGCAATCCATGGCGCTTAATATAGTCGTGATGCGCCACAATTGCCCATTCAAAATTATGTAGATGACGAGCGACAGTGCGGTCATCTGTGATATTGCCCGAACGTAGCAAAATATCAAATTTCTGCTCCGAAATATCAACAGGAGTATCTTCAAAGGTAAGATTCAAACGAATTTCTGGATGATTATCGAGAATATTCTTAAACGTTCTGATTAAAAAACTATCAATTAGACCACTTACAGAAGCGATTTTTAATTCACCGACAGGTTCTGAGCGAAGCGCTTCAATGCTGCGAACCGCATTTTCTGCGCTGTGTTGAATATGTGCAATATGCTGATAAAAAATGTTCCCCGCATCAGTTAAAGATAGCTTTCGTGTTGTTCTATTTAACAGTTTGATTTTTAACTGATTTTCTAACTTTTTAATCGTTTGCGTTACCGCGGAGGGTGTCATGGACAACTTCTCAGCGGCCGCTTGCATCGCACCTTGCTCAACGACTGTTACAAAGACCAGCATTGCTTTGTAATCATACATACAAAATCCTTTTATTAAGTTGTGCTTAATAGTGTATTAAGTAAAATGGGGTTGTTAAGGCATTTTAAATCATTACAATTAATTTGAAATTTTTACTATTTCATTATTTTTAGCAATGACATATATGAACTAGTTATGCCTTAGAGTTATGATGAGATTCTACGGCTTTTTAGTGTCTTTGCTTAGCGAACTTTTGTATAAAAATAGAAAATTTTCTATTTCAAATGTAAAGCGTTTGTTGAATTAATGAAATAGGGAAAATTTCTGTTATCTCCATTATGAATGAGTATTATTTGTAATAAATGAATAATACATTGGAGTAATAAGCATAGTGATCAACCGCACTAAACAATTTTGATAGTGATTTACGAATTATTATTAGAAGTATTTTGTGACTGGTTTTTTTTCAAAGACGGCTGAAAAGGATTTTCTGGCCGTCTTTTTTCGCTTTAAGCTTTAGCGGAATACACTTTAAATTTATTGGATTTGGCAATCACTTTATGTGAACCGAAAGCTTTATCCAATAAATCCGGATAAGGTAAGAAAGCATTCGCTACAATACGCAGTTCTCCACCACGATTTAAACGATTTTTCGCTTGTGCAATTAAATCTTCTACTGCTCGATAAGCGGTATCAATCCCATCGTGAAACGGCGGGTTTGATACGATCAAATCAAAACGTTCCTCAATATGCGAAAACACATCGCTTGCCACTACAGTTCCTTCCAAAGCATTTTCTGCCAATGTACGACGAGATGATTCAAGTGCCATTGCATGAATATCGGACATAGTTAATTTAATCTTTTCAAATTGCTGTTTTAGGCTTGCCCCAATCACACCGGCTCCGCAGCCAAGATCCAGTATTTTTCCTTTTAAGCGGTCTGCCTTATTAAAACTCGAAAGTAATAATTGCGTGCCACCATCTAATTCTGCCGAACTGAATACAGCCGGTAAAGCAAAAATGGTTAGATTTGGTAACTGGTAAGATTTCCAGAATTTTTTACTGTTAAATTCAGGCATACTTTGCAACTCAAAATGATATAAACCGCAGCGACGAGCGGAATCAATTTTGGCGATATTGCCGTAAGGCTCAAGTAATTTTTCTACCGAACGCACACCGGCACGGTTTTCACCGATAATCAACATTTCTTGTCCTACATCGGCTTGCGAAAGCCATTGTAGTAATTGATATTGACATTCTTGCTTATTTTTAGTCCAGTAAAAGACGGCTAATTCGGCTTTAATTTCGCAATCTAAACCGAAGCTCACATCGGCATATTGGCGTGCATAATCGAAATAACTGCTAAAAACGGCAACGCTTTTTGCATTCGCTTTTATTTGATCGGCAAAGCGATCTCGAACATCACCAAAAAGTAAAATGGATTTATTGGCAAATAACGGTAAATGACGAGTTAATACTTCACTTTCAAGAGAGAGCATAAATATCCTTTTATTTCTGAATATTACGGAGCGTAATCATAAAAACATTTCCGCATTTTACCGACTTTTGGTACTATTCCCTACTTGTTTTTGCGAGGTATGAGATGAATCGGCGAGATTTGCTATTAAATGAGATGAATATTCCTCAATGGATGCTAACAAAACCGCAAGTATTAAAGGGCGATGCGCAAATTCGCTTGGATAAAGCGGTGAAACTGGTTGTGGTATGTGAAGAGAATCATCAAGCTAGCGGTCTGTTTTCGGATATTTTACGCACCTTGCAGCTGCAGCCAAACCAATATCAATGGTTGGATGCGGAACAAGCCCAGCGTTTAGCTTTTGAACATCAGCCTATTTTTTGGTTAATCCAAGCAGAATCACAAGCGGTTGAAATTGCAAAAAAATTTGCAAATCAGACCGCTTGGCAACATAGCTCGTGGCAAGATTTAACTAATGTCACAACTAAACGCCAACTTTGGCGACAAATGGCGGCATTTTGTCAGCATTTTGGGGATAATCATGATTGAAGTAGTGAATGAATCGGATTTTGACCGCTTGTTTGAAATTGAACAAGCCGCACACCTCGTACCTTGGAGCAAAGGCACGTTACTCAATAATCAAGGTGATAAATATTTAAATCTCAAGCTGACCGAACAAAATCAAATCGTGGCTTTTGCTATTTGCCAAACCGTATTGGATGAAGCAACCTTATTTAATATTGCGGTTGACCCTCGTTTCCAAGCAAAAGGTTACGGCAAACGTTTATTATCCGCCTTAATTGAAAGACTGCGTGAACAAGGTATCTTAACGCTTTGGTTGGAAGTACGAGAATCCAATCTCGCCGCACAAAAATTATATGACGTACTCGGTTTTAATGAAGTCACTATTCGTAAAAATTATTATCCGACACCGAGTGGCGCAAGAGAAAATGCCGTTGTGATGGCATTGTATTTATAAAATAATTAGGAACATTAAACATAATGACCACAGAAACCCCATTAATGACCTTTGAGGAATTAGATTTAGCCCCTCAACTGTTAAAAGCATTGAATAAAAAAGGTTATAAACGCCCGACCGCCGTACAAGCGGAAACCATTCCGCACGCGCTTGACGGACGTGATTTACTTGGCTCAGCACCAACCGGCACCGGTAAAACCGCTGCATTTCTATTGCCAGCGATTCAACATTTATTAGATTACCCACGCCGTAAACCGGGTGCACCACGTATTTTAATTTTAACGCCGACTCGTGAACTTGCGATGCAAGTGGCGGAAGAAGCACAAGCTTTTGCTGAATTTACCAAACTTAGTATTGCAACGATTACCGGCGGTGTGGCGTATCAAAACCACGGCGAAGTGTTTAACAGCAACCAAGATATCGTGGTCGCGACACCGGGACGTTTAATGCAATATATCAAAGAAGAAAATTTTGACTGCCGTGCGGTAGAGATTTTGATCTTTGATGAAGCAGACCGTATGTTACAAATGGGGTTTGGGCAAGATGCGGAAAAAATTGCAGCGGAAACCCGTTGGCGTAAACATACGTGGTTATTCTCAGCAACGTTGGAAGGTGAGCTATTAGTGGATTTTACCGATCGAATTTTGGATAACCCGTTAAAAATTGATGCGGAACCAAGCCGCCGTGAGCGTAAAAAAATCCAACAATGGTATTACCATGCGGATAACTTAGAACACAAAACCAAATTGCTTGCTCGTTTAATTTCTACGATGGAAATGGAGAAAGCGATTGTTTTTGTGCGCCGTCGTGAAGATGTGCGTGAGTTAAGCGATACGTTACGTAAACGTGGTTTACGTTCGACTTATTTAGAAGGCGATATGGCACAAACCCAACGTAACCAAGCGATCGCCCGTTTAAAAGACGGTGTAGTTAATGTGTTGGTTGCGACGGATGTTGCTGCACGTGGTATTGATATTGATGATGTTGATTATGTGATTAACTTCGACTTACCGTACAGTGCAGATACCTATTTGCACCGTATCGGTCGTACCGCTCGTGCCGGTAAAAAAGGCTCGGCAATCTCATTGGTGGAAGCGCACGATTACAAACTATTAGGTAAAATCAAGCGTTATACCGAGGAATTGTTAAAACCGAGAGTGATTGAAGGTTTAGAACCTCGTACCAAAGCGCCGAAAGACGGTGAGTTGAACACTACGACCAAAAAAGAAAAAGCACGTATTAAAAAACGCAAAGAAGCGAAAAAAGAAGCGGCAAAAGCCAAAGTAAAAGTGCGTCATAAAGACACCAAAAATATTGGTAAACGTCGTAAACCGGCTTCAGAAGCGACAAAATCTGAGTAATACAAGCGGTTAAATTTTTGCAAAATTTTGCGGAAATTTGACCGCTTTTGCTTTCTAGTTTGTAGAGAGGAAGAAATGGATCTACACAACATCCGAGAAGATTATAGTAAACAAGAATTGTCCCAAGCGCATTGCCATGCGGATCCGATTCAACAATTCGAACAATGGCTACAAGAAGCGATTAGCGCCAAAGTGAACGAGCCGACAGCAATGAATGTGGCGACTGTGTTAGACGGAAAACCGACCAGTCGTATTGTGCTATTAAAAGAAGTGAATCCAAATGGCTTTGTATTTTTTACCAACTATCAAAGTCGTAAAGGGCAAGAGATTGAGCAAAATCCTTATGTTGCGTTAACTTTTTTCTGGGCGGAGTTAGAACGTTCGGTACGCATTGAAGGACGGATTGAGAAAATTTCAGCTGAGGAATCGGATCGCTATTTTGCCAGCCGTCCTTATACCAGCCGAGTTGGTGCTTGGGCGAGTAATCAGAGTCAAGTGTTAGCCAGTAAAAGCGAGTTGGTGGCAAAAGCGGCATTGATTGCGGCAAAACACCCGTTACACGTACCTCGTCCACCGCATTGGGGCGGTTATATCGTTTTACCGGAACGTATTGAATTTTGGCAGGGCAGACCAAGTCGTTTGCACGACCGGATTTGTTATCGCATTGTTGAAGGAAAGTGGCTGAAAGAACGGTTATCGCCATAAGCTAGATACAAAAAAATGGTGGGATTTCCCACCATTTTTTATTGATTTGCACCATTAACTGAAAAGATTTTTAGTCAGCAAGTTTTGTACCGTACAAATAAGTGTAACCGAACGGGCTTTGTTTATAGTCCTGTACACGTTTGCTAGTCGGTGCAAAGTTAATCGAGTGTGCAACGTTAATCCACGGGGCTTGTTCTCTTAACAATACTTGTGCCTGTTCGTAGAGTTTAGTACGTTCCGCTTTATCCGATAAACCGAGCGCTTTGTCTAATAACGCATCTAACTCAGGGCTGTTAAAACGAGCATAGTTACTGTTGCCAACATTTGCTGAACCGAATAATGGCGATAAGAAGTTATCCGGATCACCGTTATCGCCGGACCAGCCGTAAGTACCGGCAGTTAATTCACCCGCTTTTGAGCGTTTAATATAATCGCCCCATTCATAGGTCACTAATTTGGCTTTTACACCAATTTTTGCCCAGTCCGCCTGAATGATTTCAGACATACGGCGTGGATTCGGATTTGAGGCACGAACCACCGGCTGTACCCAAAGTTCGGTTTCGAAACCGTTCGGATAGCCTGCTTCTGCGAGTAATTGTTTCGCTTTTTCGATATTGAATTCCGATTCTGCTAAGCTGTCGTTGTAGCCCCAAATGGTTGGCGGTAATGGATTTTTCGCCGCAATACCGGCACCTTGATAAACCACATCAATAATTGCTTTTTTATCGACCGCAAGATTTAACGCTTGGCGTACTTTCACATTATCAAACGGTGCTTTTTCGGTGTTAAATGCCACATAAGCGATATTTAAGCCCGGTTGTGAAAGTAATTGCACTTTCGGATCGGTTTTCATTTTTTCAATATCGGTCGCATTCGGGAAGTCGATTAAATCGCACTGACCTGCTTGTAATTTTGCATAACGAGCGGTTGCATCCGGTACAATTTCAAAAATTAAGCGGTCAAAATCTGCTTTGCCATTCCAATAATCTTTGTGTGCCACATAGCGGCTTGCCTGATCTAACACGTAGCCGGTAAAGGCGAACGGGCCGGTACCAATCGGGGTAGTGTCGATGGTTTCTGGTTTACCTGCTTTTAACATCGCATCCGCATATTCTGCAGAATAGATCGAAGTGAAATCCATACCTAAACTTGATACGAAGGTTGCATCACGTTTGGTTAAGGTAAATTTAACCGTATGATCATCCACTTTCTCTACCGATTTTAATAAAGTCGGGAATTTCATCGCTTTAAAGTACGGATAAGTCGCTTTTGATACCGTATGGTAAGGATGATTTGGGTCTAATTGACGGTTAAATGAAAATACCACATCATCTGCATTAAAATCACGGCTTGGGGTAAATTCTTTGTTTGAGTGGAATTTTACCCCTTTGCGTAAGTGGAAAGTGTAAGTTAAGCCGTCTTCTGATACATCCCAAGATTCGGCTAATGCCGGCTCAATCTCAGTTGAACCGCGTTTAAATTCAACTAAACGGTTATAAACTTGTTGAGAACTCGCATTGTACGAAATACCGTCCATTGCTAGTGCCGGACTGAAATATTGCGGCGAACGGCTAACGCAGTTCACGAAAGTCTTTTCGGCAGCCGGTTTTGCTGCGGTCTTAGCATCAGTGTTTTTATCGTCACAAGCGGTTAAGGCAAGTGCTACTAATACACCTGCACTTACTTTAGTTAAAGTCGCTAATTTCATAAGTGCTTCTCCAAGTAGGATTTTAAATAAATCGCAAAATAAAAAGTTGCGAGAGATTACCCTGTCTGAGCAATGGAGTAAAGAACAAAAGGCATTTCGTTATAACAAAAAGGTATAAAAAGCGGTCTGATTTGCCCAAGATTTTGCAAAAAAAGTGAGAAATCAGACCGCTTATTCACGGAGATTCAATTCCGACCATTAGTACATGCCTTCACGCTCTTCACGGGTGCTGATGTAGATATTTTTCACTTGGGTATAAGCGTCTAACATCATTTGGTGGGTTTCACGCCCGATACCGGAAGATTTATAGCCACCGAACGGTGCGCCTGCCGGCAGAATATTATAACAATTTACCCACACACGACCGGTTTCGATCGCTTGTGCAACACGTAATGCACGGTTAATGTCTTTAGTCCAAACACCGCCGCCTAAGCCGTATTCCGAATCGTTCGCCATACGAATAACATCTTCTTCGGTTTTAAATTTAATCACGGTTGCCACCGGTCCGAAGATTTCTTCTTGAGCAATTCGGCTGTTATTATCTTTCGATTCAATTAAAGTCGGTTCAACAAATTCACCGCTGGCAAGATTATCCGCTAACACTTTTCTACCGCCGGTAATAATACGGCAGCCTTCTTCTTCACCGATTTTCACATATTTTAAAATGGTGTTAAGTTGTCCCGCATTGACCTGTGCACCCATTTGAGTGTCATCTTCCCACGGTAAACCGACTTTGACTTTCTTAAATTCTTCGGCTAATGCTGCCACAAATTTGTCATAAATTCCTTCTTGTACAAAGATGCGTGAACCGGCACAACAGACTTGTCCTTGATTGAATAAAATCCCTTTTTGTGCGCCCTCTAATGCTTTGTCGAACGGCATATCGTCAAAGAAAATATTAGCCGATTTACCGCCTAATTCTAAGGTTGCCGGAATGAGTAATTCTGCGGCAGAAATCGCAATATGACGTCCCACTTCAGTCGAACCGGTAAATGCCAGTTTGTTAAAGCCTTTGTGTTTAAGCATATATTCACCGGATTTCGAACCTTTACCGGTAATCACGTTTAATACGCCTTTCGGCAGTAAATGATTAATTTTTTGTGCAAAGGATAATAGGCTTAACGAAGTAGTACTGGAAGGGTGAATGACCACGGTACAGCCGGCGGCAAGAGCCGGTGCGATTTTCCATGCCGCCATTAAGAATGGGAAATTCCACGGAATAATTTGCCCAACTACGCCGATTGGCTCACGCAGTACGAGCGAAAGTTCTTCTTGATTGATTTGATTTAAGCTGCCTTCGCCGGCACGAATGGCACTGGCAAAATAGCGGAAGTGATCGGCAGCCAACGGGATATCCGCTGCTCTGGTTTCTCGAATTGGTTTGCCGTTATCTAGCGTTTCTTGCAAAGCGAATAATTCACTATGCTCATCAATCACATCGGCAATTTTATTTAAAATGGCAGCTCGTTCTGCAGTAGTTGTTTTACGCCAAGTTTTAAACGCTTCTTGTGCTGCTGTTACTGCTGCATCCACATCCGCATCGGTTGCATCAACAAAGTGTGCCAGTACATTACCGTTTGCCGGATTGTAAGAAGCGAGTAAATCTTTACCGCTTCCCTGAGTCCATTCACCATTAATTAATAAGCCATAAGTTTTATCAAAAACATTTAGATTTTTCATCGCTTTGCTCCTAGGTTTATTACGGGAAATAAACTGTTACTGAGCGAATAATATGCGCTTAGAATTTAATCTGGCAATGTTTTTGTTAAAAAAATGTGAAAAGTGTGAGGTGGTTCGCAAAAATTGAAGAAGATTAATTGGAGGCTAAAAATAAGGACGCCATAGCGTCCTTATTGCGAGAATTAACTCTTACTGTTTTGGTGCACCGATTGGTAATACTGTGCGACCGAAGCTTTCGTTGATAATTTCTGCCGCTGCTAAGTAAAACGCTAATAAGGCTGTTAATAAACCGAAGTTACCACCGATGTGAGTAAGTGAGTGATCACCGGTGAAATCGCCAGCTGCTAATAAGTAGAAGGTGATGGTTAATGCTAAGAAGATTGCTTGTAATGCACGTGCTTTTGCTAATGTACCGATAAACATCATTAATGTGAATGTACCCCAAGCCACTAAGTACCAGCCGATGAACGGTGCAGTTACGCCTTCAGCGAAGAATACTTTGAATAATGCGAATGACCACCAGAAAGCACCGTAGCTGGTGAATGCAGTGAAACCAAAAGTGTTACCTTTTGAAAACTCAAACATACCTGCGATCATTTGTGCAGTACCACCGAAAGCAAAACCCATCGCAAGCACTAAGCCTACATTTTCGCCACCGAATGTACCGTTGTTGATTAAGCTAAGTAACCAAGTTGTTAATGCAAAGCCGCATAAACCTAATGGGCCCGGATTCGCAGTTAAAGAGTTATGATTTGACATTTAAGACCTCGAGTCATTGTTTAATGTTTAAGAAATTCGTCCTTCCGATTGGAAGGACGTTTGAGTTGCAAGAAATAACAAGCGGTTGTTATTTCTTCAAATTTTGCAAATAACTATTTGCCCGTTTTTAGCAAATTCCAGTATTTTTCGTAGATTTCAACGGCTTTGCCTACGTCTGCTTGCAAGATACCTTTATTAATTTCCTCTTTCGGCGGGAAAATTAACGGATCATTGACAAGCTCTGGAGAGAGTAGACTTTTTACGCCTTCATTCGGCATAGAAAAGCCCATTGTTTCGATTACTTCTTTCGCACTTTCAGGGCGTAATAAGAAATCAATAAATTTATGTGCCGCCTCTTTATTTACCGCACCTTTTGGAATGACATAGTTGTCCATCCAAATCACGGCACCTTCTTTCGGGAACACAAATTTTAAATCCGGATTTTCACTTTTAGCACGGTGCGCAGAGCCGCTCCATTGCATCCCTACGGAAACCTCACCTTGTAAGTAAGGCATTTCCGGTGAATCCGAGTTAAAAACTAATACATTCGGCACTAATTTTTGTAAACGCTGATAAGCACTTTGAATTTCTTGTTCGTTTTCGCTATTCGGTGATTTACCATCAAGTAATAAGGCAATATGAAACACTTCACGCGGATCGTTCATCATCAGCAATTTGCCTTTATACTCATCACGCCATAAATCGCCCCAGCTCGAAATCGTACTCGGATCAAAATCTTGTGAATTGACCCCGATACCGGTTAAGCCATACACATAAGGCAGAGAGTATTTATTTTCCGGGTCGAACGGCTTTGCCATCAACTCCGGTGTTACGTAATTTAAGTTAGTTAATTTGCTTTTATCTAACTCGGCAAGCATTCCTTCTTTCGCCATTTTGCCAACATAGTAGCTAGAAGGAAATACGATGTCATAACCTTTTGAATTTGAAAGTTTTAACTTCGAATACATTTCTTCATTACTTTCAAATGTCGAATAAATGACTTCAATTCCCGTTTCTTTGGTAAATTTTTCTAAGAGTGATGAAGGTACGTATTCCGTCCAGTTATAAACGTATAATTTCTCAGCAGCTTGTGCGGTAATTGCGGAAAATGCGAGGCTTAATACAGCAAGTTTTGCTAAAAATGCACGACCGAATTTAATCAATTTTTTATCCTCTGAAAAAGGCCAATAAAAAACTAGGCGTGATACCTAGTCCAAAAGCGCAGAATTATAGCGATAACAGCGCTGAGTTTCTATAAATAGTCGTTAAAATTGTAAAAATTTTTGTTTATTTGACCGCTTGTATTGACTGAATATATTAAAATACATAAATCTGTTTTAACGCTAATAATTTTTAATTAGAATAATCTTCTTTTTATTTATTCGGAGTTATTGTGTTTTTAATTGAAAATGCGACTTTTGCTATTCCTACTCGAACTTTACTCCATTCAATTTCTTTGCAATTCGAGCAAGGTAAAGTGTACGGTTTAATCGGACACAATGGCTCAGGCAAATCCACCTTAATTAAATTATTGGCGAAACAAAATACGTTATCTGGCGGCAGAATTCTATTTAACCAGCAAGAACTTAGCCGATGGTCATCACGAGATTTTGCTAAACAAGTTGCTTATCTTCCTCAACATCTCCCACAAGCTACCAATCTGACTGCCAGAGAGCTTATCGCCATGGGGCGTTATGCGTGGAACGGTTTATTCGGTTCTAATAAACAAAAAGATCATGAAGCCATCGAACGAGCCTTAGCCTTAACCAACACGGAACAGTTTGCCGAGCAGTTGGTAGATACGCTTTCCGGCGGTGAGCGTTCTCGCATTTGGTTAGCGATGTTATTAGCGCAACAAAGCAAATTCTTGTTGTTGGACGAACCGCTTGCCGCCTTGGATATCGCTCATCAAGTAGAAGTGATGGAATTGGTCAAAAAATTGGCGCACGAGCTGAATTTGGGTGTGATTATTGTGATTCATGATATTAATTTGGCGGCACGTTATTGTGATCAGTTGGTGGCGTTGCATAGCGGCAAATTATTAGCGCAGGGTGATGCGTTTGAGATTGTAAACAGCCCGAAATTAAAACAAATTTACGGTATTGATCTGAATGTGATCGAACACCCTGAAACCAAACGACCGGTGAGTTTTTATTGATGAAACAACTTATTTTTTTACCTCGGAACACACAGAAAAACACAGAAAATATTTATCGTATTTTCCGTGAGCTTCCGTGTTTCTCCGTGGTTAAAACGCTACAAGCGGTCGTTTTTACACTTTTTTTTGCAATGTCTTGTGGGGTGAAGGCAAAATCTTTTGCGACCTTGGATTGGACGGTTGCCGAAACATTAATCGCGTTAGGCGAGAAGCCGGTGGCGGTCGGTGATGTAAAAAGTTATCAGCAGTGGGTCAGTGAACCGGCGTTACCGAATAACACCTTAGATCTCGGCGTGCGAATGCAACCGAATCCGGAACAGATTCTTGCCTTAAAACAGAGCGATCACGATTTACATTTTATTAATAGCAGTTTTTACGCCCAAGCCACCGCAACACTCGAGCCGTTTTCCTCTGTGACATTAGTCGATTTTTATACGGAAGGCGATGCTTGGCAAAATATTGTGAATGCTAGCCGTAAAGTCGCGTTTATTGCGGATAAACAAACGGAATTTGAGCAGCTCATGGCTAATTATTTGCAAAAAATGGGTGAAATCCGACCGCTTGTTCAGCCTTATTTGGAGCGCCCGATTGCCTTAGTACAGTTTATTGATACGCGCCATTTACGCATTTATGCCGCAAATAGTCCGTTTGGTGCGGTGTTGTCACAACTCGGTTTTCACAATGCGTGGAGCGGTTCGCAAAATGCGTGGGGCTTTGAGACGATTGATGTTACTCAGTTAGCCAAACTTGTGCCGAATAGCCGTTTAGTGGTGGTAAAACCGTATCCGGCGAATATTGGATCCGCCTTGCGTTATAACACCTTGTGGCAACATTTGGCTATGGCGAAAGATCCGTTAATTTTACCGGCAGTATGGACATTCGGTGGTATTCCTTCCGCCCAACGCTTTGCCGAAATGTTTGCTAACGGATTATTGCACGGAGGCGAACAATGGTAAAAGCGAGCAAATTATTGTTCAGCGGATTAGCCGTGCTATTTGTCGGGCTATTGCTAACGACATTAACGTTACAATTACCAAACGGAAGCGGGTTGGTTTCGCTCTTTTTGCCGAGCGAAAATCTGGAACTATTGCTGATTCAAAGTTATAGCTTACCGCGTATTGTGATGGCATTACTTTCCGGCGGTTTGCTAGGTTTAGCGAGCTTATTATTACAGCAAGTGATGGCGAATCCGTTGGCATCGGATAATACGCTTGGCATTAGTAGCGGTGCGCAATTCGCCTTATTTTTAACGGCGATTTTTTTACCGGATTGGCTGGAATACGGCTCAAGTGCGGTCGCATTAATCGGTGCGGCATTCAGCCTGATTTTAGTGCTGAGTTTGGCGATGCGAAAAACAATGTCGCCCTTATTGTTGATCCTTGCTGGTTTAGTGGTAAATCTCTATTTTGGTTCATTTTCCGCATTAATGATGCTGTTTTATCCGGAAGAATCTCGAGGTTTGGCACAATGGGGGGCTGGCTCTTTAGTACAAGAAAGCTGGCGGGATTCGTTATTGCTGATTGCTCAAGCGATACCTGCGATCTTGATTATTAGTTTATTGGTTCGTCCGCTAACCATTTTGGCATTAAATGATGCGAATGCGCAGAGCTTAGGTGTGCCGGTAGCTAAATTGCGAGTGCTCGGTGTATTGATCGCGGCATTTTTAATTGCAGTTGTGGTGGCGAAAGTCGGTATGTTGGGTTTTATCGGCTTGGCTTCGGCAACTATCGTTCGCCAACTGCATATTCGCCGTTTTAGTCATCAGCTATGTGCCGCTTTTGTGCTGGGGGCGTTATTGTTGGCGAATACGGATTTGCTGTTACAGTTATTTGCCTTTTTTAGCGGGATTCATTTACCGACCGGTGCGGTGGTCGCATTATTAGGTACGCCGTTGTTGCTTTGGCTAATGTTTAGTGCCTTACCGCATACCGGACGTTTACAAGAGGCGGGTTCGCAAAAAATTCGTCAATTTAGACCGCTTGTTCTTGCTTTGATAGTGGGCGGCTTAGCGTTGGCAATTTGCTTAGCGTTATTTGTCGGCAAAGGTATCAATGGCTGGCAATGGACGCAACAAAGCGAGTTGATTGCATTGCGCCTCCCTCGTTTAATGGCGGCGATAGCAGTCGGAATTTTATTATCGGTTGCCGGTGTAATTTTACAGCGTTTAACGCTCAATCCAATGGCAAGCCCCGAGTTATTGGGCGTTTCTTCCGGCACATCAATGGGCATCTTAGCCGCTTTATTTCTGTTTGGCGTACAACAAACAGAATGGTTTTGGTTAGCAGGGATTCTCGGTGCTTGTGTGGCATTATTGGTATTAACGGCGATTAATCAGCGTAGCGGTATGTTGCCGGAAAAAGTGTTGCTGACCGGTATTAGCTTATCGGCATTATTCGATACGTTGCAACGTTTAGCGATTGCCAGCGGTGATCCCCGAGCGAATCAGTTGATTGCCTGGACATCCGGATCAACGCAAAATGTTACTAATGAAATGGCTATCGGCTTGCTAGCGGTCAGTTTTGCACTACTTTTTGCAAGTTTGATTTTCAGCCGTTGGCTTGCTTTACTGGCGTTACAAGCACCGATGGCACAATCGCTAGGATTAAATCTCAAACAGGTTCGCTGGAGTTTAATTTTATTTAGTGCGTTATTAACTGCGCTAGCGACCTTGGTTATCGGGCCGCTAAGCTTTATCGGTTTACTGGTGCCGCAAATGGTTCGCTTTTTAGGGGTAAAAAAAGTCTCGCAACAGATTTTGATCTCAGCTTGTTTGGGCGGATTGATAATGTCGCTTGCCGACTGGCTCGGCAGACAGTTATTGTTTCCGTATGAAATTCCGGCAGGCTTAGTCGCCACATTAGTTGGTGGAACTTATTTCTTATTAATGCTAAGAAGAGTTTAACCTTCACAATTTAAAAAATTCTTAACAACATTTTAGGGTGAATAAAATGAAAAAAACGTTTTTCTATTCGACAGTCGCTTCGGCAGTTGCCTTAGCCATCTCACCGGCAATCGCACAAGAAACTGCGGTATTGGATGAGGTGTCGGTGGTTGGTTCTGTTTCTAAAGCAGGTAAGGTGGAATATATGACACCTAAATCGGTATCTGTATTAACAGAAGAACAGATTAAAGAGAAAGGTTATAAACAAGCTGATGAAATTGGTCGTTATGAAGCAGGTATCTTAAGCCAGCCGTATGGAGGAGATATTGATACCCATGATTGGATTCGTATTCGTGGTTTTAGCCCAACTCTTCGCATTGACGGTACGGCAATGTATAGCTTTGGTTTCTATCATTGGCAACCGAATATGTATGGCTTAGAAAGTATTGAAGTTGTAAAAGGTGCTGATTCTCTTACTTATGGTTCAGCACAAAGTGGCGGATTAATTAATTTAGTGAGCAAGCGTCCGACAAAAGAGCCGAAAGGTGAGTTGAAGTTTACGTTGGGAAATAGAAACGAGAGAGGTTTTTCAGCAGATTATAGTAATGCTATTAGTGAAAATGTTCGTTTCCGTCTAGTCGGTGATTTCAACCGAAGAGATGGTGAGCCGAAAGGCAGTTATATGGATGCTTATTACTTTGCTCCAAGTCTTTCGTGGGATATTAGTAAAAATACCAGTTTGACTTTATTAGCAAGTGTTCAGCATGATAATGGTCGTCCAAGTTCAGGTTTTTTCCCTGCCGGTTATGAAAGATTATCTTCTTTAGGATTATCTAATCGTACTAACTTTGCAGAAAATGTACCGGAATATTTGCGCCGTAATCAATATTCTGTCGGTTATGAATTTACTCATAAATTTAGTGATGATTTAGTTTATCAGTCAAATTATCGCTATGCTTATAGCAATAAAGACCAATTTAGTGCTTCTATCGGTTGGGATGGTTCATCTTTAAGTACAATGACGGCAAGAGGAAAAACCTTTACGCATTCATTAGATAATCGCTTAAGTAAAACATGGGCGATAGATCGTGTTGAAAATATATTGACGGTCGGTTTCGATTACACGATTGGTAAAAACTATGCGGCAAACGGTTATGGTAGTGAAATATTAAGCAATTTATACGGTAATTATCCAACGGCGGTGCAACCGTTTGATGCAGTATCACCTTATGTAAATAAAGAAAAACAATTAGGCGTATATGTACAAAATCAATTCCGTTTTGACAATAAATTGCTAGTAAATTTAGGTGCTCGCCGTGATTTTGCAAAAGGTGATTATTATAGTACGTACGGTGGTGAAGGGTATGATCTAAATCATAATAGCTACTCAGCCGGTGTAATGTACGTTACCGATTCAGGTTTATCTCCGTTTTATAACTATTCTGAATCTTTCCGCCCAATCTCAGGTTCTAATGTTAATGGGCACATAGTACGCTATAAGCCTTATGAAGGTTCGCAACATGAAGTAGGTTTTAAATATTTACCGAGTTTTGTTGATGGAACACTCTCTATTGCTTATTTTGATTTAAAAGAGAAAAATGGTTTGGTTCAGGGACAAGTGAACGGACAAGTTATTCAATTGCAAACAGAGAAAGCCAAAAGTAAAGGTGTTGAATTACAAACAGATATGAAGCTGAATGATAATATTTCGGCATTATTAGCTTATACTTATACTGATGCTAAAGTAAATAATATACGTAAGGCGATTATTCCTCGTCATACATATTCCGCTTTCATGAATTACGCATTCACAAATAATACATTAGTTGGTCTTAAAGTAGGAGCGGGAGTTCGATACGTAGGTACAAGTACTAATGGTGTAATAGAAGAAAAAATTCCGGCTTATACATTAGTGGACTTAATGGCTAAATATGATTTCAACAAGCATTGGGTTGCACAAGTTAATGTTTCGAATTTGAGTAACAAAAAATACATAAGTGCATGTGATACCTATTGGTGTTATATGGGAGAAGGACGCAAAGTTACAGCGAACTTAACCTACAAATTCTAATTTGCAAAACCTATCAAAAGAGCTGATAATCTCAGCTCTTTTTTATCATAATCATAAGGAAACAATATGCAATTTAAAGACTATTTAGCCACCTTTTCAGCGGTTGATCATCTTGCCGGTTTAAATGTGCGTAATGCACAAGGGGAAGTGATTCATCATATTCCGGCTGTGGAAGGCAAATTGGGTTCACTTAAACTTTACAACGCCTTAGCGGAAAAATTTGACGGGAAATTAACCGCTTCAACGGCACAGCAAGGCATCGAATGGTTTGCCGAACACGTGGAAGATGCAAAACAAAATGCCGGCAAACACCCGAATATCGACTTATTATTTAAAGTCATTAGCGAAGATTTAGCATTAACGCTAGAGCCTGTCGCTAAGTAAGTAGTGTGAAGTAATTCATAAACAACAAGCGGTCGAAATTTGCAAAAAATTTGCAGAATCCGACCGCTTGCTTTTAGGGAAAACTGAGAACTATTTGGTTAATAAATCTAACGCTTCTTGGTATTTTGCCACGGTTTTTTCAATCACGTCTGACGGAACTTTCGGTGCCGGAGCCTGTTTATTCCAACCGCTGTTTTCCAACCAGTCACGCACAAATTGCTTGTCGAATGACGGCGGGTTTGTGCCTTCTTGGTAAGTATCTACCGACCAGAAACGGCTTGAGTCAGGGGTTAGCACTTCATCCATTAAAGTTAGCGTACCGTTCTCATCTAGACCGAATTCAAATTTGGTGTCGCAAATAATAATGCCTTTTGTGAGCGCATATTCCGCCGCTTCGGTATAAAGTGCAATCGCCGCATCACGCACTTTTGCCGCTAATTCCGCACCGATTTGGCGTTCACATTCTTCGTATGAAATATTGATATCGTGATCACCCACTTCCGCTTTGCTTGACGGAGTGAAAATCGGTTGTGGCAATTTGCTTGCTTCCACTAAACCTTCCGGTAATTTTAAGCCACAAATTGTGCCGGTTTGGTTATAGTCTTTTAAACCCGAACCGGTTAAATAGCCACGCACAATCGATTCGATTTTTACCGGTGTTAAGCGTTTACAAACTACGGCACGGTGCTGAATTGCTTCCGCTTCTTCTTTGGGTAAAACATCAAAAACAGAATCACCAGTAAAATGATTTGGCATAATGTGGGCTAACTTTTTGAACCAGAAATTAGAGATTTGGGTGAGAATTTCGCCTTTACGAGGAATCGGATCATCTAAGATTACATCAAATGCGGATAAACGGTCGGTGGCGACCATCAACATACGTTTATCATCAATTTCATAAAGATCACGTACTTTTCCCGAATAGATTTTTTTTAAGCTAATTTGCATGGTTAAAAATTCCTTTAGAACAAAAAATTAAGCGAATTATACCCTTTTACGCAAACGATTGCGAATTTATTCTAAAAGAAGAAATTTTTATCAAAAACAACTTGCAATCTATAAATTTTGAGCGTATTTTAAATAGCAACTCAACAAATTTATACGAAATTTTATATAAGAGAACCCATTATGAACTTTATCCGTACTCATCATCACCATCATTCAACCTGATATCTTTCGGGCATTTGAGTGTGGTCGGAAGATAGCAAATCTTCCGAGTACGTATAAAGCACAATCGCATATCGCAGCAAAATACATAACCTCTCGGAAGGCAACTTTCGAGAGGTTTTTTTATATCCGAAATTTAAACACAACCTTAAACACAACATAGGAAAGACAAAATGACAACCACAAACCGTTTACGTATCGCTCTGCAGAAAAAAGGGCGTTTAAGCAAAGATTGCAACGAATTACTCAAGCAATGCGGGGTAAAAATTAACTGGAATGAACAGCGTTTAATCGCTTATGCGGAAAATATGCCGATTGAAATTTTACGTGTGCGTGATGACGATATTCCTGGCTTGGTTTTTGAAGGTGTAGTGGATCTCGGCATTATTGGGGAAAATGTACTGGAAGAAGAGGAACTCGGTCGTCTTGCTCGAGGTGAGCAGGTTGAATATAAAAAATTACGCACCTTGGATTTTGGCGGCTGCCGTTTGTCGCTGGCGATTGATCGTGATCGCAGTTATAACGGTGTGCAAGACTTTGTTAATTCACGTATTGCCACCAGCTATCCGAACTTACTCAAACGCTATATGAACGAAAAGGGCGTAGCGTTTAAAAGCACCTTACTTAACGGCTCTGTCGAAGTCGCCCCTTCCGCCGGTTTAGCCGATGCGATTTGCGATTTGGTTTCATCCGGCGCAACGTTAGAAGCGAACGGTTTAAAAGAAGTGGAAGTGATTTATCAATCCAAAGCCTGCCTGATTCAACGTGCCGAACCGCTTTCAGCCGAAAAACAAGCGTTAGTCGATCGTTTACTCACCCGTATTCAAGGCGTGCAACAAGCGGCGGAAAGTAAATACATTATGCTGCACGCACCAAAAGATAAACTCAAAGAAATCACCGCACTTTTACCGGGTGTGGAAAACCCAACCATTCTCCCGCTCGCTAATGATTCCGCCCGTGTTGCGATGCACGTCGTCAGCCAAGAAAACTTGTTTTGGGAAACGATGGAACAACTCAAAGCAATGGGCGCAAGCTCGGTATTAGTACTGCCGATTGAGAAGATGTTGGCGTAATGACCACGCACTAACGTACGTGGTTACGCATAATGATGTCGCTCTGCGACATTGTACAGAATAAGGTTGCGGAGCAACCATACCATAAGTAACCCCATACGAGAGTATGGGGCGTGGAGAGAAAAATATGCAAACCCTAATTTGGAAAAACCTAACCGAACAACAACGCCAAGCGTCACTTACTCGTCCTGCAATTAGCTCCTCGCTGAATATTCAACAAGCGGTTGATGCGATTCGTGAAAACGTACTGGCAAATGGCGATAAGGCATTATTTGAGCTTTCGGAAAAATTCGACAATGTGAAATTAGATAA
The DNA here is from genome assembly GCF_000739435.1 of Actinobacillus suis ATCC 33415. Lineage (NCBI taxonomy): Bacteria > Pseudomonadati > Pseudomonadota > Gammaproteobacteria > Pasteurellales > Pasteurellaceae > Actinobacillus > Actinobacillus suis. The sequence continues at coordinate 2,467,602 of NZ_CP009159.1, forward strand.
TCTTGTTGTTTCAAAAGCGCAGATTCAAGCGGCAAGTGATCGTTTATCAGATGAACTAAAACAGGCGATCCAAAATGCCAAAGCAAATATCGAAAAATTTCACACAGCTCAAATTCCACAGCCGGTTGACATCGAAACTCAAGCTGGTGTGCGTTGCCAAGTGCTAACTCGCCCGATTAATCGTGTCGGCTTATACATTCCAGGTGGTTCAGCACCACTATTTTCCACCGTTTTAATGTTAGCTATTCCGGCAAAAATTGCCGGTTGTAAAAAAGTGGTGCTTTGCTCACCGCCACCGATTGCCGATGCGATTTTGTATGCGGCGAATTTGTGTGGCGTGGAAACCATTTACCAAGTGGGCGGTGCGCAAGCGATTGTGGCAATGGCATTCGGCACGGAATCCGTGGCAAAAGTGGATAAAATTTTCGGGCCGGGTAATAGCTTTGTAACCGAGGCGAAACGCCAAGTGTCGCAAACAGTAAATGGTGCAGCGATTGATATGCAAGCAGGCCCTTCGGAAGTGTTAGTGTTGGCGGATAAAAATGCCGATCCTGAATTTGTGGCGAGCGACTTGCTTTCCCAAGCGGAACACGGTGCAGACAGCCAAGTGATTTTGGTCACGAATAGTGAAACGTTAGCAAAACAGACCGCACTTGCGATTGAAAACCAACTTGCAAAATTGCCGAGAAAAGAGACCGCTTGCAAAGCACTAGAACACAGCCGAATTTTCATCGCCGAAAGCCTTGAACAAGCGGTCGAAATCAGCAATGAATACGCCCCTGAACACTTGGTGGTTCAAGTGGAAAACGCCCGCTCTTTACTCGATCAACTCGACAACGCAGGCTCGATTTTCCTAGGGGCATATTCCCCTGAAAGTATGGGCGATTACGCCAGCGGTACCAACCACGTGCTACCGACCTACGGTTACACCCGCACCACATCAAGCCTAGGTTTAGCGGATTTCAGCAAACGAATGACCGTGCAAGAGCTCACCCCGCAAGGTTTCAAAGATTTGGCAAAAACGGTGGAAGTAATGGCAAGTGCGGAACAGTTGGAGGCGCATAAACAGGCGGTGAGTATTCGGTTGGCGAAGATTGCCTAGCCCCACGCACTGATGTGCGAGGTTACGCATAATGTTGTCGCTCTGCGACAAGTAAATCGGTTGCAGAGCAACCGTATAATGATTAACCCCATACGTCAGTATGGGGTATAAAATAGGAACAAAATATGCAAATCTCACAACTCTCTCGAAAAAATGTACAAGCCCTAACTCCATACCAATCGGCACGTCGCTTGGGTGGCAATGGCGATGTGTGGCTGAATGCGAATGAATACCCAACTTCGCCAAACTTTGATTTAATTAACCGCACTTTTAACCGCTATCCGGAAGCACAACCAGCCGATATAGTAAATGGCTACGCCCAATATGCAGGCGTTCGCCCTGAAAACGTGATCGTTACCCGTGGTGGCGATGAAAGCATTGAGCTGATTATTCGAGCATTCTGTGAGCCGAGCGATAGCGTGCTTTATTGTCCGCCGACTTACGGAATGTATAGCGTATCGGCGGAAACTTGCGGTGTCGCACTCAAAACAGTGCCTTTAACTACTGATTTTCAGCTTAATTTGCCTGAAATCGAACGCAATCTTGACAGCGTAAAAGTGGTGTTTGTCTGTAGCCCAAACAACCCGACTGGCACGCTCGTCAAGCGGTCGGATTTACTTAAACTTTTGCAAATCACCGCAGGGCGAGCAATTGTAGTGGTGGACGAAGCCTACATCGAATTTTGCCCCGAAGCGACAATGGTAAGCGAGCTTGCCAACTTCCCACACTTAGCGATTATTCGCACGCTCTCGAAAGCCTTTGCCTTAGCGGGCTTGCGTTGTGGCTTTACCCTTGCCAACGAAGAATTAATCGGTGTCCTGCAAAAAGTGATCGCCCCGTATCCTTTGCCAGTGCCAGTTTCCGACATAGCCGCCCAAGCCTTGTCTGAACAAGGTATCGCTCAAATGCAATCACAGGTGCAAAACGTGCTAGATAACCGAGCGTGGTTGATTGCCGAACTGCAAAAATTGCCTTGCGTAGAACAGATTTTCGACACCGAAGCTAACTATGTTCTCGTTAAGTTCCAAGACGGACAAAAAGTGTTTAAAGCATTGTGGGAAAAAGGCATTATCTTGCGTGATCAGCACAAAGCGTTGGGATTGCAGAATTGTATTCGGATTTCGATTGGGACGAGGGGGGAGTTGGAGAGAACGGTGGAAGCAATTAGAAATGCCTAGCACGAGCCGTGCTAGGTTCCACAATCCCAGCCACGCTGTGGCTGTTAATTAGATAATATAGAGCCACAGCGTGGCTCAGATTAAGCAGCCCCATACGGCTCGTATGGAGAATAAAAGGAGAAATATGAGCTATACCAAACTTTTTTATCATATCGTTTTTCGCACGCTACAAAGCGTTCCTGCAATTAACGAAGAAAATGAGAAAGAGTTGTACCAATATATTTGGGCATTTTGTCAGCAACAAAAATGCACTTTGCATCGCATAAACGGAATGCCTGATCATTTACATTTATTGGTAGAAATTCACCCAAGTATGGCGGTGGCAGATTTTGTAAAACAGCTTAAAAATGCGAGCCATAAATGGCTTGAACATCATAGTGATCTTTTTCCTGATTTTTACGCTTGGTCGAAAGGTTATTGTGCGTTGAGTTATAGCGAACACGAAATTGGGAAAATTATCAATTACATCAAAGGGCAGAAAGAACATCATAAAACGTGGAGTTTTGTTGATGAGATGAAAGCGTTGCTTGGAAATGTAAATGAATATCTCGAACAAGATTTATAACCTAGCACGAGCCGTGCTAGGTTCCATAAACCCAGCCACGCTGTGGCTGATAATTAGATAATATAGAGCCGCAGGGCGGCTCGGATTAAGTAGCCCCGTACGGCTCGTATGGGGGATCACAGGAGCAAACATGACACAACCAACCCTATTCATCGACCGAGACGGCACTCTGATTGACGAGCCGAAAACTGATTTCCAAATTGATAGCTTGGAGAAACTTAAATTTGAACGCAATGTGATTCCTGCGTTACTGAAATTAAAAGATCACTACCGTTTTGTGATGGTCAGCAATCAAGACGGTTTGGGAACGGAGTCGTTTCCACAGGAAAATTTCGATAAACCGCATAATGCGATGTTAGAGATTTTCCGCTCGCAAGGCATTGAATTTGATGCGATTTTGATTTGTCCGCACAAGCCAGAAGATAACTGCGATTGCCGTAAACCGAAGATCAAATTGCTGAAAAAATATATCGACAAAAAACTGTTCGATCCTGACCGCAGTTTTGTGATCGGCGACCGTGCCACCGATGTGCAACTGGCGGAAAATCTTGGTATTCAGGCGTTGCAATATCACCCAGAAAAATTGGATTGGGATCTGATTGTGGAAAAATTATTGCCAAAAACGACCGCTTGTGAACGTCCGCCACGCTATGCGGAAGTGGTTCGCACCACCAAAGAAACCGACATCAAAGTGCAAGTGTGGCTGGACGAAACAGGCGTAAACCAAATCAGCACAGGCGTGGGCTTTTTCGACCATATGCTAGACCAAATCGCCACGCACGGCGGTTTCCGAATGAACGTGCAATGTAAAGGCGACTTGTGGATTGACGAACATCACACCGTTGAAGACACCGCACTTGCACTCGGCACGGCATTAAAACAGGCGTTAGGCGACAAATGTGGTATTCAACGTTTCGGCTTTGTGCTACCAATGGACGAATGTAAAGCGGAATGCACAATGGATTTATCGGGTCGGCCATATTTCAAATTTAAGGCGAAATTTAAGCGTGAAAAAGTGGGCGATTTCAGCACCGAAATGACCGAGCATTTCTTCCAATCGCTCGCCTACACCCTAATGGCAACGCTCCACCTGAAAACCCAAGGCGACAACGACCACCACAAAATCGAAAGCCTGTTCAAGGTGTTCGGCAGAACCTTAAGACAGTGCATCAAAGTGGAAGGGAATGAATTGCCGAGTTCAAAGGGTGTGTTGTGATTTTACGTGGGAATGCCCTACACTGGCGTGTAGGGTTACGCATAGTGCGGTTGCTCTGCAACCAATCTAGCTTGTCGCAGAGCGACAATACAATGCGTAACCTAGCACAAGAGTGCTAGGCAAAAGTGTAGTTGGGTTTTGCAAAGTTTTTTGGTAATTTGGCTGCTTGTACTATTGAGATGGATTAATGAAATGCTTAACAAAGAAACACTTAATAATTTACTACGATCAATTGATGTATACATTCAAAATAATCCTAATGAAGACATACAACTGGAAAAATGTAATTTCTGCAAAGATGTTATAAGTATGTTTTATGAAAATTATGAAGAGTGGAAATTAAATTGCCCTTTTAGCATGCAGAATATTGGAGAATACCTAAATGAAAAATATATAACAATTCGTGGTATCGATGATAAGTTTTATCTAACTTGTGCAAGGTTTTTTAGAGAATATTTATTGTCAGAACAAAGAAAAGGACATTATATACCTATTTTGAATGATGATTGGAATAAATTTAAAAGAAAATCCCCTGATTTAATTGATAAAAATCATAATTCTTGGTTAGAGTATTTGCTAAATAATCAATTTGATATTGATGTGTTAAATCATTATTTAGGTGATAAATCCTTTCAAGCTTTTCTAAATTATGAAAACAATCTAAAAAATGCAGAGGAAAAGTCAGAGAATCTCAAAGTTAATATTGCAGATAAAGCAAGTAAATTAGAAAATTTCATTAAAGAAAAAGAGAAAAGGGTTAATGAGTTAGCAGAATTATTAAAAGAACAAAAAACAGCATTTAATTTTGTTGGCTTATCTAAAGGTTTTGAAAAATTACTTTCTCAAAAACTATGGAGTAAATGGACTTCGTTTGGGATTATGTCTGTATTTTGTGTTCTTTTGATTGCATTACCAATAGTTATTATTGGTGGAAGATTTTTTAATTGGTTTGCAGAATATAATATTGAATGGAGCAAGATTGGTTGGGAACAAATGTTACCAATGTTAGGTTTAGAATTTATTTTTATTTATTTTTTCAGAGTTGCCTTAACACATTATAATTCAATCCAAACCCAAATAATGCAACTTGAATTACGACAATCTCTTTGCCAATTTATTCAAAGTTATGCTGATTATGCAAAAGAGATAAAAGAAAAAGATGGTGTTTCACTAGAAAAATTTGAGAATTTAATTTTTAGTAGCATTCTTTCAACACCAGATAAAGTACCAAGTACATTTGATGGTTTAGAACAATTATCTAATTTGATAAAAGAATTTAAAAAATAAAATAGCAGGAAACTAAATGCCAAACCTAATCATCATCAACACAGGCTGTGCAAACCTGTCATCGGTAAAATTTGCATTCGACCGTCTGGGGATTCAGGCGGAGATTAGTTGCGATTTAGACAAAATCAAATCGGCAGATAAATTGCTGTTGCCTGGGGTGGGGACGGCTGTAGCGGCGATGAAGATTTTGCAAGATCGTGATTTGATTGACACGATCCGCAACGCCACTCAACCAATGCTCGGTATTTGTTTGGGAATGCAGCTAATGACTGAATTTTCTGCCGAAGGTGAGGTGGGAACGCTTGGGCTAATGAGCGGCAAAACCGAGCTAATCCCAAATACAGGTTTGCCGTTGCCACATATGGGCTGGAACAAGGTGCAATATCAAGCCGACCACCCATTATTTCACGGTATTGAGCAAAACAGTCATTTCTATTTTGTGCATAGCTATGCGGTATTGCCGAATGAAAACACTATCGCCACCGCTGATTATGGCGTGCCTTTCTCGGCTGCGATTGCGAGCAAAAACTTCTATGGCGTGCAGTTCCACCCAGAGCGTTCTGGCAAAAATGGAGCGATGTTGTTGAAGAATTTTGTGGAGCTTATTTAGTGCCTCATACTGCCGTATGAGGTTACGCATAGTGCGGTTGCTCCGCAACCAATTTTGTTTGTCGCAGAGCGACAACATTATGCGTAACCTAGCACGAGAGTGCTAGGTAAACGTGCGGTAGATATTTGCGAAGTTTTTGGAGAATTTGACCGCCTGTAATGGAACATAAATATGGAGAAAATAGAAAAATTACCAAACTGGATTTTAAAAATACTGCCACTTTTGACTGGAAATATGTCACTTTCAGAATTTCAAGAGTGGCTTTATCAGCCTGATACAGAGAAATTTTTTCCTAATAATATATATATTGAATTGATTTCATTTGATTATAAAACTAAGTTGGTTTTTATAGATGAATTCATTTCTCAATTTATTTCCTTTGAAATGAAATTAGAATTAAGAAGAGTTTGTATATTTTTATCTGAACCAACGATTCTTTACCTTGAAGAAAAAGATCTTGGTATATTACCCGTATCAAAAGGGTTATTAAAATTCATATATTCTGAATTAAATCGAATATCATATGATATAAAGTATTGGGAATGGGAAGAGAATAATTATAAGTACGGGCAAGAATTAAGAAAACTTTTTAAGCTGTATGCAACTATGATAGTTTCATTATTGAGTGAATATGGAAGAAACACTGATAGTTATATTATTAAAACTCTAGCTACAATTTACTCCTATCAAAAATAAGCAGGATAAAAAGTGAATTTAATAACTATCAACATAAGCGGTGTAAACTGGCTAGTTTAACCCCCATACGAGCCGTATGGGGCTACATAATCCGAGCCACGCTGTGGCTCTTTGATACAGCCGCAGAGCGGCTGAGTTTATTCAGCCTAGCACGGCTCGTGCTAGGTACAGGAACACAATATGCAAAAAAAATCAATCATCATCCCCGCCCTTGACCTAATCGACGGCAATGTCGTTCGCCTACATCAAGGGGACTATGCGAAACAAACCACTTATTCCGATAATCCGCTTGAGCAATTCGCAAACTATCTCGCACAAGGGGCAGAGCAGCTGCATTTGGTTGATCTGACGGGGGCGAAAGATCCTGCGAAAAGACAGACCGCACTTATTGGAAAGATTATTGCGGCGACAAATTGCCAAATCCAAGTGGGCGGTGGTATTCGCACCGAGCAGGACGTGGCGGATTTATTGGCAGTGGGGGCAAATCGTGTAGTGATTGGCTCAACGGCAGTCAAAGATCGAGCTATGGTCAAGGGCTGGTTTGAAAAATACGGTGCGGAGAAATTTGTACTGGCGTTAGACGTGAACATTGACGCAAGCGGTCAAAAAATCATTGCCATTAGCGGTTGGCAAGAGGCGAGTGGTGTATCACTCGAAGAACTGATCGAAGATTATCAAGCGGTCGGATTACAGCATGTTTTATGCACCGATATTTCCCGAGATGGCACGTTAGCAGGCTCTAATGTGGATCTTTACCGTGAAATCTGTGCCAAATATCCTGAAATCCATTTCCAATCATCAGGCGGAATTGGCTCGCTTGACGATATTAAGGCGTTAAAAGGCACAGGTGTGTCGGGCGTGATCGTAGGGCGTGCGTTGTTAGAAGGCAAATTTAATGTCGCGGAGGCAATCGAATGTTGGCAAAACGGATAATCCCTTGTTTGGACGTGCGTGATGGTCAGGTGGTCAAAGGCGTGCAGTTCCGTAATCACGAAATTATTGGCGATATCGTACCGCTTGCGAAACGCTATGCGGAAGAAGGGGCGGACGAGTTAGTGTTTTACGACATTACCGCCTCATCGGACGGTCGCACGGTGGATAAAAGCTGGGTGGAGCGTGTGGCACAAGTGATCGATATTCCGTTTTGCGTAGCAGGTGGAATTAAGACGATTGAAGACGCAGAAAAATTGTTCGCTTTCGGAGCGGATAAAATCTCGATCAATTCCCCCGCACTTGCCGATCCGAATTTGATTACCGCATTGGCAGATCGCTTTGGCGTGCAAGCTGTGGTAGTCGGTATTGATAGTTGGTTTGAAAAAGAAACCGGCAAATATTGGGTTAATCAGTACACCGGCGATGAAAAACGCACTCGCCAAACCAACTGGCAACTGCTCGACTGGGTGCAAGAAGTGCAAAAACGTGGGGCGGGTGAAATCGTACTAAATATGATGAACCAAGACGGCGTTCGCAACGGCTACGATTTAACCCAACTCAAATTAGTACGTGAAGTATGCAACGTGCCGTTAATCGCCTCTGGCGGCGCAGGCGAAATGGTGCATTTCCGAGATGCTTTTACCCAAGCCAACGTGGACGGAGCATTGGCAGCAAGCGTGTTCCACAAGCGGATTATTGAGATTGGGGAGTTGAAAGCGTATCTTAACGCGGAAGGTGTTGAGATACGTCGTTAATACCTAGCACGAGCCGTGCTAAGTTCAAGAATCCTAGCCGCTCTGCGGCTGTATATCTGAAAGAAAAAGAGCCACAGCGTGGCTCAGATTATGTAACCCTATACGGCTCGTATAGGGTAAGGAATAATATGCAAAACAAAATCAACTGGCAAAAAGTAGATCAATTACTCCCCGTCATTATCCAACACTTCCAAACCAGTGAAGTGCTGATGTTGGGCTATATGAACCAAGAGGCGTTAGCTAAAACCTTAGCAGAGAAAGTGGTAACCTTCTATTCTCGCACCAAACGACGCTTGTGGACGAAAGGCGAAACATCGGGGCATTTTCTCAATGTGGTGGATATGAGTTTGGATTGCGATAACGATACGTTATTGATTTTAGTGAATCCAATCGGGCCGACTTGCCATACGGGCGAGAGGAGCTGTTTCCACCAATTTGAAAGCCAGTCTGAAGGCGATTGGACGTGGTTTGCGAAATTGGAACAGGTGCTTGCCGAGCGTAAATATGCCGATCCAGAAAGCTCTTATACTGCAAAACTGTATGCCAAAGGTGTGAAGAAAATCGCTCAAAAAGTTGGCGAAGAAGGTGTTGAAACCGCATTGGCAGCGGTGTCGCAAGATAAAGAAGAAGTGGTAAGCGAAGCGGCGGACTTAGCCTATCACTTGACTGTATTATTACATTCGATGAATCTTGAATGGGGCGATGTGATTGCTAAATTAAAAGAGCGTCATCAAGGTATAGGGCTTCACCCTGAAGGTTCAAATAAATAACATAAGCGGTTGAGTTTTGTAAAAAATTTGCAAAATTTGACCGCTTGCGTATAATGCGCCCCTCAAAATTGGTTGCCGAGTTCCCTTACCTCGGCTTTTTATTTTTAAAAAGGAATAATATGAACTTTCAAATTGATTTTTCAGACGCACAAAAGCGTCGTTCTCTTGTTTTACTTTCCCTTTTCCATATCTTTATTATCGCGATCAGTAACTATTTGGTGCAGATTACTTTTGAGGTAAAAATTCCGTTTACCGACATTGTGATTCCAACCACATGGGGCACATTTACTTTCCCGTTTGTGTTTTTGGCGACGGATTTAACCGTACGAGTATTTGGTGCAAGTCTTGCCCGTAAAATTATTTTTGTCGGTATGTTGCCGGCGTTACTGATTAGTTATGTGATTTCGGTGCTGTTTTTTGAGACTCAATTCCAAGGCTTTAATGCGTTAAACGAATTTAATCTGTTTGTGTTCCGTATTGCGTTGGCAAGTTTTTGTGCTTATGTAGTCGGGCAGCTATTGGATATTGTGGTGTTTAATCGCTTACGTCAGGGCAAAACGTGGTGGTTAGCTCCGATGTGTTCGACTATCTTCGGTACATTGATTGATACTTTCGCTTTCTTTGCAGTAGCGTTTTATAAAAGCGATGATGCTTATATGGCGGAACATTGGTTCACCATCGGTACGGTGGACTATGCGTTTAAACTGTTTGTTAGCTTATTACTGTTTTTACCGCTCTATGGCGTGTTACTCAATTATTTAGTCAAAAAATTTAAACTGAAATAGTCGTTTGGGGATTATGCTGAAAAAAGGTATAATCCCCTTACTTTTTTCTGCGTATTTGCAAGAAAATTGAGAAATTTAACCGCTTGAATTAAGAAGAGAGAACAGCATGAGCAAGATTCCATTAAGAACCGAAGAAGAGATTGAGAAATTACGTGTCGCTTGTAAATTAGCCTCTGACGTATTGGTAATGATTGAGCCGTATGTAAAAGAAGGTGTAAGTACCGCAGAATTAGACCGTATTTGCCACGAATATATCGTAAACGAACAGCAGGCGATTCCGGCGTGTTTAAATTATCACGGCTTTCCGAATGCCACTTGTATTTCATTGAACGAAGTGGTGTGTCACGGTATTCCGAGTGCGGATCGTAAATTGAAAAAAGGCGATATTTTAAATATTGATGTAACGGTAATTAAAGACGGTTACTACGGCGATAACTCGAAAATGTATGTGGTCGGAGAGCCGAGTATTCGTGATAAACGTTTAATTGAAGTGACATTAGAATCGCTTTATATCGGTTTACGCACAGTAAAACCAGGTATTCGTTTAAAAGAAATCGGTAAAACCATTCAGCAATATGTGGAAAAACAAGGTTTCTCTGTGGTGCGTGAATACTGCGGTCACGGTATCGGTACCGAATTCCATTGTGATCCGCAAGTACTTCACTACAATTCTGATGATGGTGGTGTAGTGCTGCAAGAAGGTATGGTGTTTACTATTGAGCCGATGGTGAATGCGGGTAAAAAAGAAATCCGTAATATGCCGGACGGCTGGACGGTAAAAACCAAAGACCGTAGCCATTCAGCGCAGTTTGAGCACCAAATTGTGGTGACCAAAGAAGGCTGTGAAGTGATGACGATTCGTGATGAAGAAATTGCCGAGGGTCGTATTTCTCGTATCATGAAAAACGTGTAATCGTGATAAATAAAAAATCCGCCGTAGGTTTTCACTTACGGCGGATTTTTTTATTTAGCAATGGCGAATTAGAGTTTTTCAAGGTTTGCCATTTTGGCAATCAACCATTTAATGCCATTTCCGGCAAAGGCGATTTGTAAACGGGTTGCTTCGCCGCTGCCTTCCACATTAACAATTGTGCCTTGTCCGAATTTAGCGTGCTGCACCTTTTGCCCCATTTTCCAACTATTGTCTTCTAAACAAGAAGCGGTCGTTTTTGCTGAATTTTTTGCAAAAGGTGTGCTTTGGGCAAAACTTGCCGCACGGTTGATAGAGCCTCTCAAACGCACTTCTCGAATATGCTGTTCGGGCAATTCGGCAATAAAACGAGAAGCGATATGACGCTCTTCTTTGCCGTATAAACGTCTGAGTTCGGCATAACTGATCGTTAATTTTTTCTTCGCTCGAGTAATGCCGACATAAGCCAAACGGCGTTCTTCTTGCAGTCTGCCTTCGTCAAAGCTCATTCCGCTCGGGAAAATACCTTCTTCCACACCGACCATAAATACACGAGGGAACTCTAAACCTTTCGCGGAATGTAACGTCATTAATTCGACATAATCCTGATGCGGGGAGGCTTGCGCTTCACCAGCTTCTAATGAGGCGTGAGTTAAAAATGCGGTGAGATCCGACATTTCTTCCGCTTCGTCAGGCTTGCTGAATTGTTTGGTAGCGGTGACCAGCTCTTCTAAGTTCTCAATACGAACTTCGCCTTTTTCTCCTTTTTCTTGTTTATACATTTCGTATAAACCGGATTTTTTAATCACAAAATCGGTTTGTTCAAACAGTGGCATTTGTTCGGTTTCTTGTTCGAGCGCATTAATCAATTCGACAAAACGCAGCAAGGCGGAAGCGGCTCTGCCGGACAGTTGTTCTTCTTGCACAGCTACTTGAATCGCCTGCCATAAGGTTATTTGGCGATTACGGGTAATTTGACGAATCGTATCTAACGTGCGTTCGCCAATCCCTCTTGGCGGTGTGTTAATCACACGTTCAAATGCTGCATCGTCTTGGCGATTAGCAATCAAGCGTAAATATGCCAGTGCATCTTTGATTTCTTGGCGTTCGAAGAAACGCATACCGCCGTAAATACGGTAAGGAATATTCGCTTGAATTAATGCTTCTTCAATCACTCGGGATTGGCTGTTACTACGATATAACACCGCACATTCATTTAGGCTGCCTTCGTCTTCTTTCCATTGTTTGATTTGTGAGGCAACAAAACGAGCTTCGTCTAATTCATTGAAAGCACAATAAATTTCAACCGGATCGCCATCACCCTGATCGGTCCATAAATTCTTACCTAAGCGGTCTTCGTTATTGGAAATTAACTCATTGGCGGTCGCCAAAATATGTCCGGTTGAACGGTAATTTTGCTCAAGACGAATAGTTTCCGCTTTTTGGTAGTCATTTAAGAAACGCTGAATATTTTCAACCTGCGCACCACGCCAGCCGTAAATCGATTGGTCGTCATCGCCGACAATCATCACGTTACCGGTTTCACCGGCAAGCAGACGGATTAAGTCATATTGAATATTGTTGGTATCTTGGAACTCATCGATCAAAATCTGCTGAAAACGTTGCTGATAGCGCTGCAAGATCGGCGGTTTGTCTCGGAAAAGTTCATAAGCTCGAATCAATAATTCGGCAAAATCTAACAGACCAGCACGATCGCAGGCATCTTGATAGATTTGGTAGATTTGGACTAATTTCTTCTCGTTCGGATCGTTATGATGATCAATATCTTTCGGACGTTTACCTTTATCTTTTTGCGCACTGATATACCACGCCACGTGTTTCGGTGGGAAATGTTTTTCATCAATATTGTGCAACTTTAACAAACGTTTAAGTAAACGTTGCTGATCCTCACTATCCATAATTTGGAAATCTTGTGGCAGATTAGCGTCAAGATAATGTGAACGTAACAAGCGGTTAGCAATGCTGTGGAACGTACCGACCCACATACCGAACAGGCGGTGATGACTGCTGGAAGAAAGAGTATGTTCGATACGATGACGCATTTCCGCCGCCGCTTTATTGGTAAAGGTTACTGCCAGAATATTCGATTCCGGTACGTTTTCTACACCGATTAACCACGCAATACGATGGGTAAGCACCCGTGTTTTACCGGATCCGGCTCCCGCTAATACTAAATAATTGCCCAACGGTGCAGCGACAGCCTCTCGCTGCTTATCATTTAAACCGTCTAATAATAAAGAAAAATCCATTACCGCCTCGTATTTAATTAATGTTTGTTTATACAGTTAATCCTATTATAGATCAAAGCGGTTAAATTTAGCGAAAGTTTTGCAAAGAGTTTGGAACTTTTTTTGATTTAGACTTACTATAGAGTGTCATTTATATTGACGAATTTTTAACTCCCTTTCTTGTTTTATAAGGACATATACAATGATCAAGAACGTAGCAAAAATTTCGGCTGTAACGGCAGCTACACTACTTTTAGCGGGCTGCTTTAGTGCAAGCAGTTTAAACAGAGATGCACAGGCTCCGGTAGCTCCACAAGTTGCTCCAGTAGTTGAAGAAACGGTTACACCGGCAAAAGAATACACATTAAGCGGTGATTTTTTATTTGATTTTGACAAGTCGAATCTAACTGCGAAGGGTAAAGCGACATTGAATAATATTGCACAAGAAATTAAAGCATCAGGTGCAAAAAAAGTAATCATTACCGGTTATACAGACCGTTTAGGTTCTCCTGCATACAACCAAAAACTTTCACAAGAACGTGCAAATTCAGCAAAAGCATATCTTGTAAATCAAGGTGTAAAAGCTCAGATGAAAGCTGTTGGCCGTGGGGAAGCTAACCAAGTAAAATTGTGTAAAAATGAATCAGCTGATAAGCTAAAATCGTGCTTGAAGCCTAATCGCCGAGTACACATTAAAGCAGAATAATATCTGTTTTATCTTGTCAATTTTAAATTCAATAACGTATTAATTTTTATTGGGTTTTTTCTTCTTTTTACCCGCCTTCCAATAAGGCGGGTATATCATACTGATTGTAAATTTATATACAATCTTTCTCCTTTCGTATAAAAGCGTAAGTTCACTAGTGAACAATGTTCATTTTCTTTATTATATACAAGTGATTGGACCAAGCTTTTGTTGGTCTTTTTTATTTTTAGTTACAGAGTTAGTTAATGATTTTTACTCTGTACCCCATATTTCTATGTAGTAAGGGATAATTTACCTCATGAATAAAATTTTTAAAGTCATCTGGAATCATGCGACTCAATCTTTTGTAGTTGTATCTGAGTTAACGAAAGCAAAAGGAATGTCTGCTTCTGTTACCGATGAAAGAGGCTCACCTACAGCTTCAATTTTAAATTTAGGTACAGTGGCTTTTGGGGCTGTAGTATTAGGCGGGACTTTAGTTGCCCATGATGCACATGCTGTTTATTCTGCTGGGGAGGGACAAGCTACTGGTCAAAATGCGATTGCTATTGGTATTGGTAGTACTTATTATTCTAGTTATATAGCTGAGGCTTCTGGTGCGTCATCTATTGCAATTGGTGAGGGAGCGAAAGCTCAACATATTAATTCAACTTCCATTGGTCAAGGCTCAAAAGCAGTAGCTTGTGGTTCAATGGCATTGGGTCTAAGTTCCTTAGCTAATGGTAGTGATTCTATTGCTATAGGTTCATATGCTAATGCTGTTCTAGATCAAGCTGTTGCTATTGGTAGTGGAACCTTAGCTGCGTGTCAGTCAACAGCAGTAGGTAATAATGTGAAGGCTGTTGGCTCATCTTCTGTTGCTATTGGTGGTGACGATTTAGATGAAACCTCTAAACTTAATTTAGATGGTTCGTTTAGTAGTACTATCAATGGCGGGAGTGTTAATGCTGAGTTTAAGAAAATCTCTGGTCGTGATCTTGTTGATTTAAGTCAACCATATGTAAATACTTGGGGAGATACTCGATACAGAACTCAGTATGTAGCAACTAACTCATCAGGTTCTGCATCGGTTGCTATCGGTGTACAAGCGGTTTCTTCCGGACACTTAAGTACCGCAATTGGTACGGGAGCAAGAACAGCTGGTCTAGCAGCAACCGCATTAGGGGTTACGGCAAAAGCTTCCGGAGACGGTTCATTTGCCGGGGGTCCAAATGCTGAAGCGTTAGGTGTTCAGTCAATAGCATTTGGTGCGGACTCAACCGCAGATGGTGAAGATGCAACCGCAGTTGGTGGTAAAGCAAGAGCTACCGGAGACTATGCGAATGCATTAGGTACTACGGCAAATGCGAGTGCAAACTTTTCCACTGCTGTTGGTTATAATTCGGTTGCTACAGGTAAATCTTCTAACGCATTAGGTACGGAATCTCTTGCTGTGCAGGCTTATTCAAATGCGATTGGTTATGATGCTCAAGCAAGAGGATTATCATCGACCGCTGTAGGTAAAGATGCGATTGCTTATGGTGCCGGTGATTTGGCGATTGGTAAAGGGGCGCATGCAAGTAGCACAAATTTAATGAATGCTGCAGAAAATAACTTACCTAAGATTTCAGATGTACAAAATGAGACTTTTGGCCCTGCGACGTCTATTGGTGCTTTTGCGAATGCGACAGGTAGAAATACGATTGCATTCGGTAATAATGCCTTTGTATTTAATACAAATAAGGATCTACTAGGCGCTATTGCTATTGGTGGTAATACGGTCGCATCTGAAAATTACGCTATTTCCTTGGGCTATAAATCATCGGTGGATAAGGCTGATGCTATTGCTATTGGGCGTAATGCCTCTGCAACAATAGAAGACGCTATCGCTTTGGGAGCTGAGGCGACAACTTCTGCTGCTGTGCCAACCAATTCAGCAAATGTGAATGGATTAACTTATTCTGGCTTTGAAGGAAGTCAGCCGACTTCAGTAGTATCGGTAGGATCTGTTACCCAAAAACGCCAGATCCAGAATGTCGCTGCCGGCCAAATTTCTGCAACTTCAACAGATGCTATCAATGGTTCTCAATTATATGCGACGCAACAAGTTTTAAGTAATACAGCTAATACGGTTAAAACAATTTTAGGCGGTAATTCACAACTAGCTAATACCGGACGTATTACAATGTCAGATATTGGTAATACTGGGAAAACAACCGTTCATGATGCAATTGCAGCAGTAAAAGAAAATGTAGCAGCAGGTAAAAATACACAAGTAACACAAGTTTCCGCACCAAATGGTTCAACAACTTATACCGTAGATGCTTGGAATACAACTGTAACTAATGGTTCTAAAGAAGTCAGTGTTACATCAAAAACAGATAATACTAATAAGGTTTTAGCTTATACGGTAGACCTTTCTACGTCCGCAAAAAATAATATTACGACCGCAAATGCAACTGCTAATACAGCTAATGCGACAGCGAATACTGCAAATACAACTGCTAACACAGCTAATGCAACAGCTAATACAGCGAATACAACGGCTAATACAGCTAATGCAACAGCTAATACAGCGAATACAACGGCTAATACAGCTAATACAACAGCGAATACAGCGAATACAACGGCTAACACAGCTAATGCAACAGCGAATACTGCCAATACAACTGCTAACAAAGCTAATACAACCGCTAATACTGCATTGGAAGAAGTGAAAAAAGGCTGGAATATTACAACGAAGGCGAATGGCGGTAGTGTAACAGGTAACTCTACAGAACAAGTGAGCATGGGCGAGTTAGTCACATTTGAAGCGGGAAGTAATATTAATTTAACGCAAAAAGGTGCAAATATTACGATTGCAACCAGCGACAAGCCAACCTTTAACACAGTAACCACGCAGAATTTTAATGTACAAAATGGTGGAACGGTTGATATGGGAGGCAATGTTGTCTCTAACGTGGGTACAGCTCAGAAGGGTACGGATGCGGTTAACTACGATCTACTAAATAAAACAGTTAAAGCGGCAAGTAGTTCAGTTGTTGCGGGAACTAATGCAAATGTTCAGAGTAAAGCAAGTGCAGATGGTACGGTTTATACAGTAAATGCATACAACACAACAGTAAGTAATGCGACAGATACAGTAACAGTGACGCCTACTTTCAATGCGCAAACCAATACGACTAACTATGCAATTGATTTATCTGCACAAACAAAGCAGAACATTACAACTGCAAATACCACAGCACACAATGCCAATGCGACAGCGAATGCGGCGAATGCGACGGTAAATAAAGGCTGGAACATTACGACAGCGAAGAGCGGCACAGGTAATGTAGTAAATAATACTGATGCAAATGTCAAAATGGGCGATAAGGTCATTATTACCGCAGGTGATAATGTCAATATCTCTCAAAATGGCAAAAATATTACGATTGCAACTAGCAATAAGCCAACGTTTAGCAATGTCACGACGAAGGACTTAAATGTTCAAGCGGGCGGTACGGTTAATATGGGTGGCAATGCAATTACGAATGTTGCAAACGGCACGAAACCGACAGATGCCGTTAACTTACAACAGTTAAATGCTTCAAAAGTCGCGGTGTTAGCAGGGTTAAATACTGGCGTAACAAGCAAACCGAATGCGACAACCGGTGGTACAGATTATGTCGTGAATAGTTGGAATACTACGGCACAAGCGGCGGCAAATGGTAATGTTACGGTAACAAGTAAAGTTGATAGTGCGAAAAATACAATTGATTACACAATTGATTTAACAAAAGAAACTAAAGATACAATTACCAATGCAAACGTAACGGCACATAATGCAAATACCACGGCAAATTTAGCGAATACAACCGCAAATACGGCTAATGCAACAGTAAATAAAGGCTGGAATTTAACCGCTAATAACGATACGAATAAAGCCAATATTCAAATGGGCGATACGGTGGATTTCTCACAAGGAGATAACATCGTTGTGACTCGAGAGGGTAAAAGTATCAAGATTGCAACGTCGTTAACACCGACCTTTACCGATATGACAACGACCAATCTTTCAGTGAAGAATGGTGGAAATGTCGATATGGGTGGAAATAAGGTACAGAATGTTGCAAATGGTACGAATGCAAATGATGCAGTAAATTTACAACAATTAAATGCAAGCCGTACTTTTGTTGAGGCTGGAACACATGCCAATGTTACTTCGGCAGTTGGAACAGATGGTTCAACGACTTATACCGTAAATGCGTGGAATACCACAGCTAAAGGTTCAAGTGATATTAAAGTCACTAATGTAACGGACGCTACGGGTAGAACGATCGATTACACGATCGATTTATCAGACAGTGCGAAGAACAATATCACCACTGCAAATAATACGGCGAATGCAGCGAATGCGACGGTAAATAAAGGCTGGAACATTACCACAGCGAAAACAGGGACAGGTAATGCTGAGAATATCAGTGATACGAATGTTCAAATGGGTGGTAAGGTTATTATTACTGCAGGCGATAACGTAAATGTTTCACAAAACGGCAGCAATATTACCATTGCAACAAGCAAAACTCCGACGTTTACCAGTGTGACGGCAGGTAATACGCAAATTACAAATGAAGGCTTAACTATTCAGAATGGCCCAAGCATTACCAATAATGGTGTAAATGCAGGTAATAAAGCGATTACAAATGTTGCAAATGGTACAAATGCGAATGATGCGGTTAATTTACAACAATTAAATGCTTCAAAAGTAGCGGTGTTAGCGGGTTTAAATACGGCAGTTACTGCGACCGCAAACATGACAACAGGCGGAACGGATTATAAAGTTGATGCTTGGAATACTACAGCACAAGGTGCAACGGATATTAGCGTAACAGAAACGGTAGATGTGAATACGAAAGCAATTAAGTATTCAATCGATCTTTCACAGTCAGCGAAAAGTAATATCACTACTGCAAATACCACAGCACACAATGCTAATGCGACAGCAAATACGGCAAATGCAACAGTAAATAAAGGCTGGAATTTGACCGCTAATAAAGCTGATGCCAATAAAGCAAATATCCAAATGGGTGATACGGTAGATTTCTCGCAAGGAGATAATATTGTTATTACTCAAGACGGTAAAGGTATTAAGATTGCTACTTCGTTAACACCGACATTTACAGATGTTACTGTAGGTGATGATACTAAACTGACCAATGATGGTTTAACTATTAAAAATGGTCCAAGTATTACGAATAAAGGTATTGATGCGGCGAGTAAACCTATTACTAATGTTGCAAAAGGTGTAAACGGTACGGATGCGGTAAATCTGGATCAATTAAACGAAGTTAAAGCAGCGACAACGACTACAGTAACTTCAAAAGACAACTCGATCTCAGTAACTGAGTCGTTAACTAACGGTCGAGAATATGATCTCTCAATTGCTAAATCAGATTTAGTGACTAACCTAGATGGCACAACTGCGAATAAAAATGCAGGTAATACTTTTGTAACGGGTGATAACCTTGTAAATGTATTGAACAATACAAGCTTCAACGTAACCTCAGGTAGCGTGGATAGCGGTAAGGTAACGGGGACTAAGGCCGAGCAAGTAAAAGCTGGCGAGACTGTAACATTTAAAGCAGGGAATAACCTTGTTTTAGCGCAAGACGGTCAAAACTTTACTTACTCATTATCGAATACTTTAGATTTAACAGATAAAGGTTCGATCAAGTTAGGTAATACGACTCTCGCAGATAACAATGTGAGCGTAGGTAATGTATCTGTTACGGATAAAGGCATTAATGCAGCGAATACAACAATCAGCAATGTAAAAGACGGCAAAGTTGAGGCAGGCAGTAAAGAAGCGGTAAATGGCGGTCAGTTATTTAACGCAACGACTAACTTAACCAATGCGGGCTTAAACTTTGTGGGTAACAACGTAAGCGGTGTAATTCACAAAAACTTAAGTGATACATTAGCGATTGTTGGTGAGTTAGATAATACCGCCGCAGCAAGTGCGAAGAATGTTCGCGTTGATACAGAAAACGGCAAATTAGTAATTAAGCTAAGTGAAAACCCAACGTTTACTACGGTAACCACAGGTAACACAATCTTAGATGACAAAGGCTTAACTATTAAAAATGGTCCAAGTATTACCAATAACGGCATTGATGCAGGCAACAAGCAGATTACTAATGTTGCTAAAGCTGTAAACGGTACCGATGCGGTTAACTTAGATCAGTTAAATACAACGGTAAAAGCGGCAAGCAGTTCAGTTATTGCTGGGAGTAATGCTAATGTGACAAGTAAAACGGATGCGAACGGCACGGTATATACAGTCAATGCATTTAATACTACGGCGAGTGCGGGTTCAGATGCAGTAACTGTGAATGGTACTTTTGATCCGGCTACGAATAGCACAAATTATGCTGTAGATTTATCTGAGAAAATGAAGAAAACGATCGCAGATACTTCAACAACAGTGAATAAAGGTTGGAACATTACCACCTCTAAATCTGCTGGCGAAGCGAAGGATATCAGTGTATCAAACGTGAAAATGGGGGATACGGTAACTATTGATGCAGGTAAAAACATCAATATCACGCAGAATGGTGCAACAATTTCAATTGCAACTAGCGATAAACCGACATTTACGACGGCAACTGTTGGTAATACAAGCTTAAACGGCGATGATATTAAGTTAGGTAATACGACAATTAATGGTAATGGCTTAACCATTAATAACGGCCCAAGTATTACTAACGAAGGTATTGATGCGGCAAATAAACCGATTACGAACGTAGCAAACGGTGTAAACGGTACAGATGCGGTAAATCTTAACCAGTTAAATGAAACGAAAGCCGCGCTCATAACAACAGTGACATCGGATGATAAGTCAATTACGGTTAAAGAGAATTTAACGAACGGTCGTATTTACGATATCTCTGTAGCACAAGCGGAAGTGGTAACTAACCCGAATGGCACGACTGCAAATAATAAAGCAGGCAATACGTTTGTAACGGGTGATAACCTTGTAAACGTGCTGAACAATACAAGCTTTAATGTGACCTCAGGTAGCGTAGATAGCGGTAAGGTAAGTGGTACAACGGCTGAACAAGTTAAAGCAGGTGAAACGGTGACGTTTAAAGCCGGCAATAATCTTGTTTTAGCACAAGACGGTCAAAACTTTACTTACTCGTTATCGAATACTTTAGACTTAACGGATAAAGGTTCGATTAAGTTAGGCAATACCACAATCACAGATAATAACGTAACTGTAGGTGGCGTATCTGTTACAGATAAAGGCATTAACGCTGCGAATAATACGATTAGCAACGTAAAAGATGGCGAAGTATCGGCAACCAGCAAAGATGCAGTAAATGGTAGTCAGTTGTATACGACAAACCAAAACGTAACGAATGTGACGAATACTGTAAATAAAGGCTGGAATATTACGACTTCAGCATCCAACGGTTCGGCAGAAGGTACCAGCTTAACGAATGTGAAGATGGGCGATACGGTAACGATTGATGCAGGTAAAAACATCAATATCACACAAACGGCAGGTAAGATCTCGATTGCAACCAGCGATAACCCAACCTTCAGTAATGTGACGGTGGGTGATACGAAGATCAATAATGATGGTGTAACCATTAATAATGGCCCTAGTGTGACGAAAAATGGTATTGATGCAGCGAATACTACTATCAGCAATGTAAAAGACGGCAAAGTTGAGGCAGGTAGCAAAGAAGCGGTAAATGGCGGCCAGTTATTTAACGCAACGACTAACTTAACTAATGCGGGTTTAAACTTTGTGGGTAACAACGCAAGCGGTGTAATTCACAAAAACTTAACTGATACATTATCGATTGTGGGCGAGTTAGCAACAGATGCAGCAGCAAGTGCGAAGAACGTTCGTGTCGATACAGAGAACGACAAATTAGTGATTAAGATTAGTGAAAACCCAACATTTACCACGGTAACCACGGGCAACACAACTTTAAATGACAAAGGCTTAACCATTAAAGACGGCCCAAGTATTACCAATAACGGCATTGACGCAGGTAATAAACAAATTACGAACGTTGCAGAAGGTAAAAAAGGAACGGATGCGGTTAACTTAGATCAGCTAAATAGAACGACAGCGGCTGCGAAAACCGAATTAGCGAACAGCAATACCACAACGGTTACACGTGAGAAAGGTGCCGATGGTCAAGATATTTACAAGGTGGAAGTAAATAAAGGTGACGTCACAGTAAATAACGATGGCACAGTGTCAACACCGGATTCAAGTGATTCATTTGCTACGGTAACGGATGTGGTAAATGCCCTCAACAACGTATCTTGGACAATCCAAGGCAACGGTGTTGACGAAGATAAAGTGACAGCGGGTAACCAAGTTAACTTTGTGAATGGTGCAGGTACAACCGCAGAGGTAAGTTCTGATGGTACGAAAACGGATGTTACATTCAACGTAAACAAATCAGGCTTAACTGTGAATAACGGTAAAGTAACGGCAAATCAGTCAGGTGATGCATTTGCGACCGCAGAAGATGTAGCAAAAGCAATTACAGACTCTGAGCTAACTTCAACAGTAGTATCAGGTAATAGCAACCTTGTTGTCACCAATACGACAACCGGCAATAACACCGAGTTTAAAGTTACATTATCAAACAATCTCACCCTAACGGATAAAGGTAGCGTGAAGATTGGTAACACAACGCTAAACAACGATGGTTTAACTGTAGGTAATACTTCAGTGACAGCGGATGGCGTGAAAGTGGGTAATGTAACCATTAACAATGACGGAATTGATGCCGGCGGTAATAAGATTACCAATGTTGCAAACGGTACGAATGCAACCGATGCAGTAAACGTATCACAATTAGATGCGAAAACAGCAGCGGCGAAAACCGAGTTAGCAAACGGTAATACCACGACCGTTACACCAAAAACAGGTGATAATGGCCAAACCATTTACACGGTTGAGGTAAACAAAGCGCCAGTGACTATCAATAGTACAACGGGTGTAGCGGAAACTTCAGCAGCAGGAGATAAAGCGAATAATAGCTTTGCAACTGTAGGTGATGTGGTAAATGCTCTCAACAACGTATCTTGGACAATCCAAGGCAACGGTGCTGATAAAGATAAAGTGACAGCGGGTAACCAAGTTAACTTTGTGAATGGTAATGGCACAACTGCACAAGTGACTGCAAATGGTGCTGGCACACAAACTAACGTGACATTTAACGTAAATACCACAACGGCTACGATTACTGACGGTAAAGCAAAAGTAGCAAATGGTGATGCGTACTTAAATGCAACAACAGTGGCTGATCTTGTGAATAACACGAGTTGGTCGATTGATGCAGGTACTGTAGCCGGTTCAAACGGTAGAAGTGATTATGTTGCGAATAGCAATAGTTCAATTTCTGCCGGTGAGCAAGTTAATTACCAAGCCGGTCAAAATATTGTCATTGGCGGTGAAGGTAAGAATGTGGTTATTGCTACGAATCCGAATGCAAGTTTTGATTCAGTAGCGGTGAAAAATCAAGTGACTGTCGGTGATACTACGATCAATAACGAAGGCGTGAGCATTAATCGTGGTCCAAGTATGACGAAATCAGGTATCGATGCCGCAGGTACGAAGATTGCTAATTTACAAGACGGTTTAGTTTCTGCCGATAGTACGGAAGCTGTAAACGGTAGCCAGTTATATACAACTAACCAAAATGTTACGAATTTAACGAATGAAGTAGCGAAAGGTTGGAATATTGAAGCATTAACGGTTGAAGGTTCTACAGGTTCGGTGACTACGACGGGTAAATCGAATGTTGCGATGGGTAATACTGTTGCGGTAAGAGCAGGTAACAATATTAATCTTGCGAAGAAAGGTAATGAAATTGCAATTGCGACTTCAGATAAGCCAACCTTTAATACGGTATCAACCAATAACGTTGTTCTGAAAGATGACAATGGTAAGGACGTGGCAAATATCAATGCTGTAACTGGTGAAGATGGTGTAAGTGAAGTATCTATTGCAGGTAATAACGTTACTCAGGCGGACGGCTCAGTAAGTAATGCTAGTCGTATTACCAATGTTGCGGCAGGTAAGAAAGATAACGATGCTGTAAACGTAGCGCAATTAAAAGGTGCGGTGAACAACATCAACAATAGTATCAATGCAGTGAATAACAAAGTTGATAAGGTTGATCGAAACTTACGTGCAGGTATTGCAGGTGCAATGGCAGCGGGTAACTTATACCATGTAACTATCCCTGGTAAGTCTATGGTAGCTGCCGGTGTGGGTACTTACAAAGGTCAAAGTGCGGTAGCGGTAGGTTATTCACGTTTATCGGATAACGGTAAGATTGGTGTGAAATTCTCTGTAAACACTAATACACGTGGTGACTCCGGTGCAGCGGCAAGTGTAGGTTATCAGTGGTAATCACTAACTTGTAGCAAGCAATAATAAAAACCTCAGTTCGAAAGAACTGAGGTTTTTTTATGAGGAAAATGTGCAAAAAATCAGTGAAATTTGACCGCTTGTCAGGTCATCGGAAAACAAAAAAGCACGAGCTAAACTCGTGCTTTGTCATATCAAAGTTAATGACCGCTTAATACTTTTGCCGGTTCTAATTTTGCCGCTCGGGTTGCCGGATAGAGGCTGGCGAATAGACTTAACACAATGGTTGCAATTAGCACATAAGCGACATCTTGCCAGTGTAGTTCGCTTGGTAGGAAATCTACGAAGTAAACGCCGTCTGATAGCAGCTTGATACTGAAAAATCCTTCGATTGCTTTAATTATTGCGGTTAAATTTAGCGATAGTATCACACCGAGTATAATCCCAGCTAACGCCCCTTTCATACCGGACAATAAACCGTACCATAGAAAAATACGTTTGATAAAACTATTATTGGCACCAAGTGTGCGCATAATCGCAATATCGCCTTGCTTATCTTTTACTGCCATAATCAGCGTAGAAATAATATTAAAACACGCCACGCCGATCACTAATACCATTGCGATATACATCACGGTACGAACCAACTGAATATCGTTATACATATAGCCGAATTTTTCAATCCAAGTGTTGAGATACAGCGGTTGATTAAAGTTAGCAAGTTCCGGCATTTGCAGTTCTTGTACTTTAAACGGCTCTTTTAATGCCAACTCAATGCCCGAATATTCATTCGGTTGATATTCCAATAACTCTTGGGCTTTTTCAATTGGTAATAACGCATAGCTATGGTCGAGTTGCCCCTCCAGTTTCAGTACGCCAGTTACCGGTAAGCTGAAACGTAACGGTTGAGCCAATTTGCCGTCCTCGGTCGGTTGCGGTAATAACAGCGTGACTTCATCACCTGCGGCGACTTCCAAATCTTTAGCAATACCGGCACCAAGAATCAAGCCACCTTGTTGATGGAACGCTTGCCATTGCTCACGCGGAATATAATGGCTAAGCGAACTGACTTTATCTTGCTTAACCGGATCAACGCCTCGAACTTGGGCGATTTTCAATTGCGTACCGTTTTCGATCAAGCCGGTAAAGCTAACGAAAGGCGAAACCGCAGTCACATTTGGGTTACTTTTTGCGAGATTTTCCAGTTTTTTACCCGCTTGTATCGGGGCGTTTTCATTACCATGATAGGAATACAGTTCAGCGTGCGGAACAACGGAAAGCACACGCTGATTTAGTTCTCGCTCGAAGCCATTCATCGCACTTAAGCCGATAATTAATACTGCCACACCAAGTGCAATGCCGACACTGGAAAACAGCGAGATTAAGGAGACCAACCGATTTTTTTGTTTGCCTCGCTGATAACGCCAGCTAATAAAAAAGGGGGTATTCATTAATCTGCCTCGCTTAATACACCATCTCGCATCACAAAGCGGCGAGCTAATTTATTTGCTAGATTTAAGTCGTGAGTGACCAACAAAAAGGCGATATTTTGTTCGGCATTCAGTTGTTTGATCAGCTCAAAAATACTTTCGGTGGTTTTTTGGTCGAGGTTACCGGTCGGTTCATCGGCTAACACGAGCGCCGGATTATTGACTAACGCACGGGCAATCGCCACACGTTGGCGTTCGCCACCGGAAAGCGCTGAAGGACGATGGCTAATTCGGTGCGATAATCCGACCGCTTGTAGCATTTTTTCGGCACGATTGCGTGCTTCGCTTTTATTTTGATTACCGATTAGCATTGGCATCATCACGTTTTCAAGCGCAGTAAAATCCGCCATTAAGTGATGGAATTGGTAAACGAAACCGAGATGTTGGTTACGCAGTTGTGCCAGTTTATTGGCAGTTAATTTTTGTAGCGATTGTTGTTTGATCCAAACTTCGCCCGAACTCGGTTGATCCAAACCGCCAAGCGTATGTAATAGGGTGCTTTTGCCTGAACCGGATGAGCCGACAATCGCGACTAATTCACCGCTATTCATCGAAAATGAAACGTCTTTGAGGACTTGCACCTTTTGGTTGCCCTCATCATAAAATTTGCTGATATTTTCACAGCGTAGTAATTCGATCATATTGTTTTTATCTTCATTTAAGTGGAAATATTTAGAACCACGGAACACACTCAATACACAGAAATTTTTTCCGTACTATCCTAGTATTCCGTAGTTAATAGTATTTATATCCCAATTCGAGGTTTCTCCTGTAAACCACAGAACACACGGAATACTCAGAAATCATTGAATTTTTTTCCGTGTTATCTGTGTATTCCGTGGTTGAAATTATTCATATCTCAATGCTTGAGCCGGTTCGATTTTTGCTGCACGGTATGCCGGATAAAGGGTACAAACCAATGACAACACAATCGAAGTCACGATAATGGTTGCTACCTGCATTGGCGAAATCAGTGTCGGTAGATGAATATTCGGATTGAGTAATGCCACAATCTCATCCAAATTGAGCGTGATAATCGTACCGATAATGCCACCCAAAATCGAACCGATTACGCCGACAATCGCACCTTGGAAAATAAAAATTTGTGTCACTTGTCGTTTAGTTAAACCTTGGGTTTGTAAGATGGCGATTTCACCTTGTTTATCTACCACCATCAGACTGAGTGAGGTCACGATATTGGAAATAGCAACGATAATGATCAGGCTGATCAATAAACCCATCATATTTTTTTCCATACGAACCGCTTGGAAAAATTCACCTTTTTGTTCTCGCCAATCGCTGATTTGGTAGTTATTTGCAGCGAAATGTTGGCTAAGATCGGTAACTTGGAATGGATCTTGCAAATATAACCGCATACCTTGCACTTGGTCTTCAGTTATCCGCAGTAAACGACCAACATCGGCAAGATTGGCGAAAAGAGTATATTCGCTCGCTTCATTGTTAGTATGGTAAATACCGACCACGTTAAATAAACGCTGCACCGGCACACGCCCCATCGGCGTATATTGACTGTTTTCGGTAATCATCAAACGGATTTTTTCACCCGTACTAATATTTAACTTGTTAGCAAGACGTGAACCGATCAATACGTTAAATTCACCTTGAGGTAAGAGCGTTTTAACAGCTTCGCCAATCAACATTGGATCGTCGCTTTCATTCTCAACACCGAGTAACTGACCGGCGTTGATCCCTTGCCGGCTTTGGATAATCACATTCGCCTTATTAATCGCCACACTTTTACTGGCAAATGCCGGTAAGCTAAGCGATTGATTTTTATCGAAATGTCCTTCTTGTGGCAACACAATGGCGTGCGGCAGTGTTGAAAGCAAATTACGCTTTTGCATATTCTCCAAGCCATTCATTACCGACAGCACGATCACTAATGCCATTACGCCAAGCACGATCCCAAAACTTGCCAAGTTGGTCACTAAGCGCCCAAACCGGTCGGCACTTTTAGAACGCCAATAGCGAAAGGCGATAAAAAGAGTTGTTAAATTCATAGTTTATATTGTTAGCCATTTATACCTAATACTCAAAAAGCAAGCGGTCAAATTTACCGAATTTTTGCAAATTTTCGCTAATTTTAAACCGCTTGTATCTTTTAGGAATCAGGCTATTTCGTGGAATATTATTTTCCGTTGAGTACAAATTCTTCCATATTCTGCGTCACTTTATTCACTAAAGTGGTAACCGCAGAATCGCTTGCCCACGCAACGTGCGGGGTAATTAATAAGTTCGGTAAACGTTTTGCCGCCTGCATTAACGGATTGTCTTTTTCCGGCGGTTCTTTGACTAATACGTCCAGCGCCGCACCTGCAATCTTGCCCTGTTCTAAAGCCGCTAATAATGCTGCTTCATCCACTAATGGGCCTCTGCCGGTATTGATTAAATAAGCGGTCGGTTTCATTAATGCTAAGGTTTCGGCGTTAATCAAATTTTGAGTTGAATCGGTGAGCGGGCAATGTAATGAAATAATATCCGCTTGTTTAAATACTTCTTCAAAAGCGGTATAACCTTCACGAATTTCGCTTGCACCTTTGTGTTCTGCAAAAATGACTTTCATTCCGACCGCTTGTGCTAAGCGAGCCACTTCCGAACCGGTGTTGCCTTTACCGAAAATAGCTAAGGTTGAGCCGCGAATATCGGTTACCGGATGATCGACATAGCAGAATTGTCCGCAAGTCGCCCAACGATCCGAGGTAATTTGATCACGATGATAACCGATTAAGCTGTGTTTTAACGCAAAAATCATGCCTAAAACGTGTTCTGGCACGGTTGTGGTGGAATAGCCGGTGACGTTTTTAACCACAATACCTAACTCTTTTGCTGCGACTAAATCAACGTTATTAGTACCTGTGGCGGTAATCGAAATTAATTTCAGTTTCGGTAATTGAGCCAGTAACTCTCTGCCAAGTAATACTTTGCTGGTAACGATAATATCCGCATCTTTCGCGCGCTCAAAGGTTTGCGAAGCATCGGTACTGTCGTATTCCGTCCAAGTATGAGGAAATGACGGGCGAGGGATTTCGTGGGTAGGTACACCAGTTTTATCTAAAAAAACGATATTAAGTGCAGTCATAGGACGCTCCTTAAATTTTTACCACGGAAAGTGAACTTCCCGTGGTAATAGGAATTAGTTTGACGTATCAATTTCTTCGAATGATTTCACTAAATCATCGATCGCTTTCATTTGGCTGACGAACGCTTCCAATTTTGATAATGGTAAAGCAGACGGGCCGTCACATTTCGCACTGTTCGGATCCGGATGCGCTTCAAGGAATAAACCGGCTAAACCGATCGCCATACCACTACGAGCTAATTCGGTTACTTGATCACGGCGACCGCCGGATGCCGCACCGAACGGGTCACGGCATTGTAATGAGTGGGTTACGTCAAAAATGACCGGACAGCCTTTCGATACTTTTTTCATAATGTTAAAGCCGAGCATATCCACCACTAAATTATCGTAACCGAAGTTGGTACCACGGTCGCAAAGGATCACGTTTTCGTTACCACATTCCGCAATTTTTTCTACGATATTCCCCATTTGACCAGGGCTTAAGAATTGTGGTTTTTTCACGTTGATTACCGCACCGGTACGTGCCATTGCTTCAACTAAATCCGTTTGACGGGCTAAAAACGCTGGTAACTGGATAATATCCACCACTTCCGCAACCGGTTTGCACTGATAAATTTCGTGTACGTCGGTAATGATATTTACACCGAAGGTATCTTTTAATTCTTGGAAGATTTTTAAACCCTCTTCCATACCCGGTCCACGGTAAGAATGAATTGACGAGCGGTTCGCTTTATCGAAAGAAGCTTTAAATACATAAGGCACACTAAGTTTGTTGGTCACTTCTACATATTGTTCACAGACACGCATTGCCATATCACGGCTTTCTAATACGTTCATACCGCCGAATAAAGTAAACGGCTTGTCATTTGCCACTTCAATATTGCCGACTTTTACGATTTTGTTGTTCATAAGATTTCCTTTATTTATTTGGCTCTAGCCGAGCTAAAATTATTTTCTCTAAAAGCGAATTATCACAATAGAGTGCAGATTTTTCAGAAGCGAGGATCATTTCTTGTTGTGAGACGCCATTAAAATGTAAGCGGTAACCAAATTTTTGTGCAAGTTGAATAATAAATTCACGTTGCACTCGACCATTCCCTTCTCTAAATGGATGTAAAATATTTATTTCGCCTAAATAGTAGGCTAATTTATTTGCTACTTCTAATTTAGATAATAGAAGAAAAGCTTCATTTTGATAACGTTTGTGTAACTTAGCAAATTCAGGTTGAATGCGATGAGGACTAGCAAATACAGTTTTTCCTTTTGTTATTCCAACACCTCTAATTTCTCCAGCCCATTCATAAATATCATTGAATAGCCGACGATGAATTTCCTGTAAGTGTGCAAGATCGAAATTTCCTTCTACAGGCAATAAACGAAGTTTTATAGACTGCAGGGCGACAATGCGGCTTTCTTTTTCTTCTAATTCTTGTTCCGTTTTCGCATTTAATTTATTGAACAAAACACCATTTTTATCAGTGTAACGATCTGATTCCGCATATTTCATAGATACTTTTTTCTACTTCATCAAAGCTAATTTGATTCTCAATCCAAGCATTAAAGAGATTAAGTGTTTGCTGATCAAGATATAATCCTTCTAATAAGTTATTATCTATAGCAGCTTGAACTGCATCTAATCGGAATTTTCGCTCTTGCTCTGTCATAATATAGCCCTTAATGTAATCTACTTTCTTTGCTTTTTTGCTCTAAACCTTTCATTTCGAGTTTAAGCATTACGGCGGAAGGATCTTCCGGACATTGATCGATAAAATAACTGAGATCTTCATATGCCGCTTGATAGCAGTCCATACTTGCTAAAACCATACCACGATCACGAATTTCATACGGATCTTCCGGACTGAATGCAAGGCGGTATTCAATTACGCGTAAGGTTTCTTCGTATTTTTTCTCACGGGTCAGCGCCATTTTAAAGACGGTTTCTACTCGTTCAAGTAATTCATTCGGCTGAGCTTTGCGCAGTAAATCCGGCGATAATTCAACACCATAACCGACTTCGCCTTCAAGCCATTTAATCAAGAGTTCCATCGGTAAGAAACTACCGTCCCAGGGGTTAATAAAACGTACCGTGGTTTTACCTTTTTCATCTTTCATTTCGGCACGTAAGATCAATTGGGTCGGGAAATTTACTGGGTAAAGCGGTAAGTCCAAAGCTGCCGCTAAATATAACACAATTGCGCCAACAGAAACCGGCATACCCTGATGACGACGAATCACTTGGTTAAGCAATAAATTATCGGTATGGAAATAACCTTCATAATCACAGTTAAATTTCCATTCCTGATAGACGAGATCAAGTAATTGTTGAATGCGTTCGGCATCTGATGTGGCATTTACTTGATAACGGGCTTTTTTTACTAGCGCCGACATTAAGCCCAATACTTGCGGCTCACTCAAAGAATTATCAATCAGTAACGTTAGACGAACCATTTCTCGGTATAAATATTTTTGTAGTTCACTACGACTAATTTCTACTTTTGGATCTTCCAGTTCTTTGAGTAATTCTTGAATAATATCGTCCATTATTTTGCCTTTCTTACTGCTTTCGTCAGACGGTCATTGCCGCCGTAATCTTGGAATGAGGCTACTTCATCCCATTGATATTGTTTGAAAATTTGTTGAACCGCTTGAGCCTGTTGCCAACCGTGTTCGAGCATTAATGCGCCGTTATCATATAAGTAAAGCGGTGCGTTTTGGATAATTTTTTGCAAATCACTCAAACCGTCTTCTTCGGCAACCAGTGCAGAAAGAGGTTCAAAACGTACATCGCCGTATTTAAGATTTTCATCTTGTTTATCAATGTAAGGCGGATTGCTAACAATAAGATCAAATTGCTGGTTTTCAAGGGCAGAAAACCAATCGCTTTGTAAAAAGCTCACGTTATTAAAGCCTAAATTTTGGCGATTGGTTTCGGCAAGTGCAACTGCTTCCGCTTTAAAATCCACGCCGAGAATCTGCGCCTTATCACCAAGTTCGGAAGCAAGTGCTAAGGCGATTGCACCGGTACCGGTACCTAAATCTAAAATTTGCAAAGTTTGCTGTGTTTTTAACCGCTTATAAGCCCAGTCTAATGCGATTTCAACCAAGCGTTCCGTATCCGGTCGAGGGATTAACGTATGTGGTGAAACTTTTAACGGCAACGACCAAAATTCTTTTTCACCTAAAATATACGCCATTGGTTCACCTTGTAAGCGGCGAGTAAGCAACGCTTCCAATTGAGATATTTCCGTTTGGCTTAGTTCGGTTTCACCAAAAGCAAAAATTGCAGATTTTGAGCGTTTTGTGACCGCTTGTAACAGTATGTTTGCGTCTGTTTTAGGATGAAGATAGGGATCTTGAGCTAAATTTGCTTGTAACGCATTTACTGCATAAGCGAGCCATTCGGTATAAGTCATTAGAACCTTTTATCGGGTTATCATAGGGCAGAAGGTTCTGCCCTATATGATGGGTTTAGTTTGTTGGGCGTACACAATGACCGGTACGAGCCGTACTTCCCACTTTTTGTTGAATTGTAAATGAATTCTGAGCGAAGTTACTTACTGCTAAATTAATTGGGTTGCTCTTTTTCGTCATCTGTTTGCTCAGAGCATTGTAGTATTGTTTTTCAGAGCTGTTTAACGCTTTATCCATTTTTAATGCTTGCTGAATTTCATCCGTATGGGCACGGTTTACGCTACCTTGAGTAAATTTATACGTTAGGGTGTGGTTAGCGTAGCTCCAGCTTCCTTCACGGTTAATATCGTAGCTGAAAATCGGATTATCATTCGGTAACACCATCTTGCCTAAATAAGTTGCTTTGCCGTCTTGTGTCAATTCAACTTTATTACTTGTTGCAATACTGCCACCATCCATACGACATTCCCATGTGCCAATAAAACTTTGGGTTGTCGCTTCGCGACTTGCTGCTGGTGTGTTATTGGTGGTGTAAGTGGTACAGGCACTTAAGAGCGCAACCGAAGTTGCTAAGAAAATTTTATTCATATTTGCTTTCCAAAAGTAAGGGTAAAAGAGTGAAGGTGGTTAGCCCCACCTTCGATCTAAATTAAGCGTTGTCAGAAAGCGCAGCTAACTGATCCGCTTGGTATTCGGTAATAATTGGTTGAATTAATTCATCAATTTTACCGTTCATCACTTCATCTAAACGGTAAACCGTTAGGTTAATGCGGTGATCTGTTACACGACCTTGTGGGTAGTTATAGGTACGAATCTTATCCGAACGGTCACCCGAACCAAGTAAGTTACGGCGAGTATCCGCTTGTTCTGCCGCTTGGCGTTCTTGTTCTACTTGAACAATACGAGAAGCTAATACTGCAAGTGCTTTTGCCTTGTTTTTGTGTTGTGAACGTTCGTCTTGGCACTCTACTACAATACCGGTCGGAATGTGCGTGATACGTACCGCAGAATCGGTGGTATTAACGTGCTGACCGCCGGCACCTGATGAACGATAAGTATCGATACGTAAATCTGCTGGGTTAATTTCCGGCATTTCAGATTCCGGCAATTCCGGCATTACTGCAACCGTACAAGCAGAGGTGTGGATACGGCCTTGTGATTCGGTTTTCGGTACACGTTGTACACGGTGACCGCCCGATTCGAATTTAAGTTGACCATATACACCTTCACCGCTGATTTTAACGATGATTTCTTTATATCCGCCTTGTTCACTTTCGTTGGCGGACATTTCCTCGATTCTCCAGCGTTTGCTTTCACAGTAACGGCTGTACATACGGTATAAATCGCCGGCGAAAATACCTGCTTCGTCACCGCCCGTACCGGCACGAATCTCTAAGAATGCGTTGTATTCGTCATTCGGATCTTTCGGCAGTAATAGGATTTGTAAATGTTGTTCCAAATTTTCGATTTCGGCTTTATTTTCCGCAATTTCTTCCGCCGCCATATCTTTCATATCCGGATCATCAAGCAGAATTTGTGCTTCTTCGATATCGTTGTTTAATTTTTTCCAACGATTGAAAGTGGTTACCACTTCTTCAAGTTGTGAATATTCTTTTGAATAAGCACGGAATTTGTCTTGATCGTTAATCACGGATGGATCGCCTAATAAGGCTTGTAATTCCTCATGGCGTTCACTTAGGCTTTCTAATTTGTTGATAATAGATTCTTTCATTGCTTTTATTTAGTAAATGATGGACAGAAATAGAGGAAATTATAGCGGAATTTTGGACAAATTGCTTGTATAAAAATCTAGAGTGATTTTTTCTTGAAAATTTACAAGATTTCCACAGGATTTTAAGGTATTA